>CAZRHR010000015.1:26087-29731 GCA_964599915.1 uncultured Candidatus Competibacteraceae bacterium | reverse complement strand
CATTGGCGGGTGGCGTGAAGGAGTTGGTGGTATTGATATACACCACGCGGCCACCGCCGTTTCCATTGGTCCAGTTCACACTAGCACTGGTTTGGGCAATGTTGGAAAAACCCAGGCTCGATGCTTGCGTCGTGGGGGCAGTACAAACAGCGGTCAACGTCGTGAAATCATTGGGATTTGCACTGGCCGTGGTGGTATTGTAATTCCGCTCCGGACTGCAGTACTCATACACACGGACAAAATACTGCGTGGAAGCGGCTAAACCCGTTACATTCACAGGACCGCCGCCGGTTCCATTGAAAATACATTGTTGACCGCCGGCATACGCAGTGGAAGCGGTTGGATTGGAGCCATTGGCGGGTGGCGTGAAGGAGTTGGTGGTATTGATATACACCACGCGGCCACCACCGTTTCCGTTGGTCCAGTTCAAGCTGGCACTGGTTTGGGCAATGTTGGAAAAACTCAGGCTCGATGCCTGCGTCGTGGGAGCGGCACATGGAGGGTTTCCAGCCAAGGTGAGGCGAACGGAAGCTTTGGTAGTTTGTGCAGAAGCATTGAGGGCCGTGGTGGCACAACCCCAAGCGTTTGGGGCACCTCCGCTATGAAGGTCAGATTGATGTTGTCTACATGTGCTGGTTCCGGAAAAACTGGAGAACTGAGGACCTGAAACTCCGGTTGGGCTTGGGTCTGTGTAACAAACTTCCACCCATAGATAATTGGCATCTACATTGGTCCAAGTAAAGTCGGGTACCAAATCAAAATCCAGCCAACCGATGCTGCTAAAGGTTACATTTCCTGTAAACACGGTGGTGGTTCCGGAAACCCCTGGGCAAAGAGAAGTTGCAGCGTATTCTTTCATACGTAGGGTCACGTTTTGGACGGTGAAAGGAGCGGGGTTTGGCAATCCACCTACATGATAGGCCAGTCGGTCGATGGTCACAGACCCGGAGATTTGATTATTGAAATCTGCTTTGCTATAGGCATGAATGTATCGTTGTCCTCCTGTGACCGTCCTAAAAGGCGCACGGTTATCTGCAGCAGGAAGACAACAGGTGGTATTGTTGGTTTCGACCACCGTTTGGGCTTTTGCGGAAATAGGCCAAAATGCGAGGAGGGCCCAGCAAAGTGTAAGTAAACGCATAGATAAAAAGTTGGGTATAGATGTGATTTGAAATAGCTTCAGCCAAGTATGGCAGGCATGTACAAATCTTTCGCTTTCCTATGGAATTTACTTCACCCTTCGGGGTGAAAGTCCATTAAAACGGGGTGTAATCCGTCAATTCTGAAAAGAAACCCATGCCAAGGTCCGGTCAAGTGAGCTAAGTTGTGGTGCGCCAGGGGGCGAAGTGGAAAGCCCGGAACGAAGTGAGGACTTGTAACAAAGCACCCGGTGCCGCCGAAGCATGAGCCGATTCGTAAAAGACTTACATGGCGGCAGGCGCCCAAAAAATAAAAAATGGTTAGCTGCTTATCCGGCGCACAGCATACACATCCATGGGTTGCATTTTGCCTTTTAAAGTGGCGCAACCTAAGAGTTCCTGAGTAAAATGGGAGGGAATCTGGAGTTTTTCCATTAATGGTCCGCTTACAATCAGGTCGGTTTTGTAGGTGGAGCAAACGGCTTCCAAACGCGACGTGGTGTTAAGTACATCGCCATTATACACGATTTCCTTCCTAATGTCGCCAATGAGGGCCACCACTACGGGGCCTACGTGCAATGCCGCTCGAAAAGGTGGGGTCATGCCGTACTTTTCCATAAAGTAAGGACGATTTTTTTCGATGGCATCTGAAATATCGAAAAAGCATTTGACGCAGCGGCTGTCTTTTACACCTTTGGCCTCTGGCCAGCAAATGATGACTTGGTCACCCACATACTTATAGATTTCACCTCGATTCTCAAGGATGGGTCGAGAAACGGCATGAAAAAAATCGTCGAGGAAGGCGTAATATCGGGCATCGCCCATTTGTTCCGTAATGGTGGTAGAGGCCTTGATATCCAAGAACATGACTACGGTTTGCTGCACTTTGGGCTGATGGTAAAAACCAAGCAAGTATTTTCGAAACACGCCATCGCCCAATAAATCATCCAATTGGAAGAGAAATACAATGATTATGGAGCTTTTGTAGGATTGCAGCATCACCGCAAGAAATTCGCGATTGAGGTATTGTGCCACGGATTTACCGCCTGGACCGTACCAAACAACCAGGCCAAGGGTCAGAAAAAAGAGGATGACCACATAAATGGCGAGGGTGTAGGAAATGGATTTGAGGATAAGTCCAACAAGAAAGTGGGTACGTCGTAAAAATTCGCGATACACGAAAAGTTCGAGTAGTCCGGTCATGAAACCTGCAACAAACCCAACACCGGGGTATGTAGGGAGCCATTGGCCGGAGCTGACCATGGGCACGGAGGAAAGGGCCAGGCCGAGCAGTCCGGCTTTAAAGCAATTGGCCCAGCGGCGCGTGTCGTAAACGGTCATGTAAAAAGACGATTAGCCGATGTTATGGAACACCTCGGTCACATCGTCATCATCCTCGAAACGTTCCAGCATTTTCTGGAGTTCCTCCATTTGTTCATCGTTCAGTTCTACGGTATTGAGTGGAATACGCCGCAGGCTGGAGTTGAGCACCTCTACGCCCATGGTTTCCAGTGCTTGCTGCATTTTTCCAAAGTCTTCAAAGGCAGTGTACACGAAAATGGAGCCTTCGTCTTCTCCAATGTCTTCTGCGCCGTAGTCGATCAGGGCCAATTCCAATTCTTCGAGGTCTTGGTCGGTGGCTTTTATTTCAAAAACGCCACGGCGATTGAAAAGGAAATCAAGGGAGCCGCTGGTTCCAAGGGAACCGCCACCACGGTTGAAGTACATCCGAATGTTGGCGACAGTGCGCGTGGGGTTGTCGGTGGCTGTTTCTACCACAATGGCAATGCCATGTGGGCCGTAGCCTTCGTAAACGACTTCTTGTAAATCGGCATCTTGTTTATTGAACGCCCGATGAATGGCAGCTTCAATGCGGTCTTTGGGCATGTTGACCGCTTTGGCATTCTGGATAACGGCGCGCAGCTTGGTGTTGGTTTCCGGATCCGGACCACCCGCCTTTACGGCGATTGAAATTTCTTTTCCAAACTTGGTGAAAAGTTTAGATACCTTGTTGTTGCGCGCGAAAATCTTGTGTTTTCTTTTTTCGAAAATCCGTCCCATACCTTATAAAATATGAAACAAAATTAAGGTTTTCTATGGATTATTTCAGAGAAACCCCAAAGACAATAATCCGCCTACCCCCAGCAGAACAAACCCAACAATATATTGCACTTGTGACAATGAAAGTCCTCTAAGCAAACGCTTTCCCAATAAAGCGGAAGCGGCAGCAGCAAGGATGGCTACCAATGTTTCATCTACATATTCCCAACGCATGTCATGGATAAGGGCATCTGAATACCTGAACATTCTCACCATATCTGCCAACATGGAAATCCAAACCATGGTACCTATGTAAGTGGCAGGTGAAATGGTGGTTCGTACCAAAAAAGCAGCACGGAAAGCGCCATGTAGCCCCGATAATCCGCCAAGGAAACCGGAGACAATGCCACCCGGAACCAACCAATCGGCTGAAAAAACATAGGAGGACCAACGAGGTAAAAAGGT
>CAZRHR010000015.1:0-25987 GCA_964599915.1 uncultured Candidatus Competibacteraceae bacterium | reverse complement strand
CCGGAACCAACCAATCGGCTGAAAAAACATAGGAGGACCAACGAGGTAAAAAGGTGGTGATGGCGCCTAACAATAGAATTCCTCCCAAAAGAAGATCTAATACCATTAGATTTTTTTCATCTCCCAAGAAGGTATAGGTATAAAGGGGGACATTCCAAGTAATTTGGCGAAGCAACCAACTGCCTATCCCCGCAAAAAGAAGTGCGGGAATGCCAAATCGAATAAACACCATCCCGTGGATCTCCTTCCTTAAAAGAATCATACGGAATCCATTGGTAGTCAGGTGCACAAGTCCGGTCAAGGCCACGGCCAATTCCACGGGAAAAAACCACATCAATACGGGAGCCAGGAGAATACTGAGTCCAAAGCCTGAGAAAAAGGTGACCAGACCTATTATGAAACTAAAAATGCCAATCCACAGGGCCTCCATCCTTCTACACGTTTTTGTTGTAATTTTTAGAAATCCGACTCAAACTTCGCAAAAGTAACTACATAAAACCATTATTTCAGCTTCATTAACAATATTATTTACCCATTAAATAATACAACTTTTTCAGGTGATTACTAATTTAAGTTCACAACTTTATTTGGAGTTGTCAAAAAAAAGCGACCTCTTTCCCAAGAGGCCGCCCTAAAATAGTATGCTTACAATTATCTTTTGCTGTTTACAAAACGTGTCAAATCCGTCTTGCTGGCATCAAAAGAAAACACTTCATTTACTTTGAAATAATCGCTTGGGTTGGTACAAAAATCATAGGCGAACTTTGCAAGGTCCAAACGAGAAGAGTCAAAGGAGAACAACCGGCACAAATCCATGATTTGATTCACCGTAAAACATTTCTTGGCCTGAATGATACTTCTGGCTTGAATAAGCCGGCTGGAATCGAAACTCACTTTTTTCAAGCTGGCTGTAATATCTGCAAATTCCTGTGTGCTCACGCTGCAGACCGGGGCAGCTGGTGGCGCCGGTGGCGGATTCGGGCTGTTTACCCCACCCGGCTGCCCATTCAAGAAGCGGGTAAACTCCTGACGAACATTGTTCAAGGAAAACAAGTACTGACACTGGTCAAACTGGTCTACATCGAACGTGGTATTGTACATACTCCGCACAAAATCTAAACGCTGTGTCTCACTTTGTACCAAGGTAGCAAGCCGCATGATTTGGCCCACAGAGGCGCATTTTCCAACCACTTGGTTTCTTAAAGCACTCATCCGATTGGCATCGCCGCTCAACTTGAAAAGGGCCTGTGCCGTCTCATCGAACTCCGTTTGGGTCATGGGCTCCATGCACATGGTGCGTCCCAAATAATCGACCACATTGGGATAAGGAAGGTTCGGGAAAGACAATACAGGTGCGGGTGGAGGTGGTGGAGGTAATACGGGAGGCGGTGGCGTGGTGGGCGGTGGCGTAGGCGAAACCACGATGCTCCCTTTTCTCTGTTCTTGCACAAAATCATGCAATCGCATGACCATGCTCAAACTTCCAAAACCATCATATACATCATAAAAATTGGCTTGGTCCGTCACCCGTGGCCAAACAGCTATGGATACATTATATTTATCTTGATCGTCGGCAAGTAAAACTAAAAGTTGTTTTAACTGTGCGGAAGACACACATTGATTGGTGGTAAAGTTCCGCACCATATTCAAGCGTCTGGCCTGATCCGGCATGGCAGAAATTTGTTGAACCCGTTGCTGAAGAACAGCATTTGACACCGGCAAGGTACAAGGTGTCTGGGCCTGCACACCCATCCAACCCACACAGAACATGGCTAGGGTAAATTGTTTTAAATCCATAGTTTTCTATTTTTTTATAATTTTTTCAATTATTGTGCCGAAAATCAGATTTTGGATTGGGTTTCGTTCCAAGTTTGATATTGGATTTCGCGTGTCGGCCACTTGGCGGGCGGTTCGGTCAAAGGCGTTACTTCCCTTAATCCTGCCCTACACTGCGCAGGTAACGCCTGGTACAAAGCCGTTCCTTGGGTTTTCCACGCCACCATGTGGTCACTGACTTCCTTGACAATTTTGGCCGGATTGCCCACCACCAAAGATTTTGCGGGAATGTCCATGTCCGCTGGCACAAAGGCCAAAGCACCAATGATGCTGTTCGGGCCCACTTTTACCCGATCCATCACCACTGCATTCATGCCTACAAGGACATTTTCTCCGATTTCGGCACCATGAATGATCGCTCCATGCCCAATATGGGCACCTTTTCTCAAATGCACAGCCACGCCGGGAAACATATGAACCACACAATTCTCCTGAATATTACATCCCTCTTCCACAAAAATACCGCCCCAATCGCCACGCAAGACCGCACCGGGCCCCACATACACTTTATCCCCAAGCACCACTTGCCCAATAATCGTGGCCTGTGGATGGACAAATGCCCCGGGATGCACCACCGGAATAAAATCTTCGAAAGCAAAAATCATAGGTAAAAGTTACGTTTATTTCATGGCATTTGGGGCGCTTATCCGTCTCCGGCTACTACGCCTCGCCGGCCGGCTGGCAAAGCCGAGGGCTCCGGGGTCTTCGTGCCTCAGCCTCCTCGCCTGCGGCTTTGCAGGCCGCCCGCCTGCGGGGTATTCGCCTGCGCCGGGCGCCACGACCCTTGAACCGCCCGACACCATTAGGCGCGTTCTAAAACTACAGCATACCCTTGCCCTACGCCAATACACATGGCACAAAGCGCATATTTCTTTCCGGAACGAACCAATTGGCGGGAAGCGGTTAGCAACAACCGGGCACCGGTCATACCCAAAGGATGCCCCAAGGCGATGGCTCCTCCATTAGGATTGAGGCGTGGATCGTTGTCTGCAATCCCCAAAGTTCGGGTACATGCCAAGGTCTGAATGGCAAAAGCTTCATTAAACTCCAGAATATCCATGTCTTCTAAAGTTAAGCCTGCCCGTTTGAGCGCCAGCCGAGAGGCTTCCACAGGCCCAATGCCCATAATATGAGGAGAAACGCCCGTTACGGCCGAAGAAACAATACGTGTCAAAGGCTTTAATCCAAAATCTGACACTGCACCACTGGATGCAATGAGCAGTGCCGCGGCCCCATCGTTTAGTCCGGAAGCATTTCCCGCCGTGACGGAGCCCTCTTTTTTGAAGGCGGGCCTAAGTTTGGCCAAGCCTTCCATAGTGGTGTCCGGCTTTATAAATTCATCTTGATTTACCCAAATAGGCTCCCCCTTTTTTACGGGAATCTTTACGGGGATGATTTCTTCACTAAAAATTCCGGCGGCCTGGGCTTTCGCAGCTTTCTGTTGTGAGGCCAAAGCGAAGGCATCTTGGTCTTCCCGACTCACGGAAACCACGGTTTGAAGGTTTTCTGCTGTTTCACCCATGGCATCTGTCCCATATTGGGCCTGTAATGCAGGATTAATGAACCGCCAACCAAAACTTGTGTCGAACATTTGGGCATCTCGGCCAAAAGCCGTGCTGGTTTTGGAAATAACCCATGGGCCACGGGTCATGTGTTCTACTCCACCGGCAATCACAAGTTGAGCTTCGCCGGATTTTATGGCGCGAGCGGCTTGAACGGCAGCCGACATGCCGGAGGCACACAACCGGTTTACTGTTTCTCCTGGCACCGTTACGGGTAATCCCGCCAACAATAATGCCATGCGGGCCACATTCCTATTATCCTCCCCGGCCTGGTTGGCACAACCCAAAATCACATCATCGATTCGATCCGGTGAAACAGCGGATTGTTTTTTCATTAATTCCCGAAGGACAAGAGCGGCTAAATCATCTGTTCTTACAGGAGAAAGGGCGCCACCAAAATTTCCAATAGGCGTTCGCACGCCATCTATAATATACGCTTGTTCCATGTGTATTTTTAATCTGTTGTTTCTGAAAACCATGATTTTCCGGTCCTGAAAACGGTTCCTTTGAACAAAGCCACTGTTTTCTGGTCGGTTTTTCGCCAAACATGTACACGGTATCTGGCAAAAGTTTTGGCGCATTGTTCCTCGATAGCTTCTGCCATGAGTTCGTCTCCTTCCAAAGTAGGCGCCGTGTGCGAAATGGATGTTTCCACCGACACACATTGGATGCCGTGACCATTGGCCGCAAAAGCGAGGCAAGAATCGGCCAAGGCGTATGAAATACCGCCGTGGGCCATGTGAAATCCGTTCAGCATGTCGGCCGTAACGACCATTTGTAAGGTGCAGGTACCCGGCCCGGTAGCAAGAACCTCAATGCCCAACCATTTGGAAAAGGCATCTTCTTGCATCATCCGGGATACCACCCGGTCACTCAGGCTATCCATGAAAAAATCGCTTTCCTTGTTGGTGCATGCTGCGAAGCAATGGGGAAGCCCGATAGCGGTCTTCGTGATACCATTGATATAATTCATCCAATTGATGGAGCAAGGTGTCCACGCCCCATTCATCGGCCCAATGTAAAAGTCCTTTGGGATAATTTACGCCATATTGCATAGCCCAATCAATTTCTTGGGCCGAAGCAATACCAAGATAACAGGCATCTGCGGCCTCATTCATAAGCATGGCCAAGATGCGGTTTTGAATCATCCGGGCTTTTTCCTCAGTTGGCACAAGGTCCTCTTCGGCGGGCTTGGGATAGGTGTAGTACCCTTGACCGGTTTTCCGCCCAAGTCGACCTGCTTCCACCAATCTTTTTTGTGTGAAAGAAGGTTTGTATCTGGGATCGAACCAAAATTCCCGAAATACCGACTCAGTTACTGCAAAATTGATGTCGTTCCCAATGAAATCCATGAGTTCGAAGGGGCCCATTTTGAATCCTGCCATTTTCATGGCGGCATCTATCTCTTGGATACTGGCCAATCCTTCTTCATACATGCGTAGCGCTTCTCCATAAAAAGGCCGTGCAATTCGATTGACGATGAAGCCGGGTGTGTCTTTAGCCAAAACGGTAATTTTCCCCCAAGCCTTCATTTGTTCGGCCACTTCTTCTGCGAGTCCAGGCTTGGTCGCCACACCGGGAATAATTTCCACCAACTTCATTAAGGTGGCCGGATTGAAAAAATGGATACCTAGAAACCGTTCCGGCTTTTTCAATACGGCGCCCAAAGAGGCTATACTAAGTGAAGAGGTGTTTGAAGCCAGGATGGCATCGGGTGCCACCACCATTTCGATGCGGCGAAACAAGTCGGATTTGATGTCCTTTTGCTCTACAATGGCTTCAATGACCAAATCGCAACCTGCCATGCCTTCCGGACTTGAGGTTATTTGGACATTTTGAAGAATCTGCTCTGCTTGCGTATGGGTAATCTGTCCCTTATCTACCGATTTTTGTAGGTTGGCGGCCAAACGTTCGGGAAGTTTATGGTTGGGGTTGGCGTCCCAGCCAATGACTTTGCAACCTGCACGTGCTGCAACTTCTACAATTCCGCCGCCCATGGCACCTAAGCCCGCTACACCAATAATTTTAAATATCTGCATGATTAATTGAGGCTGTTATTTTCCGGTAAATGAGGCAGGTCTTTTTTCCAAAAAGGCATTTACTCCTTCCTGATGGTCTTGTGTTTTTGCTGCCATGGCCTGAAGTTTTCCTTCCAAGGCAAGTTGTTCTTCAAGGTTGTTTTCCCAGGACAAGTTGAGGGCTTGCTTGGTCAATGCAAGGGCGCGGGTGGGCATTTGGGCTAACCTTTGTGCAAGCGCCTCTGTTTCTTGTAATAAACTATCGGCGGGAACCACCTGCCAGATGAGGCCGAGTTGTTGGGCTTGCGCGGCAGATATCTTGTCGCCGAGCATCATGAGTCCAGCGGCCCTTTGCATGCCAATCCATCGGGGCAACATAAAGGTTCCTCCGCTGTCGGGAATCAATCCGATTTTAGAAAATGCTTGAATAAAGCTGGCGTTTTCTGAGGCAAGGGTCAGGTCACAAGCAAAGGCAATGTTGGCGCCGGCACCTGCCGCCACGCCATTCACGGCGCAAATCACCGGCTTTTTCAAGCTCCGAAGAAGCCGAATAATGGGATTGTAGGTGGTGGCGACAATATGTTCGATATCGGGGCCTTGTGGGTCAATGGCTTCTTGCAAATCTTGCCCGGCACAAAAGGCACGCCCTTTTCCGGATAACCAGACGGCACGAATCTCGTCGTCTTCATCCGCGCGGGTTAAGGCTTGCTGGAGTTCCAGTGCCATGGGAATGGTAAAACTATTGAGCAGGTCCGGCCTGTTCAGGAAAATCCGGGCAATACCGCCCGAAAAGTCCGTCTCTATCCAAGAATATTGCATGGGTTAAAGGTAGAAAAACCCTTAGAATTTCCCTTGCAAAAAAGGCGATTAGAGGTTATGAAAAGTAGCGATAATCTTCGGTTCCAGTTCTGGAAATCACAAAGCGGTACATGAGTTCAATCACACGCTCTACGTCATCCCAACGCACTGATTCCACCGTGGTATGCATGTAACGCAATGGCAAGGAAATCAAAACGGAAGCTACACCTTCGCCGGAATAGGCAAAAGCGTCGGTATCCGTTCCGGTGCTGCGCTCTGCCACTTGACGCTGGAAGGGAATATCATGCTTTTTGGCAGTTTCCATGACTGCTTTCAATAGATTGTTCTGTACCGCAGGTCCATAAGTGAGTACCGGTCCTTTTCCGGCACTGGTTTCCCCAATATCATGGTTATAGCCCGGAGGCACAGTACAATGTGTTACATCCGTAATAATGGCCACATCGGGTTTCAAGCGACGTGAAATCATTTCTGCGCCACGCAACCCAATTTCCTCTTGTACAGAATTTACGGCATATAGGGCAAAAGGCAATTGGATTCCTTCTCTGTGAATTCTTTGCATCACAGCCGCAATCATGAAACCACCAATCCGGTTATCCAAAGCCCTACCGACCAAATAGCGTTCCTGATTCAGCCACATGGGTCCGTCGCAAAAAGTAACCACCGTACCCACGTGAATACCCAAAGCCTCTACTTCTTCTTTGTTGGTGCATCCACAATCGATGTAAAGATTTTTTAGGGAAGGGGCTTCTTCTTTTTCACGGTTACGTACATGGATGGCGGGCCAGCCAAAAACCCCTTTAACAATGCCTTGGTCTGTATGAATATCTACACGCATAGAAGGTGCAATCACCGGGTCTGAACCTCCATTTCTACGTACTTGCAAAAATCCTTTGTCGGTCACATGACTCACAAACCAAGCAATTTCATCTGCATGGGCTTCGAGCACCACTTTATAAGGCTTGTCGGTAAACATACCTGCCGCCACTGACCCATAGGTATCAACCTGGTAGCTATCAATATAAGGCTTCAGAAAATCCAACCAAAGCTTTTGACCTGAGGTTTCAAAGCCGGTAGGCGATGTATTGGAAAGGTATTTGAACAAAAATTCTTTGTCGAGGGAAGTGGTATCCATGGCATTTAAAATCTGGGTACGAAAGTAATGAAATCCTGTAAGGATGGGTGTCGTTTTAGGATGCGAAAAGATGGTCCATTAAATCTTGAAAGGGCAGTGGCGGCTGGTATTGGCGGTCGGCATAGGTAAAAGCCATAATTTTGAGCCACTGAGGCTTTTGATCCAAGGCAAAACATTCCAAATGCAGATTGCCATAAGCCTGAGGCCAAGGCATTTCATCTAAAGATGGCCTACGTTTATAATAAAGAAATCGCCGGGTTTGGATTACGCCATTGACTTCTTTGGTCTGCAAATTCCCATGGGTCCTGTAATAACCCAGCACGCCGAGTTTTGCTGCTAAATGCTCTTGAATAGGTACGGCATCTTCCTCGTTGAAGGGCGGTTGAAAAGGGAAATACAATCCCTCTGCCCCATTGGATTGATGGGTAAACAAAGGGAAGGTCATGGTTTTCCCCTGCTTTTTCAATTCCCAAGCTTGCCGCAAGGTGGACAAGCATTTTTTAGCGTGAGGGTTTTCATCCCATTGCTTCAATTTTTCTTGGAGGGTCGCATGGAGCTCAATGGGCTCGTCCATGGAAAAATAGGGCAAATCGGGCGGAAAAAGGCGTTGTAGGACGTCAGAAACAAAACTCATATTAGAAAAACAATGGATGGAAGGTAAAGTTTCCACCCGTGGCATTATTCCATTCTAAGGTTGGTGCAGGTATTTTAATAAATCCTACAGCGGTAAAAAGGGTACGGAGAAAGGGCGACTTGGTGGGGATTTTTCGTAAATCGATGTCGAAAGAAAGGTACCAATGTTGGGTGCGTTGGATGTGAGAAAAGGGCTCAGGATTTTGATTGGCGCCCAAGAAACCGCGGATGCTATACCCGACGGCCAGGTTTAGCCATTGGGGGAAGCCAGCCTTTACTTCTTTGGGAAGAAAAGAGGCCACATTGACTGAAAGCCAGTAGCGTTGGCCGTTATAATCTTTGAGCCATTGTTCTGTCCAATTTTGGCCGAGGAGGTCAGGTCGTTTGGCGGCAAATTCAGAAGGAAAAAAAGAAAATTTAGGCAGGATGCGCTGTTCCTTCCAAGCCAAATCTTGACCGATAAAAAGGGCTGCACCTAGGGCATTGGCTCCCATATCTGTCCAAGAAAATCCCCATTGACTGGAAAATCCATCCATGATTTCGATTCCGGTGAGAAAACCAAGGCCGAGGCTTCCGCCGACCCAACGAGCGGTAACGGGTTTAGCGCCTGCCCAGGTGAAGCTGGCGTGGCCAAGGTAACCCAACATATAGGCGGTGGAAAAATGACCAAGTTTATCCATGCCTCCCCATTGCTGACTATCATCGAAGGTATGAAAACCTTGTTGCGGGTAATCGGCGTACCAAAGGGTCCAAAGGCCGGTGTAAGCGGCCGCGGCTGTTGCGGTTAAACCCGTGTAAAGCAAAGGCTTCCGATAATTTGGCTTGGAAAAATGTGCTAAGTCCCCATCGAACACAGAATGCATCCTTTCCCTTGTGAGGGTATCAAGGGTTGACCTAACGGCAATGGAATCCTGCTGTCCTGATACATGCAAAGGAATCAAAGCATAAAACGTGGAAACCAAACAAATAAGCCATCGGATCATGGGGTCCAAATTACGTTGGATTTTTGGACCCACAAGCATGCCTCAGGTGCGGGTGCGTAAACGGGTAAGAATCGTATTCACCATGGCGGCTTCTTCTTCTGTCACCAACTCCGTCAGCTGATCAAATTCGGATTGAATGCTCGCGATTTTTTGCAACAAAGCACGTCCAGAATCCGAGATGGTAATATCGACAAGTCGGCGGTCTATGGTACTAATCTTTTTCACCACCAAACCCTTTTTCACCAATCGATCTACTATTTTAGGTGTGTCACTCATTTTTTCCAACATTTTTTCCCGAAGGTGCAAGGTGGAAATGGGAGTACCCTTTTGTTCATTTAAGATTCTGAGCGCATTATACTGGGTTACAGTCAGATCAAAGGGCGCCAATATATCGTTAAGGTTGTTTTTAAGCCATCCGGAAGTCAGCAACAAGTTCACGCGTAGCTTATGTTGTTCATTTAAAAAAGTAAGACCGACAAGTTCGTCGGGAAGGGGTAAAATTCTATATCCCATAGGCCAGGCGGGGTTTTAAGGTTCCTATGGTTATAAAGTTAAAGTAAGTTTTTAAAAACCCATAAAAAGTTTATTGACACCCGCAGTTAGTTTTCAACAAGCCATAAATGACAATAGCCTAGGATTTGATAATTAGATTTTTATAAAAAATCTATGGAAGATATCTAACCAGTAGTTTACGGCTTACCTGATCAGAAACCATCATTTGGTGTCCGTTGTTCAGTTCAATAACCAGGCTTTGGTCGTATGCAAATCGCTGTGACAAGGTCAGTTGTGTCCCTGGGAGCAATTGAACGGAATCAAGGTATTGTAGAAAAGCGGTAGTATGTGCCGCTACACCCACAATTTCAGCCCGTTCACCTACGGCCATGTCGTGCATGGTATCGCCTTTGTGGTGGGCCATTTTTCCATCAGGTCCGGGGATGGGATCTCCATGTGGGTCAAATTCCGGATGTCCCAGAAACTCAGCCAGGCGCTCAATCAGTTTTTCAGAATGAATATGCTCAAGTTGTTCGGCTACCTCATGAATTTCATCCCAACCAAAATTTAGCTTTTCCACGAGAAAAACCTCCCAAAGTCTATGCTTACGGACAATAAGCGCAGCCATGGTTCGTCCCTTTTTAGTAAGGGTTACGCCTTGGTATTTTTGATAGTGAATCCACCTTTTCTCTGCAAGTTTTTTGAGCATATCCGTCACCGAAGAGGCGCGGGTATGCAACTCGGAGGCGATTTCATTAGTGCTTACTGAGCGGTTCATCCGCCCACTAAGGTTAAAAATCGCTTTTAAATAATTTTCTTCGGCAAAGGTGGCCATTTAATAAAACTTAATCCGATAGGATAAAAGTAATGGATTTCCGTCATTTGAGGCATGGAAAACGCAGAACGGAGAAAATTGCGCATTGGGATTGTACTGTATCCTACTTTTGGAGGGAGTGGTGTTTTGGCCACAGAGCTGGGTAGGGCATTGGCTTCCAAAGGTCATGAAGTGCATTTTATTGCCTCCAGTCCACCGGCCCGTATGGATTCTATTACGGAAAATGTTTTTTTCCATGAGGTACATATTCCATCTTATCCTTTATTTGAGTTTGCACCTTACGAAGTAGCGCTCACCTCCACCATTGTCCATGTGGCCACTTACGCTCAATTGGATTTGATTCATGCCCATTATGCCATTCCGCATGCCTCAGCCGCAGTTATGGCACGTGCTATTTTGGCAGAAAAGGGCAAAAGAGTGCCTGTTGTAACCACCTTGCATGGCACAGACATAACCTTGGTGGGGAAGGACCGATCCTACCAACCAGTCATCTCTTATGCCATAAACCAATCGGACGCTGTAACGGCCGTTTCAGACTATCTAAAAGAAGAAACCATTAGACATTTTGAGGTTCACCGTCCCATTGAAGTCATTTATAATTTTATCAACCCCGAGGAGTTCGAGGAAAAGCCGGATGATTGCTTAAAAAAATATGCCGCCCCAAATGGGGAATTCATTGTGACCCATGTATCAAACTTCCGACCGGTAAAAAGGGTGTTGGATGTGGTGAGAACTTTTGCGCTCATTCACGAACAACTACCAAGTAAACTTCTTATGGTTGGAGATGGACCTGACCGACAGGCAGCCGAAGAGCTGGCTAGGGATTTAGGGGTAGCCTCAGATGTACTTTTTGTTGGAAAAGCGAAAAACACGTTAAGTGTTTTACCTTGTTCAGATTTGTTTCTTTTACCCAGTGCGTCGGAGAGTTTTGGTTTATCCGCTCTGGAGGCCATGGCCTGCGGGGTTCCGGTAATTGCCACACGCTCCGGAGGAATGCCAGAAGTTCAAACCGATGGCGTGACCGGTTTTTTAACTGAAGTAGGAGATTACCAAGCCATGGCAAAAGGAGCCCTACAGCTATTACAATCTCCGGAAATGCACGCTTCCTTTGGTGAAGCCGCCAAAAGAAAAGCACAAGATTTCTCTGTGAACCGCATTCTTCCTCAATACGAAGTCATGTACCACCGGCTGGTCAAAGGTTAGCCCCCATTTTTCAAAAATCTTGCATCAATCTCTTGTGGGGGAGGGGGCTAATGTTGTATATTCGTATCCGCAAAATGCGTAGGAAAGGTATGCACCCAAAAAAAACAATCACATTTTTTTTCCTTTTGTTGGGCTGGTGCACATTGTACCTCCTTTCCGGGCCAGATTTGAATGGCCAATTGATCTATCAAAAAACTTACGGCGGTCCATTAGACGAAAATCTTTATACCGTAAAACAAACCAATGACGGTGGGTTCATTATGTCAGGCGCCACACGGTCTGCGCCCTCTCAGGGAGAACGTGACATGCTTTTCCATAAAGTAGATGTAGCCGGAACCACCCAATGGACCAGAACATTTGGCGATGCGTCCAGAGACATTGCATGGGATGCATTGCAAACCTCAGATGGCGGATATTTGTTTCCCGGAGCGAATTTGGTTTTAAACACGGCCACTGACCGGGACGTCATGGTAAAATATGATGCGGCAGGAAACCAATCTTGGGTCCGGTATAACTCCGGTGGCGGGGATGATGAGATTTTTGCCTGTGCAGAAGTGCCCGGTGTAGGCTATGTCTATGGTGGATTTTCGCAATCTTTTTCAGCCAATGGGCGGGTGGATGTATCCATATATATCACCAGCACAGCGGGCAATTTATTGACCGGAAACCATTTCGGCGGTCCGCTAGACGATTATGCCTATGACATGGTGCCCACCAGCGATTTAGGCTATGTGTTGGCCGGAAGAACCAATAGTTTTGGTGGAGGCGGTTGGGATATTTATGTGGTAAAAGTGAATGCATTGCTCCAAGTGCAATGGGCAAGAGCATTAGGAGGCGCGCAAAACGATGAGGCGTGGTCCATTCGGCAAACTTCCGATGGCGGATACATCGTGGGGGGCTATACGGCAAGTTTCGGCGCAGGTGCAGAAGACGGGATTTTGGTGAAATTAAATGCACAAGGCAATTTACAATGGGCGCGCACATACGGTGCCCCCGGCAACGACAGAATTAATCAGGTAAAACAAACCTCAGACGGTGGATACATTGTGGCGGGTTACACAGCCCAAGGCTTTGGAGGAACCGATGCATTTTTGATGAAGTTGACTGGTGCTCCAGCTACTACATGGTCAAAAGTATACGGCGGGATTCAGGAAGACCAAGGTTGGGGCGTAGATATTCGCTCGGCCAATCAAGGATATGTCATGGTTGGACATACCGCAAGCTTCGGTGCAGGGGGAAGAGATGGATATTTGGTGGTCACAGACTTAAATGGCAATTCCGGCTGTAACGAAAATCCTGTTACCCTGACCCCAACTGTCATTAACCCGGCACTTACCGGTAGCGCTACCACTTACACCGGGCTGCAGGTGGTCAACTTGCCATTGGTTCAAGGGACGCCAAACTTTCCTTCCAATTGTGTTTGTACAGATTATGAGCCCAACAATGGCATCCAAGGCCTCACCTTGGTATGTACCGGCGCTACTGGGAACAACTACTTTATCAACGATTTAGACCACAATCCCACCATTAACTGGACCGTGACCAATGGGAATGTCATAAATACCCAAGGAGACACTGCCATTGTGGTCGATTTCTCCAACCAAAACGCCACCATCAGGGTAGATGCTGCGTGGACGGGCTGTACCGCCTTGTCCTTAGACACCATTACGGTGGTCATTGGAGACATTGATGTAACCATTTCCGGAGATAGTGTGTCCTGCGCCGGGGACCAAATAAATTTACAGGCCAACCTTCAAGGCGGAACAGGTTTGGTTAATTACCTTTGGAGCACCGGTTCCACCCAAACGGCCATTGTCGCAAATCCAAGCCAGACGGTGCAATATACTATCACCGTTACTGATGCCATTGGGTGTGTGGATTCAGCCCAGCAACAAGTGATTGTAAATCCGTATCCGGTGGTTCAACTAGGAAACGACACCATCGTCTGTACGAATCCTCCCATCATTGTATTGGATGCGGGAAATCCAGGAGCTACGTACGTGTGGAGTAACAATGCCAATACGCAGCAAGTACAAGTGACCCAAACCGGCTTATGGTGGGTCAATGTCGACTTACTTGGGTGCGTTTCTTCTGACAGCATCAACATTGGTCAAGCACCTCAACCCCAAGTAACTGTTTCTGGAGACACTTTACTATGTATTGGAGACGCCACCACCTTAAATGTGGCGGTATCGGGTGGATTGGCGCCCTATCAAATCCTATGGAATACCGGCAGCTCTGCCAATAACATCACCCTTACTCCTGCCAACACACAACCTGTTTCCGTCACAGTAACCGATCAAAACACATGTGTCGTGGTGCGCACCGTAAATGTAACCGTGTTCCCTTACCCCGTGGTGAACCTTGGTGCAGACACGGTGGTTTGTTCCGCCCCACCTTATATACTCAATGCCGGAAATCCTGGCGCACAATATTTGTGGAATGACGGCACAAATGGTCCATTTTTCAATGTCGTGAATAATGGTTTGTATTGGGTAGATGTAGATGCCAATGGATGTGTAACCAGAGATTCCGTGAATGTAAGGTTCGACAGTATACCTACCGTTGCATTGCCCGATTTAGCGGTGATTTGCGGCAATACTCCCGCCTTGGTAGATGCTGAAAATCCCAATGCCACCTACAGTTGGAGCAATGGAGATACGGCCAGAATCGCACGTTTCAATGTTCCCGGATTATATTTTGTTGCTGTGACACGCTGCGGTGTTACCATTATCGATTCGGTGGATGTGATTGGTGGCTACGACCCGGAACGTATTTATGCGCCGACCGCCTTTACTCCCAATGGAGATGGTATTAATGAGACCTTCTCTATTCACTATTCTTTCCCCGGTATTGACATTTCGGAAGATTTTTATCTAGAAATTTTTGACCGCTGGGGGCAGCCTTTAAAATTATTTACGGGTCCCAACGACCAATGGGATGGCACCTACGACGGTTTGGATCAGGTGCCGAATGGCGCTTATGCCTATCGATTGGTAGTGAGAAATCGCTGTTTTACCAAACCGGTGGAGCGCATGGGACGTATCATGGTTTTGCGATAAAACCTTTTTCCTAAAATTATTTTATCTCTATCTTTAGGTAAATTTTAGTTGAATGAAACCATTTTTACCCTTTTTGGCTGCGGCCATTGGTAGCGCCTTTTCTGTGTTCGCTCAGGAAGATTGCACGGGAGGCCGTTACAGTACAGCCCTTTTTCCCAATGTAACCGTTACCTCAGACGTATTGTACGGTTCGGCGATTGGGATTGAAGGCACACCTGTCAACCTTTTGGTGGACGTATATACCCCGGACGGAGATACGGAAACCAACCGCCCCGCTTTGATTTTGGCGCATGGTGGTAGTTTTTATCAAGGTTCAAAAACCCTCGATAATGCGGTGGTGGAGTTGTGTAACCGCTTCGCTCAGATGGGGTATGTGACCTTTTCCATGAATTACCGTTTGGAATCCATCGTCAATATTGCCTTGAGTTCAGACATTGAAAAAACCTTTTTGGAGGCTGTATTTCGCGCTGTACAAGACCAGAGAACCTTGATTCGCTTTTTGGAAAAATCTGTCGCTGAAGGAGGGAACCCTTACGGCATCAATCCCAACTTAATTCTTGTGGGTGGTAACTCAGCTGGTGCAATTCTTTCACTTCACAATGCCTATTTGGAAGATGATGCCGAAATCCCAACCAAAATTGACACCTCTAGTTTGGGTGGCGGATTTGTAGGCGATCACCAAGGCTATTTTGCCCGCCCAAAAGCGGTTGTAAACCTTTGCGGAGCACTCGGTGACACCTCATGGATGGTCAGTGGAAACATGCCATTTGTCAGTGTTCATGGAAACAATGATGCAGTGGTTCCCCATAATTCTGCCATTGCCAATCCGGGCATTCCAGTGATGCTGGTACATGGTTCTGAGAGCATGAATTTCCGTGCCATGAACGTTGGTGTAGATAATGGATTCCGCTTGTTGCCAGGCGCTGGCCACTCCCCTTTCAACAGCAGTGCCGCTTACATGGATACGACCTTTACATATGTACGTGACTGGTTGGCCAACAAATTGTGTACAGAGAATTTATCCGTAACGCCAATTGAAGTGTCTAACGCCACTCCCCTGCTCTATCCCAATCCTGCAGCAGGAAGTGTTCAGGTGAAACATCCGTTAAACATTGTGCCTACGCAAGTTCGGGTTTTTGATTACCAAGGACGTATGGTGGCTGCACCCGGCATGGAGCTGTCTATTCAACACTTACCGGCAGGCCTTTACATCGTTGAATTGCAATTCGGCCAGGAAACGCGAAGGGAACGCTTGATCGTTCAATAATAATTTTCATATTTGAGGAAAGCCAAATCGTGACATGCGATTTGGCTTTTTTTTTGAAAACGGGACATGTGGATTATTCCAGATATAGAACGAAAACACCAACATGCCATTCTTCTTGATTTAAATTCAAGAGCCTATTGGACCTATCCGGAGAATTATATCAGATTCTTTTGAGCAGCGGCAGGCAATATTGTTCGACGAATTGTTTCAGCGATTTGAATATCTAGAAAGGTGATGATACACGCTAAAAAATGGTGAGCCATTGAAATAGTTAATGAGGGTAAAAGTAGGAAGGTTGTAGAAAAGTGGGAAAGGGCTTGACGCCGTACGTGAGCGCTTGTAGTGCTTAAAAAGTAAAAAAGGACTAGAAAATTCTAGTCCTTTTTTTGGTGGGAGCAACAGGATTCGAACCTGTGACCCCCTGCTTGTAAGGCAGGTGCTCTGAACCGGCTGAGCTATGCTCCCATGTTGGTGTCTCTCAAACGGGATGCAAATGTAACCGCTGATTTTGATTTCACCAAATATTTCGTGCGTTTTTATGGGAAAAGATGTCGGTCGCGGTCAGGGATTCGCTCCAATACTTCTTCGGTCCAAGGGCCAAGCACTTCACGTTCAAAATATTCGAATCGAACACGGAAGGCTTCAGCAAAATTGCCGTTGAATTCTTCCAAGTCCCGCAGATGCATTAATTCCACTTGGGCCACGCTGGGATAGCGGCCACGGGCATGGCTTCGCTCCACCAGAAAATCGCGAAGGGTGTCAAACTGGCGCATGTTTTCGAACAAACGGTCTTTTACTTCTTGCAATTGCTCTCTGCGCTCCGGGTCTTTATGCCAAATGCCACCAAACACAAATTTGGCGGTGATGGCGGTTTCTTCAAAACAAAGTTCAATACAGAAGATTTCAAACATATGGTGCCAGCTGTATCCACCATAACGAAACTTTTCTTGCACGCTTACAGGAAGAAACCGGAAAATCTCATCCTTTTGGGGCGTGAGTGTGGCATACATATCTTCATCTTTAAAAAAGCGAAAGACATCCTGAAAATGCTCGGAAGTATTCAGAACCGGCCTGTTTTTTAAGATAAATTCAATGGCTTCGCGGTGTTTCCAATAAATGGCTTGTGCGGTATGCACGAGATCTCTGGAATTCGTCATGAAATGCGTATTAAAAAATCGAATGTAACTTTGAATAAATTCTTTGACAGATGGTTTGGGTTGGGCATGGGCAAGGGTTTGCTCAAGAACAAGCAAAGCGTCTTGGAATAGCATAGTGTCATAACCATCTAATCCGGGAAATCTTCTGGCTTCGAAAAGTCGCTGACTCACCACCACATAATGCACATACATGCCATCTTCGAAATCGCGTTGGCTGCGCATTTGATGTGCCGTAAGCTGTTCTTCCAACGAAGACTCTTTCTCAGCCTTATGCTCTATAACCAAAGCCCAACCCGCAGGCCGGTTGGTCACTACAAGGTCCTTGAAATTCCATGCCTGATGAACTTCCGTATGGCTGTGATTGCTCAGCAAAACAGAGGACAAAATATCCGAAGGCAGGTGCCTGATAAACTGGGCAAACCTTTCAAGAAATGCAGCCCCACAGGCGTGAGAGCCTTTGGGATTTAATACCCAAGCCCATAGCGCTAAGTGGCCGCTACCCTCTTCATTGGGATGAAAAACAGAAAACGGACTAAAGACCGTTAGCTCTTGTCGGATAATTTCTAAACCAGGGGTTTCTTCATTCAGGAATCGTTGGAGTTGGGTGTCTAAACTAATTTCTGTAGAAGGCTCTTGCATCATGCGATTTATACTATAATTATCAATTTAAATTTTGGGAAGGAAAGAAGATGATTGTAATTCTGCTACCACAAAGGTACTACCTCCAACAAATATAACATCATTTTTATCTGCAAAGTTTATAGCAGCCTGAAAAGCATCCATGACGGATGAAAAGGATTGAACCGGCCAAGGATAGGTTTGTAGGGTTTCACATAGTTTTTCTACCGGCATGGCCCGAGGCAAAGCCGGGGCACAAGCATAGATGTGGGTTGGCAGCTGAATCAGGTCTAGCAATTTGGACACTTCTTTGTCTGAAACAAAGCCCAACACTAGGTGATACTTCGGTGCTTTCAGGCTAGCCAATTGTTCCATTACACGGGAAAACCCATCTACATTATGGGCCGTATCTGCAATGGCTAAAGGCTGACTTTGTAATATCTGCCACCGACCTGCAAAGCCTGTAGATTCCAAAACCTGCTCCACTCCTTGTGCAAACCAAGCCCTAAGGTCCCAGGCGGTATGCTTTGCCAGTACTTCTAGCGCTGCATAAACGGTGGCCAGGTTCTCTTTCTGATAGTCTCCCATCAGTGGAGATTTCACAGAAAAATGACTTGTGGGCGTTTGGAAAGAAAAGGTGCGGCTCCTTGTTTCCGGTTGATACTGGCTAGGGGTAACCTGAACCAATTCGTCCACAAAAAATAAGGGTGCAGTTTGGGATTGGGCCATTCGCTTAAAAACGGCCTCCGTTTCTTTTTGCCGTGACCCAATCACTACGGGAACGCAAGATTTAATGATACCGGCCTTTTCTCCTGCGATCGCTTCTAGGGTATTTCCCAAAAATGCCATATGATCCCAACCAATGTTGGTAATCACCGATAACAAGGGTGTAATGATATTGGTACTATCTAATCGGCCGCCCATGCCGGTTTCAATGATGGCTATGTCCACCTTCTCTTTCGCAAAATGGTGAAATGCCATGGCAACCGTGGTTTCGAAGAAAGAAGGTTTTAAGGTATCAAGGGTTGGAAATGCAGCCTGTAAAAAATCGAGCACCTCATGCTGCGCAATGGGAACTCCATTAATGCGAATGCGTTCTGAAAAATCAACCAGATGAGGGGAAGTATATAGCCCCGTTTTAAATCCAGCCGCTTGAAAAACGGAAGCCAGCATATGCGAGGTGCTACCTTTCCCATTGGTACCCGCCACATGAATAGAGGGAAACTCTTTCTCCGGCTGGCCAAGCGAAGCACTCAGCGCAAGGGTGTTGTCCAAGTTGTTTTTGTAAGCCGCTGCACCATCTCTCTGAAACATGGGCAATTGGGCGAACAACCATTGGGTAGCTTCTGCATACGTATGAAAAGGGAAATCGGACATACCCATTTACTGGGAAAGGTGTTGTTCCAAAAACTTAGTCATTTTGCGATACAAATGGAGCCGTGTGTTTCCTCCATAAATGCCATGGTCTTTATTTGGATAAATAAACAATTCAAAGTCTTTATTGGCCTGAACCAAGGCATCGGTAAGAACGGCTGTATTTTGCCAGTGTACATTGTCGTCGGCAGCTCCATGGACCAGCAGAAAATGATGTTGTAAACCAGAGGCAAAGCGAACCGGAGATTGGGTATCGAACCCATCCGGATTGGTGGCAAGGGTACCCATATACCTTTCCGTATAAATGGCATCGTAATATTTCCAATTGGTTACAGGCGCCACCGAAATGCCGGCGCGAAATACCCCTTTTCCATTGGTCATACAAAGGGCGGCCATGTAACCGCCATAGCTCCAACCAAACACACCTATACGTTGGGCATCAATAAAAGGTAAACTGCCAAAATACTGGGCGGCGGCCACTTGGTCTTGGGTTTCAAGTTCACCCAACTTACCATAGGTCTGGGCTTTGAATGCCTTTCCACGGCCACCTGTGCCACGGTTATCAACACAAGCCACCGCTATACCTTTTTGGGCCAGCATTTGAAACCAACCATAATTGGTTCCGCCCCAACGATCCAAGACCTGTTGACTTCCGGGCCCTCCATAAACAAACATAAGCAAGGGATATTTTTTATTGGGTTGTATGCGATGAGGTTTAATCATCCAGGCGTAAAGTGGTGTACCATCCGCACCGGGCACTTCCATCCATTCGGGTTTCACCAAGCCAAGGTTATCCAATCTGTTCTGAAAACCTTGGTTGCGTTCCAAAGAAAGAATCTCTTCTCCTTTGAGGGTGTAAAGGGTGTATTGAGGTGCTTGACCCGCACGAGAATATTCATCCAAGAAAAAATCACCACATAGGGAAGGTTGATGATAACCCGGCGCCGTAGTTATTTGTGAAAGACGGCCTTTGAGATCTACGGCATATAAGTGCTTCTGGGTAGGATGCACTTTGGTAGCGGTAAAATAAATGGTTTGGGTTTTGGCATGGAAACCAAGATAATCGGAAACTTCCCATGGACCGGACGTCAATTGACGCACAAGTTTACCCTGGTCATCATAAAGGTACAAATGCCTAAATCCGTCTTTTTCAGACGTGACAATCCATTGCTTTAAGGAGGGCAAATAGGTCAGTGCCGACGGAAGTTCAATGTAGGTAGAAGATTTTTCCGTGTAAAGGGGTTTCATGGCGGTGGAAATACCCGGCTGACCCGCCCAAAGGGTCATTTCGTTTTGGAGACGGTTAAGAGAAAGTACGGCCAATTGGCTTCCAAACCAATACAATCTGGGGAAATATTCCCACTCTCCCGGAATGGGCACAGGGTAGGTCAGCATGGTGGTCACATCCAACACATGGATGGTTACTTCTGCATTGGCTGCGCCCACTTTGGGATACTTGAATGTATAGGGAACGGAATAGGCTTGATTCGGGAAAAAATACTCCATCGTAACGGATTCCACATGGGCTTCATCGAACCGTAAGTAGGCCAAATACCTGCCATCTGTCGACCATTGATAGGCTTTAACGGTCTCAAATTCTTCTTCGTACACCCAATCTGAACCCCCATTAATTACCGCATTGGACTTCCCGTCGAAAGTAATTTGTCTTAGGTTTCCATTAGGTATTTCCTTAATAAAAAGGTTGTTGTTCAGGACAAAGCTCATCCATTTTTCATCTGGAGAGATGTCCGGATATTGGATGAGGGCCGTATCCATCCAAGGCCAAGCTTTTCCGGTTCCTGCATTTCCAAGCCAATATTTTCCTTTGGTGGAATAGCGATAGATGGCTTCTTCTTCTTCGGTCAAAATGACCCACTGTTCTGTTGGCGAGAAGGTATAGGCAGAAAAATTGACCGGCTTATCGTTGTGCGTAAATTGCCATTGGCGAAGCGCGAGTGGCGCTGTTCCTTGGCTTTCTTTCCGAATAAAATCGAAGGCTTTAATTTGATTTTGGTCAATGATAGCATAAGACGTGCCATTGGCCATGGCCTGGAAGCCCGGCACACGTTGTGGCGAAAACCACCGTTGGCTCCAAATATTTTCAAGGGTGAGGGTTTGGGCCTGGGCCCATTGAAGTCCGAAAGCAAAACAAAACAATACGAGCCTGCGCATCTAGATTTTTTTTTCAAAAATACGTAATGAAACCGTTTTCCATGTTTAGATAAATGGAAAGGTGAGAAACACGGATAGGTATTCCTGTCTCTATGTGGCACGAGGCTGGCCAAAATTTATGTAATTTGGCCAAAAAATCGGGGAAACCATGCTACACATTTTAGGCCAACAAAGTTCATTGCTCAACCAATACCTGCGGGAGTTGCGGGACACCACCGTTCAGCAGGACAGGATGCGTTTCCGTCGCAATTTGGAACGCATGGGTGAAATTATGGCCTATGAAATGAGCAAGGACATGCAATCGGAGCAGGTCGTGGTGCCCACGCCTTTGGGAGAAAGTAACATGGAAGTACCCGGAGAAAAGATTGTGCTGGGCACCATTCTTCGGGCGGGACTTCCCTTTCATCAGGGTTTTTTAAACTATTTCGACGGGGCAGAGAATGCGATGGTTTCGGCTTACCGAAAGCATACGGCCGATGATGCATTTGAAATTTCAATCGAGTATTTATCCTCTCCAAGCTTAGAAGGTAAAACTTTGATACTAACAGACCCAATGTTGGCTACCGGAAGGTCCATGGTTTTGGCTTGGGAAGCCATGATTCGGGAAAGAGGATTACCGGCCAAAACCTATATTGCAGCGGTGATTGGCAGTCAGGAAGGCGTAGATTTCGCTAGAAAGCATTTACCCTCTATGCGCATTTCATTGTGGTTAGGTGCCGTAGACCCGGAATTAAATGCAAAATCGTATATCGTTCCCGGATTGGGAGATGCGGGAGATTTAGCCTTTGGCCCTAAACTCTAAATGCATTGAAAGAGTTAGAACTTCTATACTTTGCCTTTCTAGCCATTTTTAAGTTTTCCATTTTTGTGCCGGCCTATATCATAAAGGCCCAACTTTCCTTTGGAGAATCTTTTTTATTTGCGAGCATCACCGGTATTATCGCGGTGTTATTGTTGGTGAATTTAAGCAGTGGCATCCTGGCCTTTTGGAAAAGGATAAGAATGCATATTTGGGGCCCTCCTCATCCTAAAGTGATTAAATTTACCCGAGGAAAAAGACGGCTGGTACTTTTTTTAAAGCGTTACGGTTTATGGGGTTTGTCCTTTATTAGTCCTGTCTTTTTATCGTTACCTGTGGGCTGTTTTTTAGCCGTTCGGTATTTTCATAACAAATGGCTCATTATTATGGTATTTTCACTTGGCGTTTTTCTTTGGTCCTTTATTCTTGCGGCCATGAGTACTGGCCTAATCCAGTGGATCGCCCTACACTGACGCTTTTACCCCTCAATGGTTCTTATGTCTACAACCAACTGGCATATTTTTTTCGATTTAGACCGCACCCTTTGGGATTTTGGTTTTAATTCACGCGCTTCCTTAGAAGAAGTCTATCATACCTATCGGTTGGACCAAGCCGGGATTGTCAGTTTTGAGGACTTTCATAGCAGGTACGAAATCCACAACGATGCCTGTTGGGATAAGTATCGCAGGCACGAAATGAACAAGCATTTTTTGCGCCATCAGCGGTTTCATCTCACGCTTTTGGATTTTGGCATTGCAGACCGCAACTTGGCCAAATCCATGGGAGAAACCTATGTAGATCTATCGCCCCAGAAAAATAAACTCATTCCCGGCGCCTATGATTTGGTGGCAGAATTGAGTGAACAACACAAGTTACATATCATCACCAACGGGTTTGAGGAAATTCAACGCCAGAAACTTATTGGTAGTCAGTTGGCGCCCTTTTTTACCCATATCATTACGTCAGAAAAGGCGGGCTGTAAAAAGCCACATGCCGGTATTTTCAAGTTGGGTATGCAATTGGCAAAGGCCAAGACCCATCAGTGTATTATGATCGGAGATGACTTAGAAGCAGACATCAAAGGCGCACACAACATGCAATGGAAGGTCATTTGGTTCAACGAACGCAAAAAAGATGTAACCCTGCACCTTCCACCGGAGGGGGTTCCAGTGATCGATGAACTTACCAAAGTCAAAGCAATCTTACATCATTGGATGGTTTAATTTCCAAAGAATTACCACAATTAATTATAAAAAAATGTCATAAATAACATGTACATTTATGCTTAATTAGTTTACCCCCTAAACCGTTTTTTATGCGGTACTTTTTACTTCTTGCTTCGCTTCTTTTTTCCCTGAACTTCCAAGGTGTAGGGGGACAAAACGTTATTTTCAATGAGAACTGCAATGCCCTAGGGGCATGGACGAATACAGGCGGGATGTTTCCAGGCAACTTTGCCGGATACAACTGGTCGGCCGTTATTCCTATTATCCCTGCGGCTGACCATACCGGTGGTGGTGGTGGCGTATTTTATACCAATGGAAATTCAGCCTATTTGCAAGCCGGTGCCGGAAGGTATATTTTGTACCGGATTGAAAGTCCCATCATCAATTTAGCCGGCCAAACCAATATTCGCTTGGAATTTTGGATGCAGATGCGCTCCGAAGTAGGTAACTGGGATGGCGGTTTTGTGGAATGGTCGAACAACGGAGGCCAAACTTGGCAATTGGTTACCAACCAGCTGCTTTGCGTTCCTTACGATGGCAACATGACCCAAAATCCATCCTCCACGCCTTATTATCCATATTTACAGCCTGCGTGGTGGAATCCACGTTGGAACTGGACCAGGGTGGTCGCCAATGTAACGTCACTAGGGCTTACCGCCAATTGTAAATTCAGGTTTACCTTCCATTCGGACGAAGCCGCCAATGACCAAGGCTGGGCTTTAGATGATATTCGCATTGTGGCACCTGCCATTTGTCAAGCCGCAGGAAATGGATTGACCATTGTGCATAATGCCCCACCCGCTTTACCACCTGGCACAGATTATGGTCCCAATCCGGTGGGAAGCAATACCATTCATACGTTTTACATCCGCAACATTGGCACAGGGCCACTTACGCTAACAGGAAATCCACCTGTTACCATTTCCGGAAGCACCACATTTACCATTGTAAGCCAACCCAATCCCACCGTCATTCAACCGGGTGATTCTGTGGCGGTACAAGTGGCGTTTAATCCTTTGGTCACGGGGACCTTCAATGCGACTTTGAGTATCCCACATTCCGATACCTACAGCGCTTGTAATATTCCCAACCCTTATTTGATTCCACTGCGAGGAAGTGCCGTCAATTTTCCGCCTTACACCCAAGCCATTCCTGATACCACTTTATGTCCCGGCGGCCCGCCCATTGTAATTCCTTTTACCGTAGCCGACTTGGAACAACCCGTTTCTGCGATTACGGCAACAGCCACGTCTTCTAATCAGGCATTGGTTCCTAATGCCAATATTGTAATCACAGGACAGCCCGGTGCCAACCGACAACTGACCATAACTCCGGTGCCCGGGGTTCAAGGAACGGCACTCATTTCCCTTACCTTGAATGACGGGCAAAATGTGAATTTTGATTCTACCTTCACTTTTAACGTCATCATTGGCGACCCCATTCCTCCTGTGGCACTTTGCCAAAATGTTGTGGTACAGCTAGACCCCATCACTTTAACCGCTGCCATCCAAGTAGGGCAAATTGACGCTGGCTCTACAGACAATTGCGGAATTACCGGATTGGCATTAAGTACGTTACAATTTACCTGTGCGGATGCGCCCCAAAGTCAAACCACCCTTTCAGTCACAGATGTGGGTGGAAACGTAAGTCAGTGCGTTGCCACCGTAACCGTGCAACCACCAGCTTTAACGGCCAATTTCACCACCTCACAATTCAATGGAAATGTAAATATTTCCTGCTTTGGTGCCAACGATGGAACCATTCAAATTCAAGCATCGGGCGGCTGTCCCGGGTATGGATATCAGTGGGTTCAATTGCCCAACAATGCCACCAACAATGCAGGCAATTTAGGCCCCAACACCTACGATGTCGTGGTAACAGACCAGGCCGGCCAAACAATAAACCTTCAAATTCCTCTGGTTGAACCCGCATTATTGGTGAACCAAACAGTGGGGGTTTCGCCAAGCTGCGCGGGACGAATGGATGGCACCATTCTTTTGGGTGCTTCTGGCGGAATTCAACCCTTTGTGTATCAACCAAGTCAGCAACTCAGTAATTTAGCACCCGGTTTTTATCAAACCACCATTACAGATGCCAATGGCTGTCAAGTAGATTCGTTGATTTTATTGCAGGACCGCGATACCATACAGGTATTTGGAAACCGACTTTACCAAATTTTATGTGGGGAATCATTTACCCCTAATCTGGCTGTTCAAGGCGGGATTCCACCCTATCAATATCAGTGGAATTTTCCGCAATGGGTCAGTTGCGACACCTGTTTGACCCCTGATTTTTTCCCAGACCGCAACCTGGAATTCCAACTGGTGGTCACCGATAGCGCAGGCTGTAATGGCTTCTTTGGCATACAAACCAAAGTAGAATGTAATATTTTCATTCCTAGCGCCTTCACACCAAATGGCGATGGATTAAATGAATTTTTCACCGCCGTGGTGGCGGGTTACACCCAGTTTAATCTGGTCGTATACGACCGTTGGGGAAATGCCGTGTATGAAACAGACTCGCCCGCCAAAGGCTGGGATGGTTTAGACCCCCAAGGCAAACCTGCCCAAAATGACGTATATGTGTACCACGCTTACGTAGAAATGGCCAATGGAGATTTGCACGACCTTAGAGGCATGGTCACGCTGGTGCGCTAAGTGAAAGCGGCATGGCTTGATGTAGTCTTGTAAATACACCTTCTATATTTTCAACCACGCCCTAATCTTTCTTATTTTTTATAATGAAAATCACTAGTGTCCGATAAAAAATAAAGGAGCGGAAGTTTTCCGCTCCCCCTTC
>CAZRHR010000014.1:0-44538 GCA_964599915.1 uncultured Candidatus Competibacteraceae bacterium | reverse complement strand
TACCCCAACGGTGGTTTACCATTTTGAACTCCTGCCAGTAGTCAATTTTGTCAATCGGCGCTTCATGGCCACCTTCAGGAATCAAATCCTTCATGTTGGTGTGCATGGTTTTGGCCGGATTTCCTGAACGCGGGTTGCTTTGATATTCTGTAAGAGATGTCTCTTTGATAATATCCCGACCCATCATGGTATGGTGGGTTTGAATACCAGCTAACTGATATTTACCGGGCGCACCTGCTACTTCAGCACCTGAAAGTACTGTTTGAGCAAAACCATTTTGTAGGGTGATGAGCGGGAAAGCATTCGCTCCCACTACATCATCCTGATTTCTTCCAACAGGACGACCATAGCCTAAAGCTATAGAGATGGTTTTGGGCGCTTGACCGGGCTGTGCCAACACAGGAAGCGTCAACGTCACATCATTTACTTTTACAGTTGCCATATGGGCATACTGCTCCTGTCCCATGAGTTTATTAAAGCCAAGCTCATCCATATCGGAAGGCGCCATGGCAATATAATTGTCCCAGCTAACGCGGGAAATGGGGTCAGGGAATTCTTGCAACATGGGATTGGCGGCTTGGTCACCCAATCCGATACCCACTTTTTGGTAAAGAACCACATCCCAGTTGGTTGAAACGGCACTTGCTAAAACTTGTGCTGCCACGTTAGCGGAATCCATCACTACATTTTCAGTGCTTTCAAGAACACCTTCGGAAATGGAAGCAACCGTTCCGGCATACATACCATTATGCAGGGCATCTTGCCAAGCGGAGGTAAAATTGAGACCTGCGCCAGCCAAAACAGTATTGGCCCAACGTTGGCGAATATAATCTCTCCAAGTGGTGTTATAGCGGTCACCGCGTGTAGCATTTCCACTCCAAACCAAGAAAGATTCTTGGGCTTGGCGTGTGTCGAACAGCGGATTAATCGTAGGCTGTTGAAGGGTATAATGCCCGGTTACTGGCATGTGATCACCCCAAGACTCCAAATAATGATGATCAGGAAGAATGTACGCGGCTTGTGTTTCTTCGGGACGGCTAGCAAAACTAACGGTGAGTGAAACTTTGCCAAGTGCCTCATTGAAGGAAGCGCTATTAGCCAAAGTGTAGGCTGGATTTACACCGTACATGAGAAGTGCAGAAACTTTACCCGCACCCATATCTTTTACTAGCTGATCTACTGCGGCCTCATCACCTTTGAACATTTCAAGGGCCATGTCCGTAGAAATCGTAGAACCATAATTTCCAAGCCAAGTATTGATTTGGTTCACCAAAATTTGGCAGGAAGCATCATTGATGCCGCACACTACAAGTCCTTTGCCTTTATGCGCCAAAAGGTGTTCACCGGCGCGCTCTACATCGGCCAAGAAAGCACCTTCAGTTTTGGCGCCACCTGTGTTTCCGGTTTTCTGGGCAATGAATTGATGTAGTGCAACCAAAGATTTCTTCAAATCCGCGTGGTTCACCATGGTGCGGTAATCCGCATTCGAACCCGCCAAAGACAAGTGAGTTTCAAACTGGAAATGCCGGGACATGGTGGCACGGTCCGGGTTTCTAGAAGCCGCGTAGCCGGTTTCATATGCACCCGACATCAACCAACCATTTAAGAAATCTGCACCGAAAGACACAATGCTTTCTGCTTTGTCAAAATGGTAGGTAGGAATAATCGCCTTGCCATGGGTGGCTTGGTGCGCTGCACGAATCGATTTAAAAGAAACCGCGTCGTATTGAACGACTTCTGTGGTAGGATAGGCTTCTTTAAAAGAAGCGATCGCGGCTAATGTAGAGGGAGAAATCAACGTCTGAGTCAAAATCACAATACGACCATTGGCCGCTTTGATTTGTTCCAAGGACTGTTGAATATTCTTATCTGCTTCTGTCCAAGTGGTAGGTTGTCCAGCAGCCAAAGGACCTTTAAGCCTTTTGTTGTCGTACAACATGATTACAGACCCTTGGATGCGCGCATTGGTCGCACCTTTGGTCAGTGGACAATGTTTGTTTCCTTTCACCTTGATGGGACGGCCTTCGCGCGTTTTTACCAAAACGCTGGAAAAATCATGCCCATCATAATAGGTAGAAGCATAAAAATTAGCTACACCCGGAGTGATGGTTTCAGGCTTAATCACATAAGGAATGGCCTTTTTAATGGGTGTTTGACAAGCTGCAAGCGTAGCTGCACCGACACCAAAACCAAGGAATTTCAAAAAATCTCTGCGATTGGTGGCAGAAGCCGCCAGTTGATCATCCCCAATCAGCTGATCTACAGAAAGCGATTCAGGGAATTCTTGGTCACGGCTTTGCTGAAAACCTGGGGTATTCTCCAGTTCTTCGTACCCTTTCCAATAAATTTTATTGTTGCTCATAGCGATCGTGATCGTTGGAGATTAATAATGACATTTTGAACATTCAAGGCCACCGATTTTTTCAACGGTAAAGGCCTGGCCGTCCCTCATTTCGTATTCACCTTTGTGGGACTTATAATATTCGTGGAGCCGCTCATAGTAGCCATTAGAAGCGTACTGAACCTCCGTTTTGCGGTGGCAATTGATACACCAGCCCATGGTCAATGGAGAAGCTTGATATACTACTTCCATTTTCCCTACATCACCGTGACAAGTTTGACATTCCACTTTACCTACGGCCACGTGTTGCTGGTGGTTAAAGTAAGCATGGTCCGGTAGGTTGTGAATTTGAACCCACTCAATAGGCTTTTGAATCTGAGCTTTTACCCCTTCAAAAGCATCTTCCTGACCATTTTCAGTTAAATACTTCTTATACAAAGCCTCTACTTGTTCTCTAGGCATTTCATTGTAATTCGGAATGAATTTCAAATCGATGGGATCCCAACCAATAGATGCATAGATCTTGGTGATTTCTGCACGGCCATATTGTGGGCCTTCCTGCACGGCCTTGTGGCAATTCATACATACGTTGGCAGAAGGAATATTGGCATGCTTGCTTTTTGCCGCAGTGGAGTGACAATATTGACAATCAATCTTATTTTGTCCTACGTGCAAAGCGTGGCTAAATTTAATCGGCTGCTCCGGTTCGTATCCTTGATATACACCAATAGAATTAAGGGCGTTGAAACCTTGTACGGCGAGATAACTCACAATCACCACCGCCACAACACCTGAGATGCGCTTGTGTCCAGCAATCCACTGGGTAATTTTCGCTGTGCTAAAACCGGACTTTTCTTCAATTGGGGCTTCACCAGCCTTTTCTCTACGAATATTTTCCAGGGCTTTGGTTACACCATTGAGTGAACGTGCTACCACCAGTAAGATGATGGCTGCAGCGACCAGAATGATAGTCAGCATGGTGCCATCAGATTCCGTTTCGGCAGGAGCTCCGCCCGCGGCAGGTGCACCATCTGCGGTAGCCGTGGCTGCGGGTGCATCCGTTCCAGGATCGTCGATGTACGCCAAAATGCTTAAAATCTCATCATCGCTGAGATTGAAAGCAGGCATTTGAGAGTTGTTGTACTCTTTGTAAAGCGCATTGGCATAAGCGTCCCCTGTTTTCAGAAACTCAGAAGAGTTCCGAATCCAGGCGATGAGCTTGTTGTCATCTCCGTTCCAACGCTCGCGGACACCCTTTAAGCCGGGGCCAACGAACTTTTTGTCGGTTACATAGTGACACTTGGCACACTGTGCTTTGAACAGCGCTTTACCATTGTCTTTGTTTACTTCGGCATGTACTGCCGGGGTGATCATTAATACGGTAAACACCATTAAGGTGTTCCATATACCAGCGATCCTCTTCACGTTACGCATAGAAGGATGAATTACGAATAGCGTTAAAAAATGCTATTGACAATCGACGCAAAAATACTATAAGAATTCATCCTGCCGCCATTTTGTTTGTATTTTTTCATTGAAATTGCTCTTTAGATTAATTCTAAATTAGTTTGGTGTTGAGACTTAGGTTTTTCACCTAAAAATGGCATCCATAATTTCTTTAAATCTTTAAATTTATAGACAGGGCTTCAATTGTGGGTAACTACGGGCTTCCCCAAAACCAATATTTGTCTCCTAAAATAAATGTATATTCGGCCCGAACAATTTTTTAGAAACGAATTCCTATGCGCTATTTTACTAAACCCCTGATGGTTTTATTGTTCCTTCTAAGCCATCTTCATCTTTTGGCCAACGAAGGGATGTGGTTGCCCAACCGCGTATCTGAATATTATGGTATGATGCAAAAACTGGGCTTACAACTCCCTGCGGAAGCCATATATAGCATGAACCAACCATCTCTTAAAGATGCCGTTGTACATTTTGGCGGTTTTTGCACCGGAGAAATTGTTTCAAAGCAAGGGCTCGTTTTCACAAACCACCATTGTGGGTTTGATGCCATCGCAGGGCTTTCTACACCGCAGGCCAACCATCTTCGCGATGGTTACTGGGCTAAAGATTTTGCCGGGGAATTACCCGTAAAAGATTTGTTCGTACGCATCCTATATCGGATTGAGGACGTAACCGACCGCATCATTTATGCCGACAATCCGGATGAAGCCATTAAACGGGTGGTCCAAGAGGCGCGAGGAGCTGGAAATTATCATGCCGTGGTTACGCCAGTGTATTATGGCAACCAATACCTTCTTTGGGTCTATGAAGAGTTCCGCGACATTCGTTTTGTTGGAACACCACCAGAGTCCATTGGTAAATTTGGAGGAGACACAGACAATTGGATGTGGCCCAGACATACGGGAGATTTTTCCGTGTTTCGGATTTATGCATCACCTGACAACAAACCGGCACCTTATGCTGCGGAAAACGTGCCTTACCGCCCCCGCCATCATTTCCCTATCAGCTTAAAAGGGGTGAGTGAAAAAGATTTTTCCATGATCCTAGGATTTCCGGGCCGTACAACCCGCTATTTACCACCGGCCGCATTACAATTTAAAGTGAATGACGAATATCCTGTACGCGCCGATGTGTATGCCAGAAGAATTCGCCGGATGAAAGAAGAAATGGAGAAAAGCGAAGTGGTTCGCCTGAACCTCGCAAGCACAGAAGCACGATTGGCTAACGGACAAAAATATTTCAGAGGCGTAATTGAAGCGTTTAAAGACCCTGAAGTGGGAAGCCCAGCCAGCCAATTGGCCTTTGCCTACATGGAATGGGCCAAAACGGGCGCAGACCGGGCCATGTATGCCACTTTAGTCGATGATTTTAGAAAGCTCTATTCTGAATACCATCATTTTCTCATGCAAGAACTTTACCTCACCCAAACCATTGGCTCAACCGTGCCCATGGTGGTGGGAAGCCGGGTTCGAAGCTGGTATGAGCAAGCCACTGCTCCTGAAAAAGATGCTGAAAAAATAGCCGGCGCACTGGCCAAGGCAAAAGATGCCACTTTACCTATTTTTGAAAAATCACATGGCCCTACCAACCAAAAAGTATTTGCGGAAATGGTGCGCATAGTAGTTCAGGCACTCCCTCCAGATAAATTGCCAACTACAATAAATCGCCAAACGTTAAGCAAATTAAAAGCACCCAAAGGCGGAGACATGTATGATGCTTTGGCTCAGCAGGTTTTTCAAAAATCCGTTTTAACCGACTCCATGCGACTGGCAAAATTTTGGGCCAAACCTAATGTGAAAACCATGGAGAAAGATCTTGGTTTCCAAATCTATCTTTCCTACCACAACCTCATGTTACCCTTGAGTAAAAACCTCAATTACTTCAGGAAACAAGAGGGAGATATGCTCAAAACATGGATGGCCGGACTCATGAAATTTCAATCTGACAAAGCCTTTTATCCGGATGCCAACTCTACCCTGCGTTTATCTTTCGGTACAGCACGGGCATACACAGGACCGGAAGCCAAAGTGTACACTTACATGACCAGTCATGAAGGAATTTTAGAAAAAGAAAATCCTGAAAATCCTGAATTCCTGGTGCCGGCCAATCAAAAGCAAGCCCTACAAGCCAGAGATTTTGGTCGCTACGCAGATAAAAAAGGTTTCTTGCCGGTCAATTTCCTTACAGACCATGACATCACCGGAGGAAACAGTGGCTCACCCGTGATCAATGGAAAAGGAGAACTTGTTGGTATAGCATTCGATGGAAACTGGGAAGGAATGGCTGGAGATCTCGTTTTTGATGACCGTGTGAAAAGAACCATCAATGTAGACATCCGCTATGTTTTGTTCTGTATTGACAAACTGGGTGGCGCCAACCGATTGGTGCAAGAATTAACCATTGCGCCTTAAGCGCTTCATGCAGCCCTGAAAAAGGCACGGGAGCAAAGGACATACCAAGGAAGGACCAAGGGAATGCCCCAACTTCCGGGAACCCACCATAAGGCAGGTAAGCCCAATAAAAATAGCATAGGCCAAATTCGTTTTGAAACACGGATTTGGCCTTTTTTCTGAAATCCTTTTAAAGAAAAGAGGCGTACATCTACCAACAACATGGGCGCGGATGCAAGGAGCAAGACCAATGGAAAAAATGAGACCTCCAGTCCCTGACGCAGGGCCATAGCCATCCATAGCAAACCATAAAATGGAGTGGGAACACCAAAAAAATCTGTTGTTTGGCGCACATCATGATTAAATCGTGCCAGCCTTAAAGCAGAAAGGGCAGGGATAAGCGCTGCACCAATAAAAACAGGGAAAAGGGGCCATTGAATCGGCCAAACCGATTGTATCAACAAAAAGCAAAACAATCCGGGCACTACCCCGAAAGAAATGACATCCGCAAGGGAGTCAAGGTCTTTTCCAATGGCGGAAGTCACCCTTAAGGCACGGGCCGCCCAACCATCAAATACATCAAAAAGTGCGGAACCCACCATACACCAAGCCATCATCTGAAAAGTAAAGGCCAAACTTTCCTGTTCACCAGGGCGAGGCAAGGTCATAGCCAACCCAATGGCCGTAAAGCCACACATCAAATTGAATAAGGTGAGAAGATTTGGAAGAAAAGAAATCACACGGCGCATGGGGTAAAAGTACATAAAAGGCATGAAAGACCTGATTCTCGATTTAGGAGGAAGATTGGACGTTTTTAAATCCATAGAAACCAAATTTAATTTGCATATAAAAAAAATGGTAGTGGAAAATTTGATTTGCCCACGCCTGTTTTTGTACCTTAGCCCTTTCAATGAACCCATTGCATGCGAATACAACTTTGGCTTTGGTTAAATATTTTGTGGTTTTCAGGCCTTCAGGCCCAAACCGTGAAATATGCCAATGCGTTTCTTGATATTGGGGTAGGTTGTAGGGGCTTGGCTTTGTCCAATGCTACGGTAGCTTCGGCAGATGATGCCACCGCTGCCTATTGGAATCCGGCGGGGCTTACGGGAATGCGCAGAGATATTCAGTTGGCTTTTATGCATAATGAGCATTTCGCAGGCATTGTAAAATATGATTACGGAGGTTTGGCGATTCGTTTTAGTGAACGAGATGCCGGAGCGTTCACCTTTATTCGATCCGGGGTAGATGATATTCCCAACACTTTGGAATTGATTGATGCCAATGGGCAGGTAGATTATGATCGGGTCAAAAGTTTCTCGGCTGCAGATTATGCTTTTATGTTTAGTTATGCGCGGAAATTCAAAGACATTCCATTGAGCATTGGCGGGACGGTGAAAGTACTTCACCGAGCGGTGGGAGAATTTGGTGAGGGCTGGGGTTTTGGATTAGATGCCGGCCTGCGCTGGACACCCAAAAAATGGCGCTTTGGTCTTATGTTCAGGGACATCAGTTCTACCATCACTAATTTTTCTTACAATACCGAAACGTTTCGCGTTATTTTCGCCCAAACCGGCAATGAGATCATTTCCAACAGCACGGAAATTGCTGTTCCTCGCGCTATATTGGGAGCAGGCTATAGTTTTGAATTACCTGCCGGATTCAAAATTCAACCCGAATTCAACCTCACCTTCACCACAGATGGACGAAGAAACGTACTCGTTCAAGGCGATCCCATAAGCATGGATCCGTCTGCAGGTTTGGAAATTGGCTTTAAAGACATGGTGTTTTTAAGGGGCGGCGTAGGACGTTTCCAGTTCACCAAAAACGTTACGCCTGGAGGAGGATTCGATGGAAAGTCGCTTGCCTTTATGCCGACTGCAGGTATTGGTTTTCGCATCAAAGCGGTGAACATTGACTATACCCTTGCGAATTTCGGAAGCCAGCTGATGGGCGTTAGCCATGTTTTTTCCATTCGTCTGGATTTGAAAAAAGGCGTTAAAACCACCACACCATGAGACAGGTAGGTTATTTTTCGATATCCATCATTTTTTGTCTGATGCTGTGCACCGGCCTGGTGGCACAAACCTTAGGTCATGAGTGGATTAATTTTAGTCAACGTTACTATAAGTTGCCTGTAACCACCGAAGGAGTACACCGGGTATCACAGCCTGTTTTGGCGGCTGCCGGTATTCCTGTAAGCACCATAGACCCCAGAAACTTTCAAGTATTTTTCCGTGGACAGGAGATTCCCATTTTTGTAAGTGGAACCGTAGATGGAAGCTTTGACCCAAACGATTTTATTGAGTTTGTAGGCATACGAAACGATGGCTGGTTAGATACTACGCTTTATGCCAACCCAGACTGGCACCCGCACCGTAACCAAAGTCTCTTTTCTAATACCTCCTATTATTTCCTTACCTGGAATTCCCAGATCAATAACAAACGCTTTAAACTTGAAACAGATACCACCTTGGCGCCCCACCCTGTTTCCAGTCATTATTTTTATGAATTGTTTTTTAACCCGAACTACAACCTTTATTACACAGGAAACAATTACAGCGGTGGCGTGGCAAATTCGGAATACGAACCGGGAGCAGGACTCACCTCTGTCGTTACGAATGCCTCTACGGTAACGCCCTCTTGGAACAGTGCGCCTTTTACCAACACCCGAACTTCACTTTATACCCCGGAGAATGGCACTTTGGAGTTGAGGGTCGTTTCCGCAAGTAACCCCAACGCTTTTACCAGAGACCACTTGAGAGAAATTAGGGTTGGTACACAGGTATTGACGGTGGACACTTTGGAAGGTTACACTTTCAAGAAGTATGTATATGCCGTGAGTGGTGCAGCCTTATCTGCCGCCACCTCCGGTCCTGTCACTGTGGCTTATTTGAATACGTTTTCTACCCAAACCCGCAATGGATTAAGTGAAGTGCGCGCCGTCTTACCCCAAACCTATGTTATGGGAGGAAGACAAAAGCAATTTTTAAACATTCCTGCCTCCGGTCCGGGTAAAACAGGGCTCATTCTTCAATCATTTAACAATGCGGGCGGTGTAGTTTGGCTATATGACCTTACAGGAAACCACCGAATTCCTATGCAACCAGCGGGCGCAGGTGGCAGATATCGGGGCGTGTTGCCCAATGGCACCCAAAGTCGCCGCTGTTATCTGTCAGCGGAATCCCAGGCGGTGACCATTACTACGGTTCTTCCGGTTGGTACAGATGGTCAGTTCTTTAACATAAGAGACCAATATAGAGATTACGACTACTTAATTGTAACCCACAACAACCTTTTGGCCTCCGCGCGCCGTTATGCCAATTTCCGGAGTCTCACGGGTTATCAGCCCTTGGTCGTAAATGTGGCCGATTTATATGATTTGTTTGCTTACGGAATTCAAGGTCATCCCATAGCCATCAAAAGGCTTTTGGAGTTTACACGACAACAATGGACCATAAAACCTGAGCACCTGTTTATTATCGGAAAAGGAATTGCCAATAACCTTAGGTATTTCAACACATCTGTTTTGGATCCCAGAAACCTTGTGCCTGGATTCGGGGTACCGCCCACAGATAATCTTTATGGATATAGGTTGTTGGGACAACCCGGACAGCAGGTGGCCATTGGTCGTTTGGCAGTAGAGAATGACGCACAAGTAGATGCGTATCTAAGAAAGATGCAGACCTATGAAACCAATTCCGCAGATTATTGGATGAAAAACATCCTGCACATGGGCGGAGGAAAGACCTTGGCAGAGCAACAATTACTCGCATTTTACCTGAGCAACTTTAGCACGCATGCCCAAGGCGTCCGGTTAGGAGGTTTTGTCCATACCTTTTTAAAAAACACATCCGCTCCCATACAAATTGGTGTGGTAGACTCAGTGAGGAAATTAATCAATGAAGAAGGCGTTTCACTCATTACCATTTTTGGGCATGGTTCCGGTCAAGGATTTGACCAAAACATAGATGACCCGGCCAATTATCTAAACCAAGGGAAATATTTTACACTTATTGCCAATTCATGTCTTTCAGGAGATATTTTCAATCCTGAGTATCTGGTAAGTGAGCGTTTTGTATTGGAACCGGAAAAAGCTGCGGTTGGATTTATTGCTTCGGGTAGTCCGGGCATTTCAAGCTTATTGAACATCTATACAGATACCTTGTATCGTCGCTTTTCAAGGGATAATTTTGGTCGGACGTTGGGCGAAAGTATGCGCCGCACCATTACGGCCAACACCACAGCTTCCGCAAGTAACTTGCTTCAAATCACCACTTTTCAAATGCAATTGCATGGAGATCCGGCCATTCGATTTCGGATTCCCACCCAACCCGACTTGTTTATTCGCAGTTCATTTGTGAATTTACAAGCCGACATCACCACCGAGCAAGATTCCTTTCAGGTCCAGGCAAGAATAGGAAACTTGGGAGCGAAACCGCTGGATAGTGTTACGGTTTCATTTCGATGGAGACGGGCCAATGGAACGGATACCACGGCGGTAGACGTGTTGCCATCCATTGGATTCACCGACACCGCAAGGGTTTGGTTTCGGATGCGCCCTACCGATGTGGGAAATCAATTTTTAGACATTTCAGTAGATCCAATTAACCAAATTGCTGAGGTGTCAGAATCCAACAATTTCATTTCTCTTGCTTTCAGGATTTCATCGAGTGACCTGATTCCTGTGTATCCTAGACAATACGGCGTCATTCCACAATCACGCCCGGTGGTTAGGGCGTCTACTGGTGACCCATTTGCACCCGTGCGCAGCTATCGGCTATGGATGGATACGGTGAAAACATTTTCGAGTCCTTTCCTTCGAGATACCATCATTCAGTCGTCTGGAGGCGTCATTAGCTGGTCGCCTGCCATCACTTTACCGGATTCGCAGGTGGTGTACTGGCGAACAGGCATAGATTCCATGCAAACAGGGAATTTCTTCCGATTCAGGACCGCCAGTTTTCAATACATTGCCAATAGAACCGGCTGGGGGCAAGCTCGGTTTGCCCAGATCACCGACAATAATCTACTTTATCTGGAGGCAGATACACCTACTACCAGTTTTAGCTTTTCCCCTGTTAGGAAAAAACTAGGGTGTAAAGTATTGGGTTGTATGGGACCACTGACCTATACCAATACCCTATATACGATTGACGGAACCATTCAGGAAGACAATGGATGTCAGGTGACGCCTGGGATTTATGTGGCGGTTATAAACCCCATTACTCTAGAGCCGTGGGAAACTGGCTGGGGAACGTTAAACCAGCAAAATAATTATGGGAATGCCAACCATAATGCTTGCAAGCAAAGACCAGAAAAGTATTTTATTTATTGGCTAAACTCCGCAAACCAGCGAGATGGCTTGCAGTTTTTGTTAGATGCAGTACCAAATGATTATTATGTATTAGCTTATACGTATAACAACAACGTATTTAATACACCGGGCAATTGGCCGGATCCACTTATTCAACGTTTTGAAAACCTAGGAGCGGACACGTTGAGAACGTTGGCCACCAATGGTATCGGAAGGCCTTATATCTTCTTTGCTAAAAAAGGCGATCCTAGCACAGCCATTGAAATTGTTGGAAATACGCCTTGTGATTACATCGAAATGGAAACCGATTTGGTGACCGACTGGGTGTATGGGTCTTACAGTTCACCAAGAATTGGACCCTCTACCCAATGGCGTTCACTCACTTGGCAAACCTCCGCCTTAGAAACCGTTCCGGAAGACTCCACTTTCTTGCAAGTCTTCGGCATTAAAGCGAATGGCCAACAAGACTTGCTCATTCCGGCCCTGCCAAAAGGCGTTCAGATTTTCAACACTTTGAATGATACCATTTCTGCCGCCACCTATCCCTACCTCAGGCTATCGGCTTTTACCCGAAATGACCAAACATTAAAGCCGGCACAGCTCAAACAGTGGCACGTCTTGTTCGATAACGTACCTGAATTGGCGTTAAATCCTGCCCGCTTTTTCCAATTTCAGTCTGATTCACTAAGCCAAGGAGATCCCTTTTCTATGGCCATAGCCATTGAAAATATCGGAGACCAACCCGCTGACTCCTGCAACATTCGGTACCAAATCTTGGACCGAAACAACCAAACGACCCTCATCGACCATCGAGGCGCGAATACCCTTCCCGGACAATTTTTTGTGGATTCCATTGCCTTGAATTCCATGAATTATCCCGGCGCAAACCAAATCCGGATTGATGTAAACAATCCGGCTATGCCCGGAGCTTTTGGAGAAATTACCCTGTTGAATAATGTGGCAGAACGGCGCTTCATTGTTGGAACGGACCGCATAAATCCTTTGCTTGAAGTTACTTTTGATGGCTTGCCCATTATGGACGGAGATCTGGTATCTGCCAAGCCCGTCATCATGGTTCGGCTTACAGACGATAACAACCTGCTTCCGTTGAACGACACGGCAGATTATGAGTTATACTTGAGACCGCCGGGTTCCTCTACCCTGCGCAGAATTTACATGGGGTCACCCGAAGTTACTTTTTCACCGGCCAATGGTAATTTAAACAGGGCTGAAATCGAATACCGACCAGACTTTACCGGACTTGATGGAAAATATGAATTCATGGCCAGGGCCAGAGACCGAAGCGGTAATCGCTCCGGAAAAGGCGATGGAGATTACGATTATATCATTCGTTTTGAAGTGGTTAATCAAAGCACCATCACTGAACTCATCAATTACCCAAATCCATTTTCCACCTCCACAAGGTTTGTTTTCACTTTAACAGGCTCCGTTCTTCCTGATGAATTGACCATAAGAATTATGACCACTTCAGGTGTAGTGGTACGGGAAATTACCATGGATGAGTTAGGTCCTATTCGCATCGGAAAAAACATCACCGAATTTGCTTGGGATGGAACGGATGAGTTTGGAGACAAACTGGCTACAGGCGTCTATATTTATAAAGTAGAAGCCCGTATGGGTGGAGCCGATATCGATCGCAGGGCTACCTCCATCGACCGCTATTTTAAGGCTGGATTCGGAAAATTATACATCCTAAGATAAGGAGCACTTCCATTGGTGACAATTGTCACGTAGGGTGACATGTTTGGCTTCTACCTTCATTGGGAAAATGAGTGGTCTAACTGACCCTTCATGTAAAACGTATTTTTTCCTCACCAACGATCCTAATCATGAATTACGCCTCTCACTTTCTATGCTTGCCAACCATAGTACGAAAGACGATTCTATTTTTTGTGGCCTTGGGTGGTCTAAGTCTTGCTTCTTTATCGGGTCAAACCCCTGGCTTTCCCTTTGAGTTACTCGTTCAGCCCTTCACCCACCAAGGATTTCCGGGAGTTCATAGTTTTGCTTTCGGACAGCTTGGAAATGAATATGTCTTAGTTGGAGGTCGTTTAGATGGTATTCATGCCAGGCAGCCTTTCAATGCGTTTCCTTTTGCTTCGGCCAACCAAAAAGCCTACGTGTTTAACTTTGAAACAGGGCAAACCTGGGAATCGAATCTAAACAGCCTGCCTACGGATGTGGTGGAGCAATTGTCTTCAACCAATCTCAATTTTGCGCAATCTAACGACAGTTTGGTCATTGTGGGCGGCTATGGATTTTCTGCCACAGCCAACAACCACATCACCCATCCACGCATTACCCTTATTCATGTATCAGGATTTATCCAAGCCATCAAATCAGGAGAAAGTCTTCAGCCTCATGTAGAAACGGTGACCAATCAGGACATGGCCGTTACCGGTGGGCAAATGGTCAAATGGGGAAATCATTGGGTTTTGGCCGGTGGGCATCGATTCGACGGGCGGTATAACCCCATGGGCAACCCCACCTTTACCCAAGCTTATACCCATGCCATCCGCTGGTTTCGCATCCTGCCGTCCGGTGCTAGTTTTTCCGTCGTCACTGATTCCCTTTGGCAGGATCCTGTCCATTTACGCAGACGAGACTATAATTTGGTTCCCATGCAGGATACCAATGGATTGTTTTACACGATTTCCTCCGGCGTCTTTCAAGTGCAAGCCGACCTACCTTTTCTTTATCCGGTTGAAATCAGAAAAAATGGATTTCAACCTCGAACAGATTTTAACCAGTATTTAAGTCATTATCACAGCGCTAAAGTGGGCATTTGGGATGCACAACAACAAGTTTCGCATGCCCTTTTCATTGGAGGAATCAGTCAATATGATTATCAGAATGGCCAATTGGTACAAGATGATCAGGTCCCGTTTGTAAAAACCTTGAGCCGGGTTAGTCGAAACGCACAGGGTCAATGGTTTGAAGCAGCTTTTCCAAACACTTTATCCGACCGAATGGGTGCTGGTGCAGAATTTTTTCCGTATGCCCAAGCACCGTGGGGTCCGGGAAAAGTACTTCAAATGAACGCCATCCAACAAGATACCCTTTTGGTCGGCTATCGTGTTGGGGGCATTTTGAGCCAAAGCGCCAACCCATTTTCCTCGAATCAACCGAGCCAAACCTCCGCAGACGTAACCCTTCATGCCATTTATCTGGTAAAATCGCCTGACCTTTCCACGCCGATCTCCTATTCTCAGCCTACCGAAACCCCTACCCTACAACCTAATCCGGTGAAAAAAGATTTTGAAATTCATTGGCCGAGCATGTCGGGAAAAAGTGTTTCCTATTGGCTGGTCCAAAGCCAAGGCAGGGTGGTGCATCAAGGCAACTTTACCTTAGATGAACAGGACCGAGTCGTAAGCCAAATTCCAGCTTTACCCTCTGGCGTATACCAACTTTTAATGCGCTTAGAAACCGGCAGACAAGAAACGCTGCGGATGGTGATTCATTAAGATTCATTCCATTCGGGTAGGCTGTAGGAAGATTCTATCGTTTGGATTACTCAAAAAATGACTTGTCTAAAATTAGTTGCTATTTTTGGAGAAATTTAACCCCTTGAAAAAAGCACTGATTACCGGAATCACAGGGCAGGATGGCGCCTATCTCGCAGAGTTCTTATTAAAAAAAGGCTACGAAGTTCACGGCATAAAAAGAAGAAGTTCCTTATTGAATACCCAAAGGGTAGACCATATTTATCAGGACCCACATACAGATAACCGAAACTTCATCCTTCATTACGGCGATTTAACCGATTCCACCAACATCATCCGTTTGGTGCAACAAATTCAACCCGACGAGATTTACAACCTTGGCGCCATGAGCCATGTAAAGGTAAGTTTCGATGAGCCAGAATACACGGCCAACGTAGATGGAATGGGGGCACTACGGATTTTAGAAGCTGTGCGACTTTTGGGCCTTACCCAAAAAACGAAGGTTTATCAGGCCTCCACTTCCGAATTATACGGTTTAGTACAGGCCGTTCCTCAATCTGAAACAACCCCGTTTTACCCTCGCAGTCCTTACGGTGTGGCCAAACTGTATGGCTATTGGATCACCGTAAACTATAGGGAAGCCTACCAAATGTTTGCTTGTAACGGCATTCTTTTCAACCATGAAAGCCCCATTCGGGGAGAAACTTTTGTTTCGAGAAAAATCACCCGGGCCGTAGCGCGTATTGCCTTGGGATTACAAGACACTTTGTTTTTAGGAAATTTATCTGCCCAAAGGGACTGGGGACATGCCAAGGACTACGTAGAAGCGATGTATTTGATGCTTCAACAGGAAACACCGGAAGATTTTGTCATTGCCACCGGGGTGACTACCGAAGTACGGGAATTTGTGCGCCGAGCCTTTTTACGCGTGGGCATTACCGTTGAATTTTCCGGAGAAGGTGTAGAAGAAAAAGCAGTGGTGGTTCACTGCGCCTTACCTGAGTTCCAGGTAGAAAAAGGAAAAGTGGTGGTGCGGGTAGACGAAGCCTATTTCCGTCCCACGGAAGTAGATTTACTCATCGGCGACCCTACCAAAGCCATGACCAAACTGGGATGGAAGCCCAAACATAGCCTGGACCAGTTAATTGATGACATGGTCAGCTCAGATGTAAAGCTCTTTCAACAAGACCTTTATCTGCGCAATGGCGGTTATATCACCCCAAATTATTTTGAATAACCATGGATAAACAGGGCTCCATTTTTGTCGCCGGACATAAAGGCCTGGTAGGTTCTGCCATCGTAAGGGCTTTGCAGGCGCAAGGGTATCAAAACCTGCTACTGAAATCTTCTAAGGAGTTAGATTTACGTGACCAAGCCCAAACCTTTCACTTTTTCCAGGAAAACCAGCCGAAATATGTCTTTTTGGCTGCGGCAAAAGTGGGAGGCATTATTGCAAATAATACCTATCGGGCCGATTTTATTTATGAGAACCTGGCGATAGAATTGAATGTGATTCATGCCGCCCATCGCTTTCACACGGAAAAATTACTTTTTCTTGGCTCCTCCTGTATTTATCCCAAATTCGCACCGCAACCTTTAAAGGAATCTGCACTTTTAACCGGTTTACTGGAACCCACCAATGAACCTTATGCCATTGCCAAGATTGCAGGCATCAAGTTGTGTGAAGCCTACATGGATCAATATGGCAAGCGCTTCATTTCCGCCATGCCCACCAATATGTATGGCCCAAATGATAATTATCATCCAGAAAACTCCCATGTAATTCCGGGATTAATTCACCGATTTCATCAAGCAAAAATCAACCAGCAGCCACAGGTGGTGATTTGGGGTACAGGGTCGCCTTTAAGGGAGTTCTTATATGCCGATGACCTGGCCGAAGCTTGCGTGTACCTCATGCAGCATTACGAAGATCGCGAGTTCATTAACATTGGCTCCGGTAAAGAAATTTCCATACTAGATTTGGCAAAACTCATTGCAAAAATCGTGGGTTACGAGGGCGACATTCAAACAGACCCTTCTAAGCCAGACGGAACGCCAAGAAAAGTAATGGATGTATCCAAAATCCATGCCTTGGGTTGGTCGCCAAAAGTAGATTTGGAAGAAGGATTAAGAAAGGCGTACCAAGCCTATGAGCAATCTGAATACGCGATTCGGTAAAATAGTGTTCGCTGGTATTCTCTTCCTATTTGATTGAAATCATGAAGGAAACCACTTTATAAACTGTTCTTTTATCTGAAACGAAGAACAAAGCCAAGAACCTAATTACGCTTTTTTGGTTCTATATTTGTGACTATGAAATCTGTTCCTGCGTTATTTACTGTTGGCTTGGCCATAGAGCAACCCATGTTGCTTGCTACGGTGATGCAGGTTTTGGAGGTACGTTCAGAAATACAGCTGTCTATACTACCTAATCCTTTACCCGCTCATTTTCATGAGAAGGTAGACGTATTACTTATTGATGACAAGCATAGTGGATTTTTTCAGGATCCCATGCCAGAGCAACATACCCAGTGGCTTAGGCAATGCCCAACCGTTTTGGTGGCAGCCAGAGACAAAGATTGGATTTGGCAAATGCATAAAACCGGGGTGGTCGGTCTGTTGAACATGAGTTCCAACCCAAATGAAATTCCAGAGGCTTTGTATTCTGCATGGAAAGGTGGACGCTATTTCAGCCAAACCATTGTAGACATTCTGGTAGAAATGAGTTTTGCCGCCCAACCGGCCAATCAGGAAAAGAAACATGACCAGCTTTCAGAGCGTGAAATGGAAATCTTCCTGCTGGTTGCCAATGGCAAAAGCACCAAAGACATTGCTGAAACCTTGTTCCTGTCGCCACACACAGTGAACACCCACAGAAAAAACATTCTCAAGAAGTTAAGCTGTAAAAATGCAGCTGAACTTCTCAACTATGCCTACAATCAGCGATTGCTGGCCCCTTCGAATACCTAAACTTAGGTAGCCCAATTACCTAAACGGTGGGATTGTAGACAAGACTGGGTGGTGGTACATTTGTCCCAGTCAAAAATCAATATATGAAACCTATTTTTACCGTTGCATTGGTTGCATTACCTCTTTTAGGAAATGCACAGGCCATTGTTTCAGATTCTGTAATCCTCGGTCCAGGTTATGCGAACCGTGCATTTTACAGCTTAGAAAACAGTACGGTAGGTACCATGCCTTCCACCGGCTGGGATCTTCAACTGGCTTCACATTCCGTGATGTCTTCTACCATTCGTTTAAATGCTGGAAATGGAGCAGCTGCATGGCAATATATGGCCGGTGATACCGCCAACTGGGCAAGTCTGGACACCGCCGGAATGGGCGCTTCCAACGGCTGGATGAGAATCCATGATGACATCAACGCCTATGACCCAGGTGCATTTGAAGTGAATGCCACCGGTTTCCCAAACTATGGATGGGGCAACTACAATACCATTTCTCATGATGTAGTAGGAGAAAAATTGTTTGTGGTAAAAACCACCACCGGCACTTTTAAAAAATTGTGGATTGTTGCATTACATGCCAATACACAAACCTTTGAACTTAAAGTAGCCGATTTAGATGGCAGCAACGAAAGCACCATCAACGTGGTTCGTGCCGGCCAAACCGGGAAAAACTTCCTTTATCTGAACCTTAACACGGGTGCGGTTACAAATCCTGAGCCAGAAAAAACCACTTATGAACTGGTTTTTGAAAGATACGAGGCCAGCTTATCACCCGGAGTGTACTATCCCGTAGTAGGCGTGCGCCCTGCTGTTGGCATTCAAAACGCACGTGTAGCCAATGTGCATGTAGATGACGTGACCGCTTCTTCCGGAACACTTTCCAATGACTTAGTAGCCATTGGTCACGATTGGAAAGCCTTTGCCAATGACAGCTGGCAATTGGCCGACTCTATGTCCTTTCTTATTGAAACACGTGCAGGAGCACTTTATCAAATCTGGTTCACTGGTTTTGTTGGTCAAAGTGGAGGTAAATTCTTTTTCAACAAACGACTACTCGCCACAGCCAGCATTGAAAACAATAACGTCCTGGCCGCGGAAGTATATCCCAATCCTGTATCAGATATTTTGCATGTAGAAACGCCAAATCAGACACCGGCTACGCTTTTATTAACCGATATGCAGGGTCGGGTCTGGTTTTCTCAAACCATGGAAAATGGCACCAGCAGCATCCCAGTGCATCAGTTGGGATTGTCTAATGGAGCTTACGTGGTCCGTGTAATTTCCGAAGGAAAAGTATTTACTTCTACGGTTATTATTCGCTAAACCTGTGTTCTTTAAATTCCTCATAGCGTTACAAACCTTCTTCCTTGGGGCCGGGCTGGTCTCGGCCCAAGGGCTGGAGGTGAACATTCGGGACGAACAAGGTAAACCCATGTTCGGTGCCCATGTGATGGTTTTTCCTTTACAAGGCAACGCCAAACCCAAAGTGGACATCACCAACGCACAAGGAACCGTTCGCTTCGAGTTTTCTAACCCGGTGGTAGTCAAAATATCTCACATGGGATATCAAAGCACGACCGATACGCTTTTTCACGCGGGAGAACTGCGGAAACAACTTCAACCTAATCCCTATCAATTATCAGATTATCAAGTAACGGGACAAGCCACACCCGTTAGGCTCGAAGAGTCGGTGTATAAAGTTCGCGTTATTGATCAACAACGCATTCAAGCCCAAGGGGCACAAAACCTGCGCGATTTATTGAGCCAGGATTTAAATATTCGGATCACCCAAGATGCCATTTTAGGCGCGGGTATGTCCATGCAAGGTGTAGGGGGTGAAAATGTAAAAATTATGATTGACGGTGTGCCCGTCATTGGCCGTTTAGATGGCAATATTGATTTAGCCCAAATCAACTTAAACCAAATTGCCAAGGTAGAAATCGTGGAAGGCCCCATGAGTGTACAATTTGGCACCAACGCCTTAGGTGGCGTGATTAACCTGATTACCAAAAAAGAGCAGCCTCATGCTTTGGAAGGACGTTTGAGCACCTACTATGAATCGGTAGGACAATATAACCTGGATGCAGTTGTTGGGCTGCAATTCAAAAAAACCTTGGTTCAAATTTCGGGCGGCCGGTACTTTTTTGCCGGTATTAGTCCCAATGACTCCGTTCCTTCACGTGCGAGAACGTGGAAACCAAGAGAGCAATACATGGCCGATCTTTCCATTTCCCATCGGTTTGGCGGACTACAGGGTCGTTATCAGGGCAGCTTTTATAGGGACCTAATTCAAAACAAAGGCCGACCGGAAGCCCCCTTCTTCGTTTCTGCCAATGACCAATATTTTGAAACCCTTCGCCATAACCACGCCCTGTTTCTACAGGGATTTGTAAAAAATCATCACCATTTGGACATCACGGCTTCTTATGGCCATTTTGTACGCACGAGAGAGTCGTTCCGAAAGGATTTAGTCACCTTAGAGGAAACCCCCATTGGGCAAAACATAGATGAGTTTCAGCTTTGGCTTAATCGGTCGGTCTATACCTACATGCCGGACTCTTCTCGGTGGCAGATTCAGGCTGGTTATGAATTCAATGCAGAAACCGGCAGTGGACCAAGAATTACAGACGGCTTTCAGCACATGATCGACGCTGCCGGATTTGCGGCCATTACTTATAAACCACACCCCAAATTAACGTTGAAACCCGGAGTGCGGTATGGTTGGAACTCCAGATTTACCCCCGTTCCGGCGCCATCTCTTCACATAAAATATGGATTTGCGAAAAATTGGGATGTTCGGGCCTCTTATGCCAGAGGATTTCGCGCCCCAAGTCTAAAAGAACTTTTCTTTGAGTTTGTAGACATCAACCACCGGATTTTCGGTAATCCTGAACTCACTTCAGAAACATCTCACAACGTCCAGTTTCAACTGGGCTATCAACATAAGATTAAGACCAAGCATCGTTTGCATTTTACTTTAGGTGGATTTTTCAATGACATTGATAACCAAATTCGTCTGGTGCTCACCAGCATCACCCCCGATTCCATCATTTATAGAAATGAGAACATTTCTTATTTTAGGTCCGCAGGAGGGCGGTTTCAAGTACAGTACGACGGTCCACGCCTTTCCATGGGAGCGGGAATGTCTTATACCGGGACAGAAAATGGTTTAAATACGTTGGCCGGTCAAACCAACCGCATGGTATTTTATCCTGAGTACCAAACCAACGCAGCCCTATCTTTTCCCAAATGGAGGGGAAAACTCACAGGTTTCTTTAAGTTTACAGGAACCATGCCTGTGCTGTATACGGCCATTGATCCAGACACTGACACTGAAGTGTTAATGGAAGGACTCATTGGAAGTTTTGCAAATTTAGATGTGAGTTATTCGCAATCCTTCTTTAAAAACCGCTTACAGGTCATTGTCATTGGTAAGAACCTTTTGAATGTAACGGATGTTCGCCAAACGGCACCTTCCGGAGGAGCTCATAGTTCCGGTTCAGCCACTTTACCTACCTTGTGGGGCCGTTCACTTGGCGTAACGTTGAGGTATAATTTTCAAATTGGATCATGAGACACGCATGGCTGATTTTTAGTCTATTCTTTGTTTGGGGATGTTTTGAAGAAGACACCCCGGTTCCACCGTATCAATCGCCACCCGGTGTTTCTGTCATGACCATTCCCATGGGTCCTTTGTATGACACCCAAATTTTTGTGGACCTTGGCACAGAATCCATTGTAAAAAACGTTTCTCGGGATGCATGGGATCTTGCTTTTGACGCCCGTCCGGGCATGTGGGAAATCCATTTAAATTCAGCACGTTTCATGAGGGCTTTGGCCGTAGAAGGACAATCGTTTGAAAATGTAACTTCGGTGGCAGCAGGCGCCCCATGGCAAACGGATGCACCTACAGCGGCACCGGATTCTATGGCGCTCAGAGGTTGGGCTGACCTTTCATCCGGCACACCCACCGTGCGAAATGTGGTTTTTGTATTGGATTTAGGTTTTACCCCACAGGGGAACACCATGGGACGGAAAAAAATCCAAATTCAAAGTGTAGATGAGGATGGCTATGTTGTGAGAATGGCCAACCTTAACAACACACAAGATACTTTGCTCAACGTATTGCGAACACCAGACCGCAGTTTCTCATATCTTAAAATACATGCAGATAATCCTTTGCCGGACATTGAGCCGGCTTCGGCCAATTGGGATTTGGTTTTCACCCAATACACCGGAAGGGTGTTGAACACCAGCACAGGTATTTATGAGGAATATAGCGTCAACGGAGTATTAATCAATCCCTATGAAGTAGAGGTAGCAAGGGATTTTACTACGCCTTTTTCAGACATTCTGTTTTCAGATATTCCAAATTACACCTTTACACGGGTGAGGGATGTTATTGGCTACGACTGGAAAACCTATAGTTTCGACACCGAAAGTTATGTCGTGGAGGTCAACCGGGTTTTTATGATTAGAGACACCGGTGGCTTGTATTATAAAATGCGTTTTATTGGCTTTGTGAATGATGCAGGGGTACGTGGATATCCTAAGTTTGAGTTGGCGAGGTTTTAGTATCCAAAGAGCCTAAAAATCACCTTTGCATATGACTTTTTTTGAAAAGGTCGCGTTTGCTACTTTTCCAACTCGTGCCGTAAAGAAGTGGCTCACGAATACATGACTAACAAGACTTTAAACGAAAAAAGACACTAAGTATTGTTATTAACTCACCACTTCGCCGACCTCAACATGGCCTCCAACTGAAGCATTGCCTGCCGCTTATCCACCCCTGGTGAAAAAATAAAGCCATGTAAAACCACCAACTCATTTTTGGCCGCATCATGCACTGCATACATCAAAAATGGACCACCTTTAATTTCAGCACTCATCCGCCACAAACCCCGAAGTTCCATGGCGTAGCGACCATCGAAATCTACATAAGCACTGTCGGTCACCATCCGGGGTTCTATCATCATCACAGAACCTTCCTTTTCCCCATGATAGACCATGGCCGTTAGTGAATCACATATACGACCCAAGGTTTCCTTCTGAAACATCTCCACAGAAACATAGGGCATTCGCGCGGTCATGAGTCCTTTGGACACTTGTAAATCCATTCCATCTTCCCTGCGAATGGCTTCGTAAGTAGAAACAACCACATTTTTTCTTACGAAAACGGGCACAAACCCATCATCTATCACCATGGAAATCCCCATCCGGGTGCGCAACGTATCCATGGCGCTTTTGGACGGCTGGGCCATGATGCGCTGCTTCAAACTGCGCATATCCCAAGCCCTGAACCGGGCATGAATCTCCGCCTTTTGGGTACTGAAAAACTGAAGCCAATGGCCAGGATCACTCGCAACTATACGGCAAATCAACTGCCCTTTGGCATACACATCTTCTCCCCATTCTATAAAAGGAGCAATGCCGGGTTGATCCTCTTGAATCACCGCCATAAAGATGTTCCTGTTCCGTGCAAAGCCCTGGTTAAAATCATCTCCTTTCACATGGGCCAATTTCCATGTGGGTTCTACTTGCGGCAAGCCAACAAACTCACGCTGAAAAAATTGCTTTAAGGAATCTCCAATGGGATGGTTTTTCCAATATGGCGCATCCACCACCAATAAAAGGTCGCCTTCCACTCCGGTCGCTTTGGGTAATAAGGGGGCGGAGGGGCCACAACCCCAAAGAACCCACAAACTCATCCATAGCGCAAACCCAATGTTTTTCATCGTCTTACCTTCAACTTTTGTCCCGCGGCAATGCGATCTGAACGCAAACCATTCAAACGCTTAATTTCCTCTAGGCCCATGCCGTATTTCTTGGCAATGGCCCAAAGGGTCTCGCCGGAACGAACGGTATGGTATTTTATATCTGAACTGCTGGGCTGAGGCCGAGGCGTAACTTCCGGAGCAGAAAGCGTACTTTCTACCGGCACATACACCCGCAATTGCTGGCCGGCATGAAGAGACTGGGACTTCAATTGGTTCCAACTCATAATGGAATCCGGCAAAACCCGGTACTTCATGGCTATCTGACTGATGTACTCTCCATGGCTTACGACATGCTCCAGCATTTTATAGCCATGGCTGGTCATGGCTGTATCCGCCTGAAGGGGTTCTTGTGGCGTTTGTAAAAACTGATAAATCTGCGGCTCATTGGTTATAAAATCTCCCAACAAAAGTTTGGGTAAATACAAGGGACGGCCTTTCTCAGACGCTGGAATCACATCCAAAATATAGGATGGATTCAGCATACGCAGGTCTTCCATGGGCATACCCAAAAAGGTGGACACTTGCTGGAAGCTAACCTTTCTTTTCACCATCACAGAATCTACCTCATACCAGTGATACTTGGGTTTCACCGCATGGAGGTTGTGCTCTTTGTGGTAAGTCATAACATAATTGGCCGCAATAAATGCAGGCACATATCCCGCCGTTTCTCTGGGCAAAAAGGGCCGCAATTCCCAGTACGACTTTTTTCCTCCTGCGCGGCGGATGGCTTTATTCACATTTCCGGGACCACAGTTATAGGCGGCAAGCGCCAGCGCCCAGTCGTCATATAGCTTATGTAGATATTTAAGGTAGCGACAAGCGGCATCTGTCGCTTTTTCGGGATCCAAACGCTCATCGACATAAGAATTGATTTCAAGCCCCATTAATTTTCCGGTTCCAAACATAAATTGCCATAATCCTGAAGCGCCGGCTTTGGATTTTGCAATGGGATTGAGGGCAGACTCAATAATGGCTAGGTACTTGAGCTCAAGTGGCATTTTATGACGCGCCAATTTTTCCTCGAACATGGGGAAATACAATTCCGCCATACCAAGCATTCGTTGTACTGAACCCCGTTTACGCATGGCATACATGTCGATATAGGCTTTTACATCTGGATGATATTCCAGAGGAAAAGGACTGGCCGCATCCAGTTTGGCCATCCTTTGTCGCAAGATGACTTCGCTGACCACAGGAACAGAATCGGAAGGCAAACTTCGCAAGGTTCCACGCTGATTTTCAGACAAGCTGCGTTGCAACTTGAAATAGTTGAGTACATCTAGGCTGTCCAGCATAGCAGCCACAGGATCATCTTTCTGGGGAGGATTCAACCTCAATGTATCCCCAGGTCCGAACACCCTGAAAGCATGCGCAATACCCAACATCCAAAATAGGCCAAAGGCCACCAATATCATTCTCCGCATGGCACCAATATAACGTAAACCCTTGAATTACCCAAGCCACACCGGTGGGTTTTTGCCCGGTTTTGCTTTGGCTCCATGAACGAAATTCCCGGCAAAACATTGTGCATCACCCATATTTTACTTTAATTTTTGGCACGTGCTGCATAAACTCTCCTGTTTAAAATGGAGTTTTCTGGGCAGCACCGGGTGCTTCGCTGCAAGTCCTCCCCGCAAAAAGGGCCTTGAAGGCGCCCTTTGCGCGGGTCCGGGCTATCCGCTGCGCCCCCTCGTGCGGCAACCCGTTGAAACCAGATCAACGAACATACCTCAAGAAAATCCTAAGTTTTGTACATTACCATACGTTTTTAATCGATTTTTCGTTCACATCCTCATGATGCCAATTGCTTTCTCCCTGCCCAAAACATTTTGTGTACGTGGCGCACTCTTCCTTCCTTTCCTTTTTCTTGTACCTACCACCCAAGCACAAACCAACCGACAAGTGCTTACCCAAATGCTGAGCGCCTTGCAGCAAGTGCAAACCCTCAAATATCGTTTTGTGAAAGAAGAACGGTTTGCAGGAAAAATGGAGAAAAAAGAAATGCTCGTTCATTACAGAAAACAGCCGTTTTCGCTTTCACTGTATTTCTATGAACCTAATCCGGGCATGCAAGTTTGGTATCAAGAAGGGAAAAACAACAACCAAGCCCATATTCACCTTGCATCCAGATGGCTGGCATGGCTTCAGCCGGACATGGATCCCCAATCCAAAGGCATGAGAAAGGGTGAACACCACACCTTACTAGAATCCGGTCTTGAATTTACACGGAAACTCATTTTTCATTTAAAAGAACGAGCCGATAAAGAAGACCGCTTCGACGAACTATGCAAGTATGAAGGTGAAATCACATGGGACAACCGAAAATGCCATAAACTCCTTTTACAATACCCTAACTTCACTTGGGAAAAATACACCCTAAAGCCGGGCGAATCCATTGAAACGCTCGCCAGAAGACTGTATTTAAATCCATATCTTATTTTAGAAAGAAATGGCTTCAGCTGGTATGACAAAGCCCGACCAGGCGACCAAATCATGATTCCAAACATTTATGCCAAAAGGGTTTATTTATACGTGGACAAAATCAACCTCATGCCTATATACCAAGAAGTCCACGACGATCAAGGCATTTTTGAAAAATACAGTTACATCCTTTTACTTGTCAACCCCAGCATAGACGACAAGGTTTTTTCTTGGGAATAAGGGAAAGCGTTTAACCAGGATTCCTTTCCTTCCTTCTTATATTTAGGGATTAAATTGGAACACCATGAGGCATTTTATCCTTTGTATGCTTCTTTGGGGTGGATATGGTATACCAAACCTTTCCGCTCAACAATGTCAAAATCATACTACCGGAAATATTCCCATCCCGGATTTAGGCAACCAATGGTTTCATGGAATGTCCGGAGGGCTTTACGGCCAAGGCAACAACCTTATGCCTGCATTTCACCAACAAGCAGGAATCGCGCTGGCCCAAACCATTCTTCCTTTAGATAATAATGGACAGCCTTCTGCACAGGGAAAAATTGGATTCATTTCCATGGGCATGTCCAATGCCAACATGTTTTTTGCTGGGTTAAGAGACAGTACGCTTTTATTTGCCCAACGTAATCCCGCCATGACCATGGTAAACGGGGCTTCGGGTGGTTATGACATTATGGCCATGTTAGATACCACAAGCCAATATTGGCCACTCCTTCAGCAAAAATTCCAACAAAGTGGACTGCACCCTTTACAAGTCCAAGTGATTTGGTTCATGCAAGCAAGACATATCTCTGGCCTCAACCCCAATGAAGGATTGAGTCATATCGACAGCATGGAAACCCGATTCCTACAATCTATTTACCTTTTCAAGCAAAGATTTCCCAACCTCAAACAGGTTTTTTGTTCAGGACGAGATTATGGTGGCTACAGCAATCCTGGAAGTGGCAATCCTGAACCCTTTGCCTATTACACCAACTGGGCCTTTCGTCGGCTTATCGACAGACAACTTTCGGGAGATCCTGCCCTGGCCTTCAACCAGGCTCAAAGCCCGGCCGTTTGGTTGGCATGGGCAGATCATGTGTGGGCCGACGGCGAAAATCCTAGACAAGATGGTTTTGTTTGGCTTTGCCCTGAAGATGTACAAACCGATGGGGTTCATCCCAGCCCTCTAGGAAAAGCCAAAGTAGCTCACCGGTTATTCCAGTTTTTTAAAACAGACACCACCACCACTTGGTACCGACAAACGCCCGCTTTGTCTTTTCAAAACCTCACAGAAAAAGAAAAGGTTTCTATCCTTTATCACCCCACGGAACAAACCCTACAACTACTTCTTTATCAGGGAACATTACGCCACTTTGAGTTACGCAACTTACTTGGTCAAAAGGTTCTTCATACGCAGGAACACATGGCATCGGTACAACATCTACTACCTGGGATGTACCTTATTTTCATCCAAAGTTCCCAAGGAAACCTTTGTATTAAATGGATGAAACCTGCGTAATCTCCATCCATGGCCACGCGCTTCCCATGGTCGATGTTTTGAGTTCAACATTTTTAAAACCTAATCGTGGTGACACTGACATTTAGAATTGTCCTTTAAAAAAGATACGTTTATGATGAAACCTCTTATCTTTGTGCCAAATGCTTAACCTAAGGAATATGCGCTTTTCAAAATTAATAGGACTTTCACTTTGTTTTATTGGATTTAGCTTACAAGCTAAGGCCCAAAATGTATTAAGTGCAAAGCCTGGAAGTCCGGAACCCATGAACATCACTGTCCATTATTTGGTTCGTCCACCTTTTGTGATTGAAAATAGCAATCCAAACGGAGGCCCCTCCGGCGTAGAAGGTGAAATTTTCCAAAAGTTCATCGAATGGATGCGTGTGAAAAAACGCGTTCAGGTGCAAGCCAGCTATAAAAGCTATACCCAATTCGATAGTTTTTACGAAACCGTAAAAGCCGGCAAACCGAATGACATAGGTTTTGGCAACGTAACCATTACGGACGCCAGAAGCAAAGAGGTTCAGTTTTCTCCCGCCTACTTGAAAAGTATTTCCGTTTTGGTTACCCCCGGAAACGTGCCTACCATCACCAGCAACGAAGAGTTGAAAGAAAGGTTGTCCAAACTTACCGGAATCACTTCCACCCGTTCAGTACACGCTGTATATATGGATGAGCTTCGCAATAAGCACCTTCCGAACCTTGGAATGGAGTTTGTGAATGACCAAAATGGCATTCCCAGGAAAATCGCCTTGGCCCAAAAGCATTTTGGTTATGTGGATATCATTACGTACTGGTATTTCATGAAGGAATCCAGCCATTTCCTAAAAATTCATCGTTTCCTTTCCAGGGGCAATGAGCGCATGGGCTTTATTATGCCTACCGAAAGCAATTTAATGCCTTATGTGATGGAGTTCTTCGAGTCAGGATTCGGATTTACAGCCACAAAAAATTATCGGGATATTCTTGAAAAATATCTTGGATACGAGATTATTTCTACCGTTGAGGTTAATTAAAAATCTTCAGATTGTGGTAAGCGGCTTCCTTTGGGGAGCCGCTTTTCTTTATGGTCAGCCCGTAGATTCCACCTGCATTAGCCTCACCGGCCAAAGCCGTGTGGAAGGAATAAGCATGTCGGGATGGCTTGAGCCTAACAGCATGGTGTACTTGCATTATGGATTTTATCAGTGCAATCCATTGAAAAGAGGAGATTATGTTGTGTTTAAAAACGGCTTCAATCCCCTACCCATTTTAAAGAAAATAGCCGCCATTCCCGGCGATGTATTTTCCCTCGGCACCCTCCAAAATCAAATGTTTTGTCTGTTGGTCAATGGTGACACGGTTCGCATGCCTTCGGGAATTCCCCTTCCCATCACAGAGAAAAGAAAAACCATGCTGGCTTATTATGTCTCCTCATTTGGCGGTGTTTTGCCCGTAAAAACCTGCTTGGTGGTCGGTTCCGGCCCAGACATGCACGACAGCACCTTGTTTGGCCCGGTAGGTTTGGCCGATATACTTGGAAAAGCCGAGCCAGTAAGGCCTAAAAAGAAAAGGGAACGGAAAAAAGAGGGCCGCAAAAAGCGAAAAAACAAACAAACGCGCTAAACCTCGGGAGCTTCCAACATCCATAAATCGGCTGGTCGTTCATAGTAATAGGCTGGCCCAACCTCAACAAACCCAAGTTTCTTAGCAAGCCCAACAGCCGCTTCGTGCGCTTTAGGAAAAAGGGCATACACCGGACGTGGCAAAAATCCATTCAACACTTGCCGTGCAGCTTCTACACCAAACCCTTTACGCCAATACATAGGAAACAGAAGTAATTGTAATTCTATCCGGTTGGTTCGATCTAAAGGTTTTAGTGCAATTCGGCCGACGCATTCTTTCGTAGACCCATGGAAAATAAACCAATGTCCCAGATGCGGAAAACGTTCGTTTTCCAATAACATCCTTTGCAAGGTAAACCGGGTCGCAGGTAAAACGTTTTCCGTGGATCCAAGAAAGGCCATTACCTTGGGGTCCCGATGTAAAGCATGTAATTGAGATAAATTGGATTGGGCAGACAATCTTTCGAAGGAAAGCATTTCGCTTTCAGGAATATATACTTTTCCGGATGCGTAATCCATGGGTTCTTAATTCCTACGAAAAATACGGAATTGCAACCAAAACAAACATTATGCGTTGTTTTATTATAGATTTTTTGTTTACCATGGCAACATACGACCCAACGTCTCCATCTCCAAGCCAACTGGCCCTCTGCAGGTTTGGCTCCATGAGTTACTTGAAAGATGAAAAAAGGTTTAATCCATTGGAAACACCAGGCGGTAAAGCCATCGCCTTATGGGCAGAAGAACATTTAAAACCAGACCTAAAAATATTAGAAATTGGCTGCGGTATAGGTAGCCTATCATGTTATTTATCCCTGCTGGGCGCGCAAGTCGTGGGCGTAGACATAGATCCGGTCGCGATAAAAACGGCCTTACAAAACAGAGATTTAACGGGAGTAAATGGAAAGTTTTATGTCTCCAATCTGTTTTCAAGTCTAAAGAAAGAAACATTTGATTGTATCCTTTTTCACCCACCCATCAAAAAGGGATTTCCTGAAAACATCAACGCCCATCGCATTTTAGCCGGACCCAATTTTGAATATTTCACCCTATTCTGGCAAAAAGTGGGGACTTATGTTCAGGGGCCGAAATTGATTGTTTCTTCTGTTCAAGTTCCACGACCCACGCTACAAGTGGCGAAAGACGCAGGATGGGAATTGCTCCAAGTGGGTCCGCCTACTTGGTTTTCAAAAAGCATTTTAAAACCTTAAAATAACTATATTAACTGAATGAAAAAGGGGGTATTTCACCGGTTTGCCTTTCTTTGCCTCACTTTAGTGGTGGGTTTCGGCTGTGACTCCGGTGAGAGAGGCTGCACCGACCCCAACAGCCTACGTTACCAGCCAAACGCTACGGAAGATGACGGCAGTTGTACCTATCCGGAACCAGGAAGGACGCCGCTGTTTCTTTTTTTTAGTCAAACGACCAATGCGAATGCCGGCAGCTTTGGTTTTCCAATCTTTGAAAATCTGTCTACCACATTTGTCGCCGATTGGATTCCCATCATGGTGTATCCACAAACCGGCGACCCCCTTTTTTCCGGACCGGCCGTGAGTTTGCAATCCGCCATGCAAACCTCCTTTCTACCAAGTTTCGCTTTAGGAAATCAAACCAATCTACTCACTGAACAAGCAATTAGAGATGCATGGAACATCGAGCAAACAAAAGCATCGGCAGCATCCGCAGATGGCCGTTTTTTTTCCATTGCCCAAGATAGCCTTGAAGTGGAATTCAATGGCATTTTTCATACAGCTGCGGAAGGACAGTTTTTTGCCAACATCCTACTTATAGAAAAAAACGTACCCCAAACACAAGCAGGCATTCCCAATCCCGGTTTTGTTCACCCCTATGTCCTTCGCAGCTCGGGTGCGAATGGCGGACTTGGCTTTGAAATCGCAAGTGGTGCAGTTCCCGAAGGCAAAAGCTTCAGAAAAAAATTCAACATTCCTATACAACCCGGATGGTCTGTTGGGAAATTAGTGGCCTGCACTGTCATTTGGAAAGTAAAAAATGGACAAACCGAGTTCATCAATGCAAGGCTTGTTCCACCGTAAATTCATTTTTTTTGCTTGGGATTCGTTAGTTTAAATTTTTAAAACCATATTTATGCAAACAAAACCATCTAAAAAATGAAAAAGTTAACATTGGCCTTAGGCCTAATTTGCGCATCAGCCCTTGCTACTTTTGCGCAAACCTTTGAGTACAAGATTGTAACTTCAATTGAATCCATTGTGCCCATGGGATTAGGCAGAAGCCGAATCATCGAACAAGACCAAGCCGTAGATGTAGCAGCCTACACCACCACGCGTTCCGATGGAAAAGACAGCGACCAAGGACGTGTGGACCGCAGCGATCTAAAAATTGACCGGTTTAAAGAAACCAAACTGCTCAACTTTTACAGCGGTGTAGGTATTAACTTTCAAAACATTGCCAGTAACGACGCCCTCATGTCGGCCAAAATCAATGAAATGATTACCCAAGGCTGGGAATTGGCTTTCGTAGTAAGTGGCGTAGAAAGCAAAGGCAGCAAAGATGATACGGAAGGTATTTTTATTACCCGCTACATTTTCAGAAAGCCGATGAAGGCGGGAAGATAAATAAAAGATTAAGTTGAGTCATGGCGTCATCCAAACCAAGGGTGGCGCCATTTTTTGTTAAATCACGACCCGTTATTTAAAGAGGAAGTAGGTAGGAAAAACAAATTATGAGAATCAACCCAAGTAGCTTTCGCAACATCCATTCATTCGACATTATTTTTACCATGGTGGTATGGTAAGGCAAAATTCCAAAGCTTGTTTTTCGTGTAATGGTAGCCGACTACCTTTCTACTTCATTTAATAGTAATGTCCACAAACTGTTTTCAAATTTGTCCCGAAAAATCCCAAAGTGCCCAATTTTGCTGGCACCATAATTTTCCGCCATTAAGTGTATTTTTTTTACCGCTGCATTTTCATACTTACTTGTTAACCAGTCAACGGCTTCTTTGGGTGCATAAAAGTCTCTATCAATACTAATGGCCGTTAAATTCACGAAAATCTGATGAAAGTAAACCTCAAATGCGGGGATATCATCAAAAAGATAGTTAGGGCTTCGGCTCCAGCGGCTCCATTGTCTTGCAACACCTTGGGGTAAATCTTCCATTCCACTCATTCTTTTTGAAGGCAAATAGCCAAAAGCTTGTATAAGTATCGGAAAGAGCACATGCCAATTAAACCATAATTTCAACTTATCGCCCCCTTTCCAAAACTTCCAGTATCCACTTTGGGCCGAGACCAAAACAATTTTTTGAACTTCTAAAGATGATTTTGTCAATCCGATGAGTTGTCCACCAATACTATGACCCAATAGCGTGATTTTTGCAATTGGATACTTGTTTTTTGCAAATCTGATAACAGCATCCAAATCCATTTGTCCCCAATCAGAAGCCTTTGTCTTTATGCGTTGTAGCGGTTGCTTTTTTGAAAGCCCAATGCCTGAATAATCAAAAGTGATCACCGTTGTTCCATGGGAAGAAATGAACGAAGCAAACTTCTTGTAGAAACCTTGTTTTACGCCCGTTGCAGATGCAATAATTAACACGGTGTCTTGGTCTGTCTCGTAGACTTGTGCAGTGATTGAATAATCTCTACTCGTTTGAATATCTATCTGTTTCATTGGCTTTCCTTAAATATATATCCTACGCTTTACCCAACCGATAAGGCGATTATTTCTTTAACAAAAGGCCGTCGCATGTTTAGTTGAAAAGGAGGGAGATGGCTAAATGTTTTTACAAAATGTACGGAAGATTTTTCTAAAATTGAAAACGGATGAAAGCGTAGTCCTGTAGTAATTACCTATTAAATGTGTTTAGGAAGTACCGATGTCGCTTCACACGTGAGGATTGTCATCTATTAAAGACAACCAAAAGCGCTCTGTGGAGTGAAGCATATCCCTATAACGTAGCATTCTTCGAACCAACCACAATCCAAGGCGGCTCATTTGCATCCCTTTTTCCAAGAAAGCAAGGTCTACCAACAGCAGAAAAAAAAACGCCTCCCTGGTCGGGAGGCGTTGTGTATTCAAAAAGGGAGATTTACCCTTTAACCTCAGCCAATAAAGCGTCGAGTTCTTCTTCACTCATGTCTTCTAGGTCAGAGGCTAGTGCACCGGTCGCGACTACTTTTTCAAGCAGCATGGCGGCCAATTGAATTACGGTAGGTCCGCTCAACAACTCCATGGTGCTTACTTCTACTCCAAAGCGAGCTTGGATCGCGCGACCCAATTCTACCGCCATTAGGGAGTCAATACCCAGGAAGTTGATGCCACGAGACTTATCTACTTTTTCCACAGAAAGTTTCAACACCTTGGCCAAAGCCTCAGCGGTGGCATTTTCCATGTACACGCGGCGCTCTGGGTCTGAAAGGACACCCAATTCGGCGGCAAGTTCCACCAAAGCGGCGTTGGCACCATCACCTCCGGCTGCTGCACCGGCCAATTCGCGGAATCGGCTCGATTGGGCCGCACCTGAATTCACCTGTGCCCAACGGGCCCAGTCTACATCGAACATACCCACTTGGGTAAGGTCGTTCTCGAGTACCGTACCTAAAGCTTCAAGGGCCTGCTTTGTTGTGAAGCTGCGGATTCCGCCAGATTCCAAAATGGCGGTTACATTCGCATCACGTGCAGCCACACCCACTTCTCCAAGTACACCCAGGTTAATGGTGGTGGCAGCCATGCCTTTGGCCCTGCGGTAATGGGCAAAACCATCCAAGAAGGCGTTGGCCGCTACATAGTTGGCTTGACCATTGTTTCCAATCAATGCAGAAATTGAAGAGAAACTTAGGAAAAAGTCGAGTTTCAAATGCTTGGTGGCAGCGTGTAAATTCAAAGCACCACCCACTTTGGCGTTAAAGCTGGTCACAAACCGCTCGCGGTTCATGTCTATCAAGAAGCCATCATCCAATACCACCGCGCCATGAATAATACCGCGTAGGGTGGGGAAATTGTTGGCTATATGCTGAATGGCGGCTTCCACAGCGGCAGGTTGCGTAATATCCAAAGGTGCGGCCCAAACTTTGGTGCCCATGGCTTCAATTTCGGCAATGGCAGTAAGCGCTTCTTCGGTTTTAGCTCCGGAACGGGACGCTAATACCAATTGCTTCACACCTTTGGCGGCTAACCATTTGCCAATTTGCAAACCAAATCCTCCTGTTCCACCAGTAATCAAGTAAGTACCATCGGTTTCGATTTTCTTACGCTCACGTACTTCGGGAACTTCTACCATTTGGTTCTCAAAGTTGAGGACCACTTTACCCATGTGCTTAGACTGGGCAAGGAAGGTAAAGGCTTCCACCGCTTCTCCGGCAGGGAAACTATAGGTTTTCACCGCTTGGAAAATACCTTCTTCATAATACCGCTCAATGTCACGAAGAATGGCCTGCACCTTTGGCGTACGCTCAATCATCAGACGGTCTACGTCGATACCATGGAAGGTAATGTTTCGGTTGAAGGCCAACATAGGCAATCCGTTGTTTTCGGAGATATCTCTTTTTCCAATTTCAACGAAACGTCCATACGCCGCCAACAATTCAAAGGAAAGGGTCAACGCCTCTCCGGCAATCGCATTCAATACAACGTCTACGCCATATCCGTTGGTGTCGTCCTTAATGGCTTTCACAAACTCAAGGGTACGGGAGTCATATACATGTTGAATGCCTAAGCTGCGTAGGTATGCGCGTTTTTCTTCTGAACCAGCCGTGGCAAAAATCTCTGCGCCCACGTGCTTCGCCCATTGAATGGCTGCCAAACCAACACCACCCGTGGCATTGTGAATCAGGATTTTCTCTCCTTTTTCCAATTGGGCGCGGTCTCTTAAACCATAGATTACGGTCATGTAAGGCACCACCATGAGGGCATCTTCCCAAGCGATATGTTTGGGTTTACGCAGGTAAAACGTAGGAGTAGCCGTTACATAAGAGCGTAAACAGCCGGACTGTGCAGCAAGTACGATTTCGTCACCGGGCTTAAAGTCGGTCACGCCTTCGCCTACGCGGGTCACAATACCACTGGCTTCCATTCCGAACGTACTTTCAAAATAGGTTCCGCTGGTTGCTTTCAATGAAAGCTGGCCAATCACCTTAAGTACGTCTTTCAGGTTTAAGCAAGAAGCTTTGGTTTGAATTTCAATTTCACCTGCAGCTGGAGCTACACGCTCAACTTGCACGTAACCTAAAGAGTCAATCCGTCCTACCTGACCAATTTCAAGGTTTACAGGGGTTTCGGTGCTTACTTTCTTTTTAGCAGCATGTTGGTCTTCTAACAAGGACAAGCGCTCTAATTCGCGAACCATGCGGTTTCCACCACGATATGCTACATCATCATCTTTGGCTACACTGAGGCTTTCTTTCACAAGAACATCTACATTCATGGCGTCCATGTCCACCATTTTAGTCACCAAGTTGGGATGCTCATTGGTAATAAGCCGGGCCATACCCCAGAAAGAAGTGGCCATTAAACCTTCGCCATTATCTTCTTGGCCAAGTACAACGGCTTGTTGTGTGGCAATGGTCCAGCGTAATTTTTCCTGTGGTCTTTGGGTAGCAAAGGCTTTTCCAAGATAAACCACCGGCATGGCTACATCTATGGCCGCTTGATATCCTGCATCCGCTGAAGGAGCGTCAACCGACCAGAGGTATAAAATTTGATCAAATGCTACAGGCGCATCTTTGAGCAACTGATGGAAATCGTCTTCATGGTCAGGGCGAACGGTGAACATTACCTCATCGTTGCTGTAAGCATCGCCACGAAGAACTAAAGTGGCGGAAATGCCTTGTTCAGAAAGTTTGGTGATGGCATCTGTAGTAAATTCTCCTTCATCGCCAAAAACCAAACATTGGCTACCCGCTTGTTGTCCTTCCGGCAAGGCGGCTTTTTTCCATGTGTATTGGTAGAACCAGTTGTCCATTTCTTCGGCCGCAGATTCGCGATTTCCGGAAATGGCTTGGCAGGTAATACCTTCCAAAGACACCAACACTTCACCTTGGTCATCAAATAAGATTAAATCTCCTTTGATGGTAGAATCTGTGCGGGAAGTAATGCGACAATAGCTCCAACATTCAGCGCCTGGGCTGGTGTAAAACACCACCTGGTCAATGGATACCGGAACAAAAGGATTGGGATTGCTGCTCCCTTCTTCTACAATAGCGACCATGGTTTGGAAACCGGAGTCGAGAATAGTGGGATGCAGAAGGTAATTATCAGCATTGCGCAACAAAGAGTCGTCTCCTTGAATACGCACCAATACTTCGTTGTTTCCTTTTTGGATGTCTTTAATTCCTTGGAACCATGGGCCATAATGTAAGCCACGGTTGGCCAAAGTCACATATAATCCGGCCGCATCTACAGGCGTAGTACAACGCTTGCGGATATCCTGATAATTAAGTGTAGGAATGGTTTTGCCAACGGAATCTTTGAGCATCCTACCGGTAGCGTGCAGGGTCCAACCAGCACCGTCCTCCCGGAAACGGCTGTACACGGCATAGCTTCTTGTGCCAGGATTGTACTGGGTATGGAACATTTGGTTCTTCTTCTCATCCACCACCAAAACCTGATGAAACTCTAAGCCTTGTAAGGTACAAGCTTGGTTCAAATAGGTTTTCTCATGGAGGGCAAGACCGGCTTCCACATAAGCGGCACCGGGAACCACAATCATAGATTCAATTTTATGGTCTTCCAGCCATGGGAAGAAGTAGCGGTTGATTTCCACTTCCCAAGCTGGGAATGGCATGCGCATGTTGTTGTTCAGGAACACATGGCCCGGAACACCGAATTTCTCTTCTATAGATTTTTCTGCATCCTGCCAGTAGCTGTCGCGATCCCATGCATAGGTTGGAATTTTAACGAAATGACCGCCTTTGGTAAATACATCCCAATTGATTTGAATACCCAGGGTATGTAAAAATCCGAGGGAGTTCATCATTCCGGACATTTCCGCTTCAGCCCTGCGTAGAGAAGGAATCACATATCCTTTTTTATCAGCTGCGGTTAAGCATTCGTTGATGTTGGTGCGAAGTACAGGGTGTGGACCTACTTCTACAAAAACATTGTAGCCATCGTTCACCACGGTTTGCGCGGCTTTGGCAAAGCGCACCGGTTGGCGAACGTTGTCCCACCAGTATTCGCAACCAAACTCTTCACCCGTCATCAGGGTACCGGTAACGGTAGAATAAAGAGGAATGGAAGCTTTGCGAGCTTTTACATTTCCAAGGCTACGATACAACTCATCCTTCAACGGATCCATTTGGTAGGAGTGATAAGCCACTTCTACAGTAAGCATCTTGTTGAAGATGTTACGTTGGGTACAGGTTTCTCCAATCCGGTCAAGGGCTTGGCGGGTTCCGGCCAAAGTAACGCCATTGAAAGAGTTGATGGCGGCTACGGACACTTCCGCGCCCACACCGAGTTCGGCAATGATGGCTTCTGCCGCTTCTTCGCCTACGCCGATGGCCAACATGGTTCCTTGACCAGCGGTCATTTGTTGGCAACGGCTCCGATGATAAGAAACCAACACAGCGTCTTCTAAACTCAAAGCGCCGGATACATAAGCAGCAGGTACTTCTCCCACAGAGTGTCCTACCACTGCATCAGGCTGAACGCCCCATGATTTCCATAAATCCACAAGAGCAGCTTGAATAAAGAAGTTGGCAGGCTGCGCCACGCGGGTTTCGTTCATTTTGCTTTCCGCCTCGGGCTTGAGCATTTCTTCTAACAAAGACCAGCCGGCATACTGCTTGAACAAAGCTTCGCAAGCATCAATTTTTGCCTTGAAAATGGGTTCTGTATGATATAATTCACGACCCATGGCCCACCATTGTGGTCCCATTCCGGTGAAAACAAAAATCAGGTTCCGGGGCTCCGTGGTTTGGTTTTGAACCATGTATTCCAGCAGTTCGCCCTGGGCATAGGCTTCCAACTTTTCGATTAACTCGTTTCTGGAAGAAGCCACAATGGTGAGACGCTGGGTAAATTGTGACCTTTTATGCGCTAAAGTAAAGGCAAAGTCTGCCAATGAAACCTGCGCATTATTTTGCAGGAAGTGAGCGTAGGACTGACAAATACCTTTGAGAGAGTTTTCCGTTTTGGCCGCTATGGGGAAAAGGAATTTCTCACGCTGAACATTGGCACCATTGGGTTGAAATTTTTGCAGGTGCTCACGCGGTGGTTCTTCGATGACCATGTGTCCATTGGTTCCTCCATATCCAAAGGAGTTAATGGAAATCATGGCTTTTTTCCCTTCTGGATGTGGCTCCAATTGGAGGGGCACTTTCAGGGAAAGGCTTTCAAAATTAATTTTAGGATTGGCCTTTTTAAAATGGAGGTGAGGTGGAATCAGGCGTTTATTCACAGAAAGCGCCGCTTTAATGATACCTGCAATACCCGCACCGGCCTCAAGGTGGCCAATGTTGGTTTTTACAGAACCCACCCATACTTTATCTCCGTTTTCGCGACCTTCAGAAAGTACATTATTTAAAGCCGTTACTTCTACGGGGTCACCTGCTTTGGTTCCTGTACCATGCGCTTCGACATAGGTAATGTCGGTCGCGTTAATGCCGGCTTGTGCATACACCTTGCGGATTAATGCTTCTTGGGCATCTGGGTTTGGAACGGTAATCCCGTTGGTAGCGCCATCTTGGTTAGAGCCGGAAGCACGAATACAAGCGTATATGTAATCGCCATCTGCAATGGCCTCAGATAACAATTTAAATACCACAACACCAGCACCTTCGCCTCGAACATAACCACCAGCATCTTCATCAAATGCTTTACAGCGGCTGTGTTTGGATAGGAATTGGCCTTTGCTCATGGCAATGGGGTATTCCGGACGTAGCATGATGTTTACACCACCGGCGATGGCCATTTTCGATTCACCCGTCCAAATGCTCATACAAGCGTAGTGCGCTGCAACTAATGCAGAAGAACAAGCGGTATCAATGGACAAAGAGGGACCGCGTAAATCGAAAGCATAAGAAATACGGTTAGACAGCATCACCATGGTGGAGCTGGTCGCGGTGTGTGGACCAATGAGGTCTCTGTTCAGCGCAGAAAGTTGCTGAAGCTTATTGTCGAAACAAAATCCGCCTACAAAAACACCGGTTTCGGAGCCGCGCATTTTCTCCTCAGTAAAACCTGCATCTTCGAAGGCTTCAAAGGTAGCTTCCAGTAAAAGTCTTTGTTGAGGGTCTAATACCGCCGCTTCCCTTGGAGACATTCCAAAGAACAATGGATCAAACTCATCGAGCTTTAATTTTAGAAATCCACCTTGAAATTGGTGGCTTTTACCCGGACGATCGGTATCGGGATCATAAAATCGGCGGTAATCCCAGCGATCTTTGGGCACATCCACAATGCAATCTGTCCCTTCGGCCAAAAGGTGCCAGAATTGTTCGGGGGTAGCTGCTCCCCCGGGAAAACGACAACCAATTCCTACAATAGCAATTGGTTCGTGAAAAAGCGTATTTGAGTTTTCCATATATGCGCTTTAAAGTATCTCAGCGGCTAAATTGTTAAATTTTGCAAAGATACGTGGTTTTTTGTCAATGTTAAAGAGAGTGATGGATAGAATTTTGCCTTCAGAAGACGGTATCTTTGGGCAAAAGAACGAACATGTATATTGAACAAATCTATACCGCTTGCCTGGCTGAAGCTTCTTATTATATCGAAAGCCAAGGTGAGGCGGCCATTATTGACCCCATTAGAGACACGGACATCTATCTTTCCAAAGCCAAAGAACGGGGCGCTAAAATCAAGTGGATTTTCGAAACCCATGTACATGCCGATTTTGTTTCCGGGCACCTTGGCTTGGCGGAGACCACAAAAGCTACGGTGGTTTTTGGACCAAACGAAAACATCACCATTCCTCACTACAAAGCCCAAGACGGGGAGATCTTCCCTCTTGGTCAAATTCATTTCAAATGGTTGCACACACCGGGTCATACTCCCGAATCTTCCACGATTTTAGTTGTGGATGAAAATAGCAAAAACCATGCCATATTCACAGGAGACACCCTGTTCATTGGCGACGTAGGAAGACCGGATTTGGCGGTCGCAGGAAGTCTGACCCAAGAAAACTTGGCCAGTATGCTGTACGATAGCCTACAATCCAAAATCATGCCATTAGAAGATGAGCTCTTGGTTTATCCCGGACACGGCGCAGGATCGGCCTGTGGAAAAAACATTTCCAAAGACACCTGGTCTACTTTAGGAAAACAAAAACGTGAAAACCCAGCCCTGCTCGCTAAAGACAAATCAAGCTTTATCACTCAAATCACCACAGGCATTCCACCTGCGCCAGCCTATTTTAAAGAAGCCGCAAGAAAAAATAGCCAAGGGTATTCAGATACCCCTACTTTGCTTCAACAAATACGCCCTTTAAACACCGAAGAGGTGTTAAGTGAAATGAAATCTGGAACGTTGGTCATAGACATCCGACCCTCAGAAGCATTTGCCGAAAAACATATTTCTGGCGCTTGGAACATTGGACTTGGAGGTCAATTTGCTATTTGGGCCGCTACCCTAATTCCAACCCAAACAGCCGTTATTCTTGTGGGAAATCCAGAAAATTACCAAGAAGCCGCCATGCGATTATTTCGAACTGGTGTGGATCAAATAAAAGGGTATGTAGAAGGAGGCATGGCTGCCTGGACCGGTCCTACCGCCAACATTCTATCCCTTTTACCCGAAGAAGTTCCACAAGATGCTTTTATCCTTGATGTAAGGAAGCCCGGTGAATACGAAAGTCAGCATCTTTCCAAAGCCAAATGGATTACGTTACAAGATTTAGCAGAGAACGCCCCCACCCAACTGGATCCACAGGCCAAACTTTACATTCATTGTGCCGGCGGCTACCGCAGCATGATCGCAGCCTCTATGCTCAAAAGCATGGGCTACACCTCGCCCATCAACATCCAAAAAGGTTATCAGGCACTAGCCGATACGGGAAAATTTGATATCGCGACCGGTGCACCATGTGCGCGTACTCTGGCCCAATAATTTCATGGTATTATCTGCCTTTGTGCCGAAACACCCAACCGATTTTTTGTCCGGCCGCTTTATGTGGACCCAATACAAAACCTCGTTTTTTCGCGTGTTTAGTCGCGCGACCACTCACGCGCTTCCGCCACATTTTAAAGGAAGAGGGTTTCATGTGACGCTGCATCAGGGCAATGACCTCTTTTTCTTGCAGACCAAATTGCCACTGAATCGCTTCAAATGGCGTACGGTCCTCCCAAGCCATTTCTATAATTCTAGATAATTCAGTTTCTGAAAAAGTTGAAGGTGACACAGGAACATTTTTACTCTTTAACTCTTGAAACCCAAAAAAGGTTTGAAACCAATGCCAACCAAATTTTTATTAGTTTAGACCCCGCATCTTTATAAGACCAACATTACCCATGAGAACGTTAATTGAGCAATTCTCCAACCACATCCTCGAAAGCATTCAACTTGCAAATAATCAGCCTCTTCCTGCACTACGCAGCGACCTTCGCCAGGTAGTCATTTCAGGTTTGGGTGGTTCCGGAATTGGCGGAACCATGGTGGCGGATTTAGCCCGCCCCTACGCCAAGTGGCCTGTGTTGGTCAATAAGGAATACAGCATTCCGGCTTGTGTGAACGCACAAACCCTGTTTATTGCCTCCAGCTATTCCGGGGGAACAGAGGAAACTTTGGAGGCCGTTCACCATGCCCTTGCAGCCGGTGCACAGGTGATTTGTATTACCAGTGGTGGAAAATTAGCTGATTTAGCGCGTGAAAAAGGGTTGGGATTACGTTTGATTCCAGGTGGAAATCCGCCCAGAGCGGCTTTTGGTTACTCTTTTTCGCAATTGGTCGATGTCTTTGAATGGGCAGGATTGCTTCCTTCCGGCACCGTAGCCCAATTGGGCAAAACCGCTCAATGGCTGGGCATGCAAACCGCAACCATAGATGCACTCGGAAAAACTTGGGCTGAAAAATTATATGATAAAATGCCCATCATTTATTGTGATGCGGCCATGGAAGGAGTAGCCGTTCGTTTTCGTCAACAAATCAATGAAAACGGAAAAATGCTTTGTTGGCATCATGTAGTTCCTGAAATGAACCATAATGAATTGGTGGGATGGACCACCAACGACCCAAAGCTTGCGGTGATTTTCCTCAGAAATTCAACAGATTATGTGCGCAATCAAACCCGCATAGACATCAACAAAACCATTGTAGGCAAGTACACTCCAAACGTTCATGAGATGTGGTCTGAAGGCGAAACCAACTTGGATCGCATGCTGTATCTCGTGCACCTTGGTGATTTTGTTTCCCTGCATTTATCAGATCTTCGTGGAGTAGATGTGACGGAAGTGCGCGTGATTGATTTCCTCAAATCTGAACTGGCCCGTCAGGCATGAACAAACCCATCGTTCAATTTCAGGATTTAGGAAGAATTCGTTACAAGGAAGCATGGGATTATCAGACTTCTTTGCATCAAGGCATCATTGCTCAGAAACTTGAGAACCGCAAAAAACCTGAAGAGGAAAGGATACCCACCGCGAACCATCTGCTTTTTTGTGAGCATGACCCTGTGTTTACCTTGGGGAAAAGCGGACATGAGAGTAATCTTTTGATTTCAAGAGATTTACTTTCCTCTAAAGGCATCGATTTCCATGAAATCAACCGCGGTGGAGACATCACCTATCATGGCCCAGGGCAATTGACCGGGTATCCCATATTTGACCTGGAAAACTTTTTCACTGACATTGGGAAATACCTACGGCTCATGGAAGCCAGTATTATTCAAGTGTTGGCGCTGTATGGTTTACAAGGAGAGCGAATTGATGGACTTACCGGCGTTTGGCTAGATGCCCAACATCCTACCAAAGCCCGCAAAATTGCAGCTATTGGTGTACACTCCAGCCGGTGGGTGACTATGCATGGGTTTGGATTCAACATCACGGCTGATTTATCCCCATTTTCCCTGATTGTCCCTTGCGGCATTCGAGACAAAGGAGTGACCAGCCTGCACCTTGAAGTGGATGGAGTGGATTTCGAAACCGTTAAAAACCAAGTAAGGGCTGCCTTTGCCGAACAATACAATTTCGAAGAGAGGGGATAAGTGATTTAAAAGCGCTTTTCGGCTGATGCGACCTGTCCGTTTAAAAAAAGGTAGCTCAACGTTTCGGACATGATCGCCACATTAGCCTTAAAAAAGTCCGAAGCAAACAAAGGTACTATTCACAACCCTCGCCATCGCTATATCGATAAACAACCCTTTTACTTTTAGAATAGAAAAAAGAAAAAGGGCTCTAATGGCTATATTCATGGGTCACCAACAATCCGTTTTTTCAGCAACTTTTTTCCTTTTCATTTTCCCTTAAACCACTTGTAAAACGCAGACAGGATTGACGCAAAGAAAGCGCCCATCTTTCCTTTTTACCCGTAAGAGTTGCTTATATTTGTCTATGAGACAACGTATGGTGTTTGATTTTTCCGGTCGCCACGCTTTAGTGGGAGGCGGTACGAGGGGAATTGGGTTGGCCACAGCCCGTATGTTGGCAGCTGGGGGTGCTTCTGTCACGCTGGTGGGGAGACAACCCGAAGTCGGTGCCGAGGCCCTTCGCCTTTTAGATACTTCACAGGGACAGCAGCACCGATTTTTATCGGCAGATCATGCTGAACCGGATGCTTTTATGTCTGATATACATGATTTACTGATACATCATCCTGTACATATCCTTATCAACAACAGCGGCGGGCCGCCACCGGGTCCACTGCTTTCTGAACCTACCGAAAAGTTCCTTTCTGTTTTTCAACAACATTTGGTAACCAGCCACAAATTGGTTCAAGCCGTGGTACCGGGCATGAAGGCCGCGAACTATGGCCGAATCATCCAAGTGATTTCCACTTCTGTGAAAGCGCCATTGGCCAACTTAGGCGTTTCAAACACCGTTCGTGGAGCCGTTGCTTCCTGGGCCAAAACCCTAGCCACAGAATTGGGCCCCAGTGGAATTACAGTAAACAATGTATTACCGGGCGCCACTGCCACCGAGCGACTAGAAGGTATCATAGCCAATAAAGCCAATAAAACAGGAGAAAGTTTAGATGCCATTTCCCGTGAGATGTTGGCAGAAATTCCTTTAAATCGTTTTGCGCAGCCGGAAGAAACCGCCGCGGCCATTGCTTTTCTGGCTTCGCCATTGGCCGGATACATCACCGGTATCAATTTACCCGTAGACGGTGGACGTCTTACCTGTTTATAAGGT
>CAZRHR010000013.1:0-46707 GCA_964599915.1 uncultured Candidatus Competibacteraceae bacterium | reverse complement strand
CGAAGGGGGAGCGGAAAACTTCCGCTCCTTTATTTTTTATCGGACACTAGTGATTCTTTTTTTGTCTTTTTAAAAAAATATAATGTCCTCCATTTTATCACGATTCATTAATCCCCATGTTTTAAGAACTATAACATATCCGAACCTATATAAATCAAACCATTCCCAATGCATATCAAATGATTCATTTAACCATAATGATTTTAAGATTTACATCCCAAGCCCATGAATCTAGTTAAGGTATCGCTTCCATGTACATAAAATATACGGCCACAAAATCAACAAAATAGTTTTTGATGCATAAAACTCATTATTAAATCCACGACAAATAATCAGGGATAAAAATTACAAAATGAAAGAAAACACATGCCTAAAAACCAAGTATTCCATAGGGGATGACCTATTTTGTCTAATAAAACGCCAACAACATCCAAATTGCTTGTGGTAATTCATCATGCATTTTTACAACCCCTTGAATATCAAACCCCTGAATCGAACAATGTAAAATTAAAAAGCGCCCATAAAATGACTTCATTTACAAACAATTGATGTATGGCAAATATCACCCAATGGCTCACCATACGAACACGATTACGACAACAGCCACTGTTGAAGGTGGTGAATAAACCGACTCAACAGCTCTACATTAGTGTATTTCCAAACAAAGCAACACAATTAAAGTCCATCTTTACATTCGAAGAAATAGTTCCATCGGTTTATCTTCAACAAAATGAACCCTCCAACCCAGATTCACCCATAGGTTCATACAAGAATAACCATTTGTTTTTAAAAGGTTTATTCAAGAATTTAAAGCGATTCAAAAACACATGGAGGAACAAAATCTGGTTACGTATTTTGGCCATAGTCTTCAGAAAAAAAAATGAAAAGCTTCCGCCTAGTATCTTATTAGATTTTTCAAACCAGCATTGGAGTAATGGTGGTATGCAGGCCATATTTTTAAAGGTTACGCTATGGGACCACATTCCAGCACCCTATAAAAACTGGCCAGTAGCCCTGAGGGTTCCAACAAAAATGGCGGAAAAAACATTAGAGGCGATTTCCTTTCTTTTACCTACCTCCACCATTTATTTAATTGAACCCAGGGTTTCTCCCCAATTTCAATCTGTACTCACCCTAGACAGTCCATGGATAACAAGTCGTTCAAAATTCGGGAATAAGGAGAGTAAATTCCCATGTCTACTAAGTTCAATAGAGGAATGGAAAAGACGATTGACCGACCTTATGGATCAGGAAAACCAAGGAAAAAGAATCTTTTTCGAATCGAAAGCACTCAATATACAGTGATGGCAAGGGGCAGAGGAAGAAATAATAAATTCATTCGGATTTGAAATCATAAACCCTAACGCCTGCTCATTCCACGAAATAAGACAACATTTTCTCCATGCCGAAATTTTAATTGGAGGTGAGGACATCGACTGGAGTTACATGGCTTGCTGTAAACCCAATACACAAATCTTTATTTGGGGAAATCTAAAGAAATCACCAACGAATCAACTTTGGGCAACGATGGCACATGTGTATAACCTTGCATTGGTCTTCAAAGAAATGCCTAAAAACGCCGATTCATTATTGAATACAATATCCAGCTTGTCTGTAGTAGGTAAATCCATTGGGATAAATAAATAAATATTAGAAAAATCCCCGTCACCCTATTCTAAAAGCAAGCACAGAAAATAACTTTAAAATACATCAATAAACATTCGTTCAAAATTCAGAAGCCCATACTATAATCCCAAATGATTATAATTCAGCATAAATTAAACAATTATATGGCCACCTGCTGTAGTATATATCTCAAAAACTGTCACTACCGCAATTAAAGACAGAAACGTTCAAAGGATGAGCATACTTTATGGTAAAAAGTGAGAATAACATAAACGCCACCATCCAAACAAAAAAGCCCCTGGATTACCAGAGGCTTTTCAAAATAAAATACCAATTACTCAGCAGCAGTTTCGGCTGCATCGGTGGCAGGAGCCTCGGCTTTAGCTTTCGCTCCACCGGCACGGCGTGTACGCTTCTTCGTACCTTCAGATTTCTTACCTTCTTTGGAGTAGGTGGTGTTGAAGTCCACCAACTCGATCATTGCCATTTCAGCATTATCACCGGCACGTGGACCCATTTTAATGATACGGGTATATCCACCTGGACGGGTTGCCACAGCAGCTGCCACATCACGAAACAGTTCTGTAACCGCTTCCTTACTTTGCAGGTAACTGAAAACCAAACGACGAGAGTGGGTGGTGTTGTCCTTTGATTTGGTAATCATTGGTTCTACATACTTCCGAAGCTCACGTGCTTTGGCCACCGTGGTGGTGATGCGCTTGTGGGTAATCAAGGAAATCGCCAAGTTGGCTAAAAGGGCCTGCCGATGTGCGGCTTTACGACCCAAATGATTCACTTTTTTTCCGTGTCTCATGACTTAATTTTTATGAAAACACCTAGGTGCTTCAGTCTTTATCTAATTTATATTTGGCTACGTTCATCCCAAAGTGAAGACCTTTGTTACGAACAAGTTCTTCTAGTTCGACCAAAGATTTCTTACCGAAATTACGGAATTTCAATAAGTCATTCTTGTTAAAGGCAACAAGATCTCCGATGGTCTCCACATCAGCTGCTTTAAGACAGTTAAGTGCGCGAACAGAAAGATCTAAGTCCACAAGTTTGGTCTTTAATAACTGACGCATGTGAAGGCTTTCCTCGTCGAATTCTTCGGTCTGAGCCTTTTCCTCTGTATCCAAAGTAATCTTCTCATCTGAAAACAGGGCAAAATGCTGGATTAGAATTTTGGCTGCCTCTTTAAGCGCTTCTTTAGGATGAATAGAGCCATCAGATTTCACCTCTACGAGAAGTTTTTCGTAGTCTGTCTTTTGTTCAACGCGATAGTTTTCAATCGCATATTTCACATTGACAATAGGCGTGAAGATAGAATCAATGGCGATGAAGTGAATGTCCCCATGATCTCTTTTGTTTTCCTCAGCTGGGCGATATCCCCTACCTTTTTCAATGACAATCTCCATGTGGAGTTTCACAGAAGAATCGAGGTTACAAATAACCAAATCTGGGTTCAAGATTTGAAAGCCAGACGTGAATTTGGAGATATCAGCCGCACGGAATTGTTCTGAACCGGTAAAAGAAATTACCACATGTTCAGTATCCAAGGTATCAATCTGTCTTTTGAACCTCACTTTCTTGAGGTTCAAAATAATGTCAGACATATCTTCTACCACGCCTTGCAAGGTAGAAAACTCGTGGGAAACACCATCTATCTTCACCGCTGTAATGGCGAATCCTTCTAAAGAGGATAGCAGAATTCTTCTTAGGGAATTGCCAATGGTAATCCCGTAACCCGGTTCGAGGGGGCGGAACTCAAATTTGCCCAGGAACTCATCTGATTCGAGGAGTATAACCTTGTCGGGCCGTTGAAAATCGAGAATGGCCATATGCGGTGTAATCGGTTAGAAATTATTTGGAGTAAAGTTCCACGATAAGCTGCTCGCGGATATTTTCAGGGATTTGCTCACGACGTGGGGCCATCACAAAGGTACCTTCCATAGCGGATTGGTCCCAAGTAATCCAGTCGAAGCGATTAGGAGCAAGTCCTAAAGAATTCAAGATTACAGAAAGTGATTTGGAACGTTCGCGAACGCCAACTTTATCACCTGGCTTTAAAGTAAAGGATGGAATACCAACCAATTCTCCATTTACAGTGATATGCTTGTGAGAAACCAATTGACGGGCAGCGTCCCTCGTAGGTGCAATACCCATACGATAAACAACATTGTCAAGACGACTTTCACAAAGGATAAGAAGGTTTTCACCTGTTACACCCTTCAGAGTAGAAGCTTTCTCAAACAACTTTCTAAATTGACGCTCAAGAATACCATAAGTATACTTAGCTTTTTGCTTTTCCATCAACTGAATAGCATATTCAGATTGTTTCTTCCTGCGCTTGGAAGGTCCGTGCATCCCAGGAGGGTAAGCTTTACGCTGAAGCGATTTGGAAGGTCCGAAAATGGGCTCCCGAAAACGACGGGCTATCTTGGCTTTAGGGCCTCTATAACGTGCCATGACAATTTACTTAATTAGATGAACAAATGTGAAGGTAAAGGATTAAACACGACGACGTTTTGGTGGACGACAGCCGTTGTGCGGCATAGGCGTAATGTCTACGATTTCGGTTACCTCAATCCCAGCATTGTAAATATACCGAATGGCAGACTCCCTACCGGCACCAGGGCCTTTCACATACACTTTTACACGACGTAAACCCAAATCATATGCCTCCTTGGCGCACTCTGTGGAGGCCATTTGAGCTGCATATGGGGTATTTTTCTTGGATCCTTTAAAACCCATTTTACCCGCACTTGACCAGGTAATCACCTGTCCCTGTGCATTGGTAAGAGAAATGATGATGTTGTTGAAAGTAGCATTGATATGCGCTTCTCCAACCGCATCCACTTTCACATTTTTCTTGCTGACTTTTTGCTTTGCCATGATCAAAGATTACTTGGTAGCTTTCTTCTTGTTCGCTACGGTTTTTTTCTTGCCTTTCCGTGTACGGCAATTGTTTTTGGTCTTTTGCCCACGTACAGGTAAACCTACACGGTGACGGATACCACGGTAACAACCAATATCCATGAGACGTTTGATGTTGAGCTGCACCTCAGAACGAAGCGCACCTTCTACTTTAACCTCTGCATTAATAATGTTACGGATGCGAGCCAATTGGTCATCGGTCCATTCGCTTACTTTTGTATTAAAGTCAATTTCAGCTTTCGTTAAAATGCGCTGTGCCATTGGACGGCCAATGCCGTAAATGTAAGTGAGTCCAACCTCACCTCGCTTGTTCCTTGGAAGATCTATACCTGCGATCCTTGCCATACATTGATGTTTCTGGGATTGTTGTATTAAAATTAACCCTGACGTTGTTTAAACCGGGGATTTTTTTTGTTGATAACGTAAAGTTTACCATTCCGACGTACAATCTTGCACTCGGCACTACGTTTCTTGATTGATGCTTTTACTTTCATGGCGCTTATTTGTAACGGTATACAATCCGACCTTTTGTAAGATCGTAAGGTGACATTTCTACACGAACTTTATCACCAGGCAAAATTTTGATGTAGTGCATCCGCATTTTGCCTGAAATATGTGAAACGATAATATGACCATTCTCTAATTCCACGCGAAACATGGCATTAGATAAAGCCTCTATAATTGTTCCATCTTGTTCTATCGACGGCTGTTTAGCCATTCTTTATATATAAGTTAAGTTCGTATTCTTCTGTATCGCTTCTTCAATAGCTGTATAAGATGAAAGCAATTCATACTTTCCTTCTCGTACAACTACATTGTGCTCAAAATGGGCGCTTGGTTGCTTATCTCTGGTAACAATGGTCCACTGATCATTAAGTACACGTACATGACGTTTCCCTAAATTGATCATAGGCTCCACTGCTAATACCATTCCAGCCTTTAACAACACACCACGTCCGCGTGAACCAAAATTGGGTACTTCTGGGGCTTCATGCAAACTTGCACCAACACCATGACCAACCAATTCTCGAACCACACTCATGCCATTAGACTCGGCATGCTTTTGAACTGCATACCCAATGTCACCGGTATAATTACCGGCAATGGCTTGAGCTACTCCCAGATATGCGCAAGCTTTTGTCACAGATAAAAGCTTTGCCCATTGGGAAGAAATTTCTCCTATGGCAAATGTATAGGCGAAATCTCCGTGATATCCTTTGCGCTGGATGCCAATATCTACAGTGACAATATCACCGGATTTAAGCGGGGTCTTTCCAGGAAAGCCATGCACTACTTGCTCGTTTACACTGTAACAAATAGAATAGGGAAAACCATGGAAGCCCTTGAAAGATGGCACTGACTGATGATCGCGAATAAAAGTATCTACCCACGAATCTACATCAAGACCAGTAACACCCGGCTTCAACCGACTGGCAACAAGCGCAAGAGCTTGTTCAACAAGTAAAGAACTCTGCCTACAAAGAGCAATCTCTTCTTCGGACTTTATAATCGGCACGCCACTGGCCATATCCTTACATGGAAGGATAATTGGCCGGCATTCTACCTTGAAGCTTGCCAGACTTCATTAAACCATCAAACTGACGCATTTTCAAATGTGAATCAATTTGAGCAAGTGTATCCAATACTACACCAACCATGATCAGCAGAGAGGTTCCCCCGTAAAACTGAGCAAAGGCTGGATTCACATTAGCCAAAATGGCAAATGCAGGTAAAATGGCTACCACAGCAAGGAAAATTGAACCAGGCAAGGTTACACGTGAAATAACGGCATCGATATATTCGGCGGTTTTCTTACCAGGCTTAACACCCGGGATGAAAGATCCCTCACGCTTCAATAAATCAGCCATTTGTTGAGGATTTACCACAATCGCTGTGTAAAAGTAGGTAAACACAATGATCAACATGGCGAAGGTGAAGTTGTACGCAAAAGAAGTATAGTCACTAAAATTACGCACAAACCAGTTGGGCTCATCAGATACAAAGCCTGCAAGTGTAATAGGAATAATCATGATGGCCTGAGCAAAAATGATAGGCATAACACCGGAGGAGTTCACCTTTAGGGGCAAGTAACTGCGGGCTCCAGTGGTAAAACGATTTCCAACCATACGTCTAGCAGCATGAATAGGAATTTTCCTAACACCTTGCACCAGCATGATACTGAGAATAATCACGAAAAGAAGAATAACCATTTCGAGCAAGAACATAATCATTCCTCCACCACCTGGCTCAACCTTACTTCTAAATTCAGTAAGTAGACCAGAGGGCAGTGAAGCGATAATCCCTATCATAATGATAAGTGAAGTACCGTTGCCAATACCACGGTCAGTAATCTTCTCACCTAACCACATCACAAACAAAGTACCAGCAATGATGATGGTTACGGCTAGAATCCACCAAGAAGTAGTATCCGGATAAACACCTGCGGGGATATATTGTGTAAGGTAACCCGGTGCCTGAAAAGCAGTAATCAAAACGGTGAGACCACGGGTAATTTGCGTAAGCTGATTTCGTCCGCTTTCATCCTTTTGAAGCTTCTGAAAATAAGGAACTGCAACGCCCAAAAGCTGAATGATAATCGAAGCCGAAATATACGGCATGATACCAAGGGCAAAAATGGAAGCATTTGAAAATGCCCCACCAGTAAGAAGATTAATGAGGTCAATCAAATTGGCGTCATCACGAGCTTCAAGTTTACGGGCTAGGAGCTCCGTATCGATACCTGGAAGGGTAATATAGGACCCGAGCCGATAAACCGCTACCAAGATCATGGTAAAAGTGATACGGTCACGGAGTTCCTGTATACTCCAGATTTCTTTAAGGCGTTGAACGAAGTTCTTCATGGATCAGAATAAGATCAAAGCGTTGTGGCAGCTCCACCAGCCTGCTCAATAGCAGCACGAGCGGAGGAAGAAAAAGCGTGTACAGAAACGTTAAGTTTGGCTTTTAATTCGCCGCTTCCAAGAATTTTTACCAAGTCGTTCTTAGATACCAAACCATGAGTCCGGAGGCTCTCCAAGTTGATTTCTGTAAGACCATGATTATCGGCCAAACGTTGAAGTACATCAAGGTTAAGAGGCTTGTAGGAAACCCGATTAAAATTGGTAAAACCAAATTTGGGAAGACGACGTTGAATAGGCATCTGACCACCTTCAAAACCAATTTTCTTGGAATATCCAGAACGAGATTTAGCACCTTTGTGTCCACGCCCAGAAGTACCACCTTTGGTAGAACCTTCACCACGTCCAACTCGACGTCCTGTATGTGTAGCTCCAGAAGCTGGAGACAACTGATTTAATTTCATAATTCTAAAATCAAATATGTTCAACGGTTACAAGATGCGAAACTTTGCTCACCATGCCCAAAACTTGAGGGGTAGCTTCATGTTCAACAACTTGGTTCATTTTGCGAATACCTAAAGCAATGAGGGTCGCTTTTTGACGCTCAGGGCGGTCAATACCGCTTTTTACTTGTTTAATGCGAATTTTGGCCATGACACCCAGATTATCCGTTAAATACTTTTTCTAATTTCACACCACGCTCTTGAGCAACAGTGTAAGCATCGCGTAGTTCAGCCAGTGCTTCAAACGTAGCTTTTACAACGTTGTGAGGGTTGGATGAACCTTTGGATTTGCATAACACATCTTTCACACCAACGGATTCAAGCACTGCGCGCATAGCACCACCAGCAATAACACCGGTACCAGAAGCAGCAGGCTTCATAAATACACGTGAAGAACAATATTTGGCAGTGATATCATGAGGAATAGAACCATTGCGGATGGGTACGCGGATCAAATTCTTCTTGGCATCATCGATTCCTTTCTGAATGGCTTCTGTCACTTCATTGGCTTTGCCTAATCCGTATCCAACCACACCATTCTCATTACCTACCACTACAATGGCAGCAAAGGAGAAGTGACGACCACCTTTGGTCACCTTTGTTACACGGTTGATAGCAACCAACCGGTCTTTCAATTCAATTTCGCTGGATTTAACCCGCTTTACGTTTGTCTGTGCCATAGTGATATCAGAAATTCAATCCACCTTCACGGGCGCCATCAGCTAAAGCTTTAACCCGTCCATGATACAAATATCCACCGCGATCGAAGGTAACCGCTTGGATGCCTAATTGTTGCGCTCGATTTGCGAGCAATTTACCTACTTCAAAAGAGCGGGCAGTTTTGGTTCCTTCAGTAGAAAAAGATTTTTCTGCGGAGGAAGCCTGCGCTAGGGTCTTACCTGATAAATCATCGATAAGTTGCGCGTAGATATCGCTATTGCTGCGAAATACAGACAAGCGGGGACGGGCGGCAGAGCCCTTCACACCTTTGCGAATACGAAAACGAATACGTTGCCTTCTGGCGGATTTATTGAATGCCATTTCTGTCGGGATTCTTCAATTATTTACCTGCTGATTTACCAGCTTTTCTTCTTAATACTTCACCTTTGAAGCGGATACCTTTTCCTTTGTAAGGTTCTGGTTTACGCAAAGAGCGAATTTTTGCAGCCACTTGACCAAGCAATTGACGATCACTGGAAGTCATAATAATCCTAGGATTTTTACCCTTTTCAGTTATGGTTTCAACAGCAATCTCATTTGGGAGTTCAATAACGAAATTGTGCGAGTACCCTAGCGTTAAATCGAGGGTTTGACCTTTGGCTTCTGCACGATAACCCACACCAACCAATTCTTGCTCAACGGTAAAACCAGTGGAAACACCTTGGATCATGTTGTTAACCAAGGCACGATACAAACCATGCATGGCTCGGTGACGCTTTTGATCGGTAGCGCGGCCCACTGTAAGAACACTGCCATCTACCTCAAAGGAAATGGCTGGATCGACAGTTTGGCGGAGCTCTCCTTTAGGTCCTTTGACAGACACTACATTGGCAGGAGAAACTGAGAACTGCACGTTGGCAGGAAGTTGAATGATAGCTTTTCCTATGCGTGACATAATTTCTCAGATTAATAGATGGAACAAAGTACTTCACCACCCACATTTGCAGCGCGGGCTTGTTTATCGGTCATCACACCACGAGAGGTAGAAATGATGGCGATGCCTAAACCATTGAGAACACGTGGCATCTCGGTAGAGCCTTTGTAGCTACGAAGACCTGGACGCGAAATACGCTTAAGGTTCTTAATGGCGGGCTGGCGAGTTGCGGGATGATATTTGAGCGCAATCTTAATGGTACCTTGAACGGTATTGTCCTCAAATTTGTAGTTAAGGATGTAACCTTGGTCCATGAGGATTTTGGTCATTTCCTTTTTAATATTCGATGCGGGAATCTCTACCACACGATGACGCGCCTTGATAGCGTTGCGCAAACGTGTTAGATAATCTGCTATTGGATCCATGTCTAATAATGCTTAACTAAATTTACCAAGAGGCTTTGGTTACACCAGGAATCTTGCCTTCGTTGGCCATTTTACGGAATAATACACGAGAGATTCCAAACTGTCTCATGTATCCTCTGGGTCTACCAGTAAGCAAACACCGATTGTGCAAACGCACAGGCGATGAGTTTTTAGGTAAACGGGCTAGAGCTTGATAATCGCCTTCTTCTTTCAAAGCGGTACGCTTAGCTGCATATTTGGCTACCAGACGCTGACGTTTGCGCTCTTTGGCCTTCATTGATTCTTTTGCCATGACCCTTTATTCCTGATTTTTATTGACATCATTGAACGGGAGACCGAAACCTTTCAACAAGGCATAGGCTTCAGCATTGGTAGGTGCAGAGGTCACAAAAGTGATATCCATACCATTGATTTTCAAAACCTTATCGATATCGATTTCAGGGAAAATCAATTGTTCTGGAATACCAATGTTGTAATTACCTCTACCATCGAAACCTTTAGCGTTTACTCCTTTAAAGTCACGAATCCTTGGAAGTGAAATAGAGATAAACCGGTCAAGAAACTCATACATGTTGTTGCCGCGCAGGGTTACCATAGCGCCAATAGGCATGCCTTTTCTGAGTTTAAAATTAGAGATGTCCTTTTTGGATTTAGTAGCCACAGCTTTCTGACCAGAGATCAGAGACATTTCAGCAACGGCCATTTCAATAATCCGTTTATCTGAAACCGCAGCGCCTAAACCTTGGTTTAGAACAATCTTTTTCAGGCGTGGAACCTGCATGGGAGATTTATACCCAAACTCCTTCTGAAGGGCGGGTACAATTTCATCCCTGTACTTTTGTATAAGTCTTGGTGCGTACATTACTTAATAACTTCTCCTGTTTTCTTTGCAAAGCGAACCAGCTTGCCATCTTCCATTTTACGACCAACGCGTGTAGGCTGATCTTTCACCACCAACATCACGTTAGAAATGTGGATAGGTGCTTCTTTTTCCACAATTTTACCTTCTGGGGAAGCAGGCGTAGGTTTGGTGTGGCGTTTAACCATATTAACACCTTCCACCGTAACACGCATGGTTTCGCGGTTAATAGCTTTCACAAGGCCTTTTGAGCCTTTGTGAACGCCGGCAATCACCATAACCTGATCACCACTTTTAATCTTTAGTTTAATGCCCATGATATGGTCCAATTAAAGCACTTCGGGTGCTAGTGATACGATTTTGGTAAATTGCTTTTCACGCAGTTCGCGGGCAACAGGGCCAAATATCCTGGTTCCACGCATTTCGCCTTGGTTGTTCAAGAGAACTACTGCGTTATCATCAAAACGGATATAACTACCATCCATTCGACGAATTTCTTTGCGGGTACGAACCACAACTGCTTTAGTAACAGAACCCTTTTTCACGTTTCCAGAAGGAAGGGCGTCTTTAACTGAAACAACAATAGTGTCCCCAATGGAAGCATACCTTTTCTTGGTACCGCCCAAAACGCGGATACATAATACCTCTTTGGCACCTGAATTATCCGCTACACGTAATCTTGATTCCTGCTGTACCATGGTTACTTAGCTCTTTCAATAATTTCAACTAAACGCCAGTTCTTACTCTTGCTCAGAGGACGAGTTTCCATGATGCGTACGGTATCACCGATGTTGCATTCATTCTTCTCATCATGTGCATGGAACTTAGAGGTAAGAGTTAGAAACTTCCCATATTTTGGGTGTTTTACCTTACGCTCAACGGCTACCGTAATGGTTTTGGTCATCTTATTCGATACCACCACTCCGGTCTTTTCTTTCCTGCTTTTTCTAACGGTCAATTCCATGACGCAATTCTATATTCAATGAAGGATACCCCTGAAAACGGGCTTGCAAAGGTGCACGTAATTTTTGAAATATCCAACATCAGGTTGTTAATTTTTTTCTGATTCTTTGTTTTATCTCTGGCCATAAAAAAAAAGCCATGTGATAAAACACATGGCTGGTTTCAATGTCTTAGAGATTATGCCTTGCGACGGTTTTGCTCAGTGAGCAATTGCGCAATCACTTTCCGTGAAGCTTTCAACACGCCAGGATTCTCTAGGGTAGAGATGGCATGCGTCATACGTAGCTTCTGCAGATTGTTGCGTTCAGCAGACAATTTATCTGCCAACTCAGCGTCCGTGATATCTTTAATTTCAGCGTATTTCATAATCTGAATGGATTTAAGCTTGATAATCCCGACGGACTAAAAACTTGGTTTTTACGGGTAGTTTTTGGGCCGCAAGACGCAAAGCTTCTTGTGCTACTTCTGTAGGAACCCCGTCAATTTCAAATAAAATACGTCCGGGCTTAACGATAGCTGCCCAGTATTCAGGGTTACCCTTACCCTTACCCATCCTTACTTCGGCTGGTTTCTTGGTAATGGGCTTATCTGGGAAAATGCGAATCCACACTTGTCCTTCCCTTTTCATGTAGCGGTTCATAGCTACACGGGCCGCTTCTATCTGACGACCGGTCATCCAGGCGTATTCGAGGCTTTTGAGGGCGAAAGATCCGAAAGAGATCTCTGCACCACGCTGAGCCACACCTTTCATCCGGCCTTTCTGGACCTTCCGGTATTTTGTTCTTTTAGGCTGAAGCATGATTGTACTCCTTAATGGTTATCAATTCCGTTTACGTTTTGGCCTAGGTGCAGTAACGCCACCTGGTGCCTTAGATGCTGCTGATTTACTGGCAGTGATATTAGGGCTTAAATCCCTTTTACCATAAACCTCACCCAACATGATCCATACTTTAATACCGATCCGACCATAAGTAGTATGTGCTTCGGCTAAAGCATAATCGATATCTGCTCTGAAGGTATGCAATGGAATGCGACCTTCTTTGAAATTTTCAGAGCGGGCAATCTCTGCTCCAGCCAGACGACCGGAAATAGAAACCTTAATTCCTTCAGCACCCATGCGGATGGTGGAAGCAATGGCCATCTTAATCGCTCTGCGGTAAGATACCCTTCCTTCGATCTGACGAGCGATAGAATCGGCTACCAAACGGGCATCCATTTCAGGACGCTTAATCTCAGCGATATTAATGCCTACCTCTTTCTTGGTAATCTTTTTTAATTCTTCACGAAGCTTTTCAACTTCCTGACCCATTTTACCAATGATAATACCAGGACGGGCAGTGTGAATAGTGATGGTAACCAACTTGTGGGTACGCTCAATAATCACACGTGAAATACTGGCTTTGGCCAAACGAGCTTTGATGTAGTTACGAATGGTTTCGTCTTCTACCAGTTTATCAGCGTACTTTTTACCTCCGTACCAGTTGGATTCCCAACCACGGATATAACCTAAACGGTTGCCAATTGGATTTGTCTTTTGTCCCATGATATTATGCGTTGGCGGTGGTTTCAGTTTCAGTACGGCGTCCTAATTCAAGTGTAACGTGATTAGAACGTTTGCGAACACGGTGTGCACGACCCTGAGGGGCTGGTTGCACACGTTTTAGCATTCTTCCACCGTCCACAAAAATGGTTTTGATGAAAAGGTTTTGTTCATCTGCACGTTGACCACTTTTTACTTCAAAATTGGCCAAGGCGCTTTTGAGTAATTTCTCTAAAGGACGAGCTGCGGCCTTAGGAGTAAAGTGTAGGATGTCCAATGCTTTGTTGGCATCCATGCCACGTACTAGATCTGCCACTAAACGCATTTTGCGCGGAGAAGTGGGGAAATTATTGAGTCTGGCAAAATACCGGGACTTATTGGCTTCTTTTCTGGCGTCTGCCGCCAATTTTTTACGCTTACCCATGATACGTTCCGGTTATAATTAACGTTTACCTTTATCTTTTTTCTGTCCGGCATGCCCTCTCCAAGTGCGGGTAGGAGCAAATTCGCCTAATTTATGACCCACCATATTTTCAGTAACATATACTGGAATATGCTTATTCCCATTATGTACAGCAATGGTATGCCCAACAAAGTCGGGTGTGATCATAGAGCGACGAGACCAGGTTTTAATCACCGTCTTTTTTCCGGACTGATTTTGGTCCAAAACTCGTTTCTCGAGTTTAAAGTCTACAAATGGACCTTTTTTTAATGAACGAGCCATAATGATTATTTCTTGCGGCGTGCTACAATATACTTAGAAGAAGCCTTGCGAGGGCTGCGGGTCTTATAACCCTTGGCTGGAATACCATTCCGTGAACGTGGATGTCCTCCGGATGCTCTTCCTTCACCACCACCCATTGGGTGATCTACTGGGTTCATAGCCACACCCCGTGTCCGAGGTCTACGACCCATCCAACGGTTACGACCAGCTTTACCATGAACGGTAAGGTTGTGGTCTGCATTACTTACCGCACCAATAACGGCACGACAAGTAACAAGGATCATGCGTTGCTCACCTGATGGTAGACGCAATACAGCATATTTACCTTCCCTTGCGGCCAATTGAGCGGATGAACCAGCTGAGCGGCAAATGGCAGCTCCACGGCCAGGTTGTAGCTCGATATTGTGCACATTGCTACCCAAAGGAATTTCAGATAAAGGCAAACAATTGCCCAGATCAGGGGAAGCCCCAGGACCAGAAACAACGGTTTGACCTACCTGCAATCCTGTAGGAGCAATGATATACGCCTTTTCACCATCGGCATAAGCCAATAGGGCAATGCGGGCAGTACGATTGGGATCGTATTCAATGGTCTTTACAGTGGCTGGAATACCATCTTTGGTGCGCTTAAAATCAATGATACGTAAGCGCTTTTTATGACCTCCACCTAAATGGCGCATGGTCATTTTACCGCTACCATTACGACCTCCAGACCGCTTTTTCACAACGGTAAGAGACTTTTCAGGTGCATTAGGTGCTGTAACCTCCTTAAAATCGGAGATTACTTTAAAACGTGTTCCGGGAGTTACCGGGCGAAACTTTCTTAAACCCATGAGATTATAAATTTGCGAAGAGGTCGATTTGATCGCCTTCTTTCAGGGTTACCACTGCTTTTTTAAACGCATCTGTGTGACCTTTAAGGATACCGCTTTTGCTATAGCGTACCACTTCACGACCACTGTAAATCATGGTATTAACGCTTTGTACTTTAACACCATAATAGCTTTCAATGGCAGAACGAATCTGCGTTTTGTCTGCTTTACGATTTACAATAAAGCCATACCGGTTGAACTTTTCACCAGCGGCAGTCATTTTCTCAGTGAGAATAGGCTTGAGAATGATATGGCTCATGTCAGAAGCTTAAAAGGTTTTCAACAACAGGCAGGGTGCTTTCCGCCATAATCACACGTTCAGCGTCCATTACTTCATAAGTATTCAGCTCAGAAGCCGAAATCACATTGGCAGAAGGAATGTTGCGGGAAGAAAGGTAAACGTTACCTACTGCATCCGGTAATACCAACAACACTTTCTTGTTGTCGACATTAAAAGATTTCAGGAAAGAAACGAAAGCCTTTGTTTTGGGGGCTTCAAAATTGAAGTCTTCCACTACGGTGAGGCGTTCCTGCTTCACTACATAGCTGATGGCAGACCTACGGGCTACACGCTTCAACTTTTTATTTAGTTTAAAATGATAATCTCTTGGCTGTGGACCAAAAATCCTACCACCATCACGAAACAATGGGTTTTTGATGGAACCCTTACGTGAGCCACCTGTACCTTTTTGTTTGTGTAATTTACGGGTAGAACCGTGTACTTCATTTCTTTGTTTGGTCTTGGAAGTACCTTGGCGATTGTTGGCCAAGAATTGTTTCACATCGAGCCAAATGGCATGATCGTTGGGCTCGGAGGCGAACAAATCATCTTTAAGGGAAACCTTGCGACCAGTTTCTTTACCGGCAAGATTATATACTGCTAATTCCATGATATCCTCCTTACTTTTCAATCATTACATAAGACCCTTTGTGACCGGGAATATTCCCAGAAACAATGAGTAAATTTTGCTCAGGAATCACTTTAAGCACACGAAGGTTTTGAGCCTTTACACGGGCGTTGCCCATTTGGCCAGCCATGCGCATGCCTTTGAAAACCCGAGAAGGGAATGAAGATGCACCCAAAGAACCAGGGTGACGCTGACGGTTGTGTTGACCGTGGGTACGTCCTCCAACACCCGCAAATCCATGGCGTTTAACAACACCCTGGAATCCACGACCTTTAGACGTTCCTACAACATCAACAAAATCGCCTTCTGCGAAAAGTTCAACAGAAAGGGACTGTCCAAGGGTCACTTGTTCCTCAAAACCTTTGAATTCAGCTACTTTAGCCATGGGTTTTACACCAGCTTTGGTAAAGTGACCGATTTCAGCCTTGGTGGCGTGTTTCTCCTTTTTCTCTTCGAAACCGAGTTGGATGGCTTCATAACCATCTTTTTCCTCGGTTTTAATTTGGGTGACCACACAAGGACCGGCTTGAATCACTGTACAAGGTACAATGCGTCCGTTCTCGTTGAAGAGGCTGGTCATCCCAATTTTCTTGCCTATCAGACCTGACATAGCATTTGAATTATCCGCAGCGGAGTCCTGACCAGCCAGTCTGAACTCTTACGGGGGTTAAACTACACTTTAATTTCAACTTCAACTCCGGAAGGGAGTTCTAATTTCATGAGGGCATCAATGGTCTTCGTAGAAGAGCTATAGATGTCCATCAACCGTTTGTAAGAACAAAGCTGGAATTGCTCACGGGATTTCTTGTTCACGTGAGGAGAACGAAGCACGGTGTAAATGCGCTTGTGGGTAGGAAGCGGGATCGGACCATTTACCACAGCTCCAGTCGCCTTTACCGTTTTCACGATTTTCTCCGCAGACTTGTCCACCAGGTTGTAGTCGTACGACTTCAATTTGATGCGGATTTTTTGGCTCATTTTCTTTTCTTCAGTTATATAATACCCCTAAAAACGGGCTTGCAAAGGTGCAAGTTTATTTTTAAAAAACCAACAGGCGGATGTTAATTTTGAACAGAATATTTTTTCCCTCAACAATCTCACGGCCTGAACAAAAAAGGGGCCGCCTATCGGGGCCCCTCCGTTGATATCATTTAGGCGTTAACCTTGCCTTTTACTTTGGCAATAACGTCTTCTACAATGTTACGTGGCGCTGGGTCATAATGGCTAAACTCCATGGTAGAGGCAGCACGACCAGAAGTAATGGTACGCAAAGAAGTTACATAACCAAACATTTCGCTCAGTGGAACTTTTGCTTTGATTACCTTGGCGTTTCCGCGGCTGTCCATACCTTCAATCTGTCCACGACGACGGTTAAGGTCACCGACTACATCACCCATGTTTTCTTCTGGAGTTACAACCTCCACTTTCATGATTGGTTCAAGAAGAATGGGTTTAGCTTTCGGCAAAGCTTCACGATACGCCATCTTGGCACATAATTCAAAGGACAATGAATCAGAATCCACCGCGTGGTAAGATCCATCCAACAAGGTCACTTTAATTCCTGTAAGTGGGAAACCCGCCAATACTCCGTTGCTCAAAGAGGCTTCAAAACCTTTCTGTACAGAAGGAATGTACTCACGTGGAATGTTACCACCTTTTACCATGTCTACAAACTCCAGACCTACTTTCTCTTCAGAATTAGGCTCGATGGTTACAACAATATCAGCGAATTTACCGCGACCACCTGTTTGCTTTTTGTACACTTCACGGTGTTCTACACGACCAGTGATGGCTTCTTTGTAGGCCACCTGAGGTGCACCTTGGTTACATTCAACCTTGAACTCCCGACGCAAACGGTCTAGAATAATTTCAAGGTGAAGTTCTCCCATTCCGGAAATAATGGTTTGTCCGGAATCCTCATCTGTGTGAACACGGAAGGTAGGATCTTCTTCAGCCAATTTGAATAAGGCATTTCCTAGACGATCCAAGTCTGCTTGGGTTTTTGGCTCAATAGCCACACCAATAACCGGCTCAGGGAAAGACATGGCTTCCAAAGTGATGGGCTTATTTTCATCACAAAGGGTATCACCTGTACGAATATCTTTAAATCCTACAGCCGCACCAATATCACCAGCTTCGATGAAGTCGATGGGGTTCTGCTTGTTGGAGTGCATTTGAAACAAGCGTGAGATACGCTCCTTGTTGCCCGTACGTACGTTCAGTACATAAGAACCTGCATCCAAACGGCCAGAGTACATACGGAAGAAGCAAAGACGTCCTACGTAAGGGTCAGTAGCAATTTTAAAGGCCAAAGCTGACATAGGCTCAGAAGCGCTAGGCTTACGAACTTCGGGTTCTTCAGTATCAGGATTAATACCTGTAACCGCTTCTACGTCCATAGGAGAAGGTAGGTAACGGATTACAGCATCCAACATGGTTTGTACACCTTTATTTTTGAAGGCAGAGCCACAAAGAATAGGTGTGATGGCCATGGAAAGGGTCGCTTTGCGAATAGCATTATGCACTTCTTCTTCAGTGATGCTGTTAGGATCATCGAAGAATTTCTCCATAAGTACATCGTCACTTTCAGCAACGGTTTCCAACATGTAGTTGCGGTATTTCTCTACATCTTCCATTACGTCAGATGGGATATCAACCACAGCATATTTGGCACCTTCAGAAGCTTCATCCCAAATGATGGCTTCCATGCGAACCAAATCTACCACGCCCTTGAAAGTATCTTCAGCGCCAATAGGAATTTGCAAAGGAACGGGTTTGGCACCAAGTCGCTCTTTCACCTGACCAACTACGTTTAGGAAGTCGGCGCCAGCGCGGTCCATTTTATTCACGAATCCGATACGCGGTACATTGTATTTGTTCATCTGACGCCATACGGTTTCAGATTGAGGTTCTACACCACCTACGGCACAAAACAAAGCCACGGCACCATCCAATACACGAAGTGAACGTTCAACTTCAACGGTGAAGTCAACGTGTCCTGGTGTATCAATAAGGTTAATTTGATAATTTTTGGTATCTGGGGTATTCTGCCCTTGCTTGGTTGGAAAGTTCCAGAAACAAGTGGTTGCCGCGGAGGTAATGGTGATACCGCGTTCTTGCTCCTGTACCATCCAGTCCATGGTAGCAGCCCCATCGTGCACCTCTCCGATTTTGTGGGTTTTACCAGTATAATAGAGAATGCGTTCGGAAGTGGTGGTTTTACCTGCGTCAATGTGCGCAGAGATACCAATATTTCGGGTGAACCTTAGGTCACGTGCCATGATAATAAGTAGGCTAAACGGTTAATTAAAAGCGAAAATGAGAGAAAGCCTTGTTGGCTTCAGCCATACGATGGGTATCTTCCTTCTTTTTGTAAGCACCACCTTCATTGTTGAAAGCAGCCACTACTTCATTGGCTAATTTTTGGGCCATAGACTTATCATTGCGCTTACGAGCGGCAAGAATCATCCATTTCATACCCAAAGATAGCCTACGAGAAGGACGAATTTCCTGTGGAATTTGGAAAGTAGAACCGCCCACACGACGTGAACGCACTTCTACTGCAGGAGTAACATTTTCCAAAGCACGCTTCCATACATTCACAGGTGCTTCTTCATTGATACGTTTTTCAACGATATCCATGGCGCCATAGAAAATGTCGTAAGCAGTCTGCTTTTTACCCTGCAACATGAGGTTATTTACAAATTTGGTCACGAGGGTATCGTTGTACCGTGGATCAGGTAAAATGATCCGTTTTTTTGGTTTCGCTTTTCTCATTTGGAGACTGTAAGAAAATTATTTTTTAGCTGGGGCTTTGCCACCTTTATCTTTTGGACGTTTGGTACCATACTTGGATCGACGCTGGTTACGACCGTTTACACCGGCTGTATCCAATGCACCGCGTACAATATGATATCGTACTCCGGGAAGATCTTTTACCCTACCACCGCGAACAAGCACAATAGAGTGCTCTTGCAGGTTGTGGCCTTCACCAGGGATGTAGGCGTTCACCTCACGTCCGTTGGAAAGACGCACCCTTGCTACTTTACGCAGGGCGGAGTTAGGTTTCTTCGGGGTGGTGGTGTACACCCTTACACATACGCCACGACGTTGTGGGCATGAATCCAGAGCAATGGACTTGCTCTTTTTCACCACTTTCTCGCGTCCTTTACGGACTAATTGTTGAATTGTCGGCATTCTCTAAATTCGTTATCCGAGTAATTGCTTTATACTACCCCCAAAAACGGGCTTGCAAAGGTGCTGGTTTTTTCTTTAATATCCAACAACCCTTTGTTAATTTTTTTCAGGGAGAAATTGAATGGGCTGTGATTACCTTTGTACACGAAAAACATTTCTGCATTGTATACCCTTATCACTGGCGCCACTGAAGGCATCGGAAAATCGCTGGCCATTCAGTTTGCCGCCGCAGGACATCATCTGGCGCTTTGTGCACGTGGCAGTGATCAGCTGATTCTTTTAAAAAAACATCTTGAGCAAAGGTACAATATCAAGGTCTTTGTGCGCGCCGCCGACTTCAGCCGAAAACCCGAAGCCATTCTATGGGCAGAACAGGTGAAAAAAGAAATGGGAACTCCCACTGTCCTCATTCATAATGTAGGTATGTTTGCCCAGCATCCGCTTTTTCATCAGGGTGAGGGAGATTTGGAAGCGATGCTCCGAACCAACCTCCTTTCCGCGCATGCCATCACCGCCGTATTTCGGCAAGGTATGATGCAACAAGGGCATGGCCACATCTTCAATATGGTGTCCTCTGCCGCCGTGCGTAGCAGAAAAGACGCCCCCGCCTACTCCATCTCCAAAGCGGCCTTACTTGCCTGGTCTGACGCTTTATTCGAAGAAATGCGCCCGCATGGTGTAAGGGTAACGGCTGTACTACCTGGCCCGGTTTACACGCATGCATGGAAAGATGTCCCTTTAGATCCCGCACGATTTATTCATCCAGATGAAGTCGCGCGTATGGTCTATGAATGTTTTCGCACCTCAGGTATGGCCATCACCAGCAGGTTAGACCTTAGAAGTATGGACCAACAATTAGATCCTTAAAAGTTATGGGAAAAAATAAATTATCAAAATTTGCGGAAAACGCCACCTGGAGCCATTTACTCCAGCCTGATTACGACGAACTCATCCAAAAAGGATTTCCTTATAAAGGAAAATGGAGCGCGTTTTTCAAAAATCAACATACCCTTACGTTGGAACTTGCTTGTGGCAAAGGTGAATATTCCATTGGTCTAGGACAACTTTATCCCGAAAGAAATTTTGTTGGGATGGATGTAAAAGGTGCTCGTTTATGGCGTGGCGCCAAAACCGTAGCTGAAAAGGAACTCAAAAACATTGCTTTTTTAAGGCAAAGAATCGCCTTAATTCCCATGTTTTTTGCACCCGACGACAAAGTAGAGGCCATCTGGATCATTTTCCCCGACCCACAACCGCGAAAAAGTAAAGCATCCAAGCGACTTACCTCCCCTGAATACCTGAGTCGTTACCGAACCTTTATGGACCCAAATGGCATTATTCACCTAAAAACTGATGCCGAATCGTTGTACGACTTTACCCTTGAAACGATTCAAGAACAAGGACTTGAAATCATTACGTCTTCTCGTGATGTTTATCAAGATTTTCCAAGTCATCCAGAGCTCTCCATTCGCACTTTTTATGAATCCATTTGGCTGGACATGGGCAAAAAAATTCATTATCTTGCGTTCCGCATAGGCCATGAACCAGCATGATTTTTTTAAAGATGTGTACGAAGTGGTGAGGGCCATTCCCCATGGAAAGGTCACAACGTATGGCGCCATCGCAAAATACCTGGGCGCAGCTAGTGGGGCACGCATGGTGGGATACGCGATGAACGCCTCCCACCAAGAACTCATTCCGGTTCCTGCGCATCGTGTGGTCAATCGCACGGGTCTGCTCACCGGCAAACACCATTTCCCTACCCCTCAAACCATGCAATCCTTGTTGGAAGAAGAAGGCCACTGCATTATAGAAGACCGTATCATAGATTTTCAGAACAAATTCTGGGATCCATCACAAGCTTTACAATTATGAATGTACCCACCCGCGAATCAATTTTACATGCCTTAGCCCAGGTACCGGATCCCGCAACCGGAAAAAACTTGGTAGATCAGGGTCGCGTGCTTCGGTTAGATATCCTTGACCAAAAAATCTTTTTGGATATCGAAACCACCCAACCGGCGATGCACGTGAAAAAAAAATTGGAAAACGATATCCAAAAAGCACTCGAACCCATTTTAGGAGATGCTTCACTTTCGCTCCATGTGATGCTCAATAGCCAAAAACGAAAGGAAGAAAGGAAGTTACTTCCAGGGGTGAAGCACATCATTGCGGTGGCCTCAGGAAAAGGGGGTGTAGGCAAATCTACAGTAACAGTAAACCTTGCTTGTGCATTGGCACAAATGGGGCAAAAGGTTGGAATTGTAGATGCAGATATTTATGGTCCATCGGTACCTTTAATGATGGATACCAAATATGTACGACCCAAAGTGGTACAAACCGAAGACGGGCGTTCTCTTATTGCCCCCGTGGAAAATTATGGCATCAAAATGCTATCTATTGGTTTTTTTGCGGGAGACGACCAAGCGGTGGTTTGGAGAGGTCCCATGGCCTCCAAAGCGCTTACCCAAATGTTTTCCGATGCCGATTGGGGTGAGTTGGATTTTCTTTTATTAGACCTTCCTCCCGGCACCGGAGACATTCACCTAACCTTAGTTTCTCAAATTCCATTGAGCGGTGCCGTGATCGTAAGTACACCCCAAGAAGTGGCCTTGGCAGACGCAAGAAAAGGCGTAGCCATGTTCACCCTTCCAAACATCAATGTTCCTGTTATTGGCTTAGTGGAAAATATGGCGTGGTTTACGCCGGAAAATCACCCGGAGGAACAATACTTCATTTTTGGAAAAGACGGCGTAAAAAAATTAGCAGACGAATTAAAGTTGCCGCTCTTAGGACAAATTCCCTTGGTGCAAGGCTTAAGAGAAAGTGGAGATATTGGATTTCCTGCCGCATTGGTAGAAAACCATCCCGCGCGCCCTCATTTCAGGGCCCTTGGCATCAGCTTAATCGAATATATGCACCTTCGGGCCAGAGCACAAGCACAAGCCGCATTAGCCACACCCACCCAAGGAACCACTGACCATGGAATTAACTGATGATTTGCTGTCGCTGGCATGGCGCAAAATGAACCTTGCCGTGGCCATGGCTGAAATTTACGAAGCCAACCATGCCATTACATCTAAATACGTGCATGCGACCAGCCGCGGGCATGAGGCCATCCAGCTGGCGCTTGGCTTGCAGCTTACTCCAAAAGATTTTGTGTATCCCTATTACAGGGACGACGCCATGTTGTTGGGCCTTGGCATGGAGCCCTATGACCTTATGCTTCAACTTTTTGCCAAGAAGGATGATCCATTTTCCGGCGGCAGAACCTATTACTCCCACCCTAGCCTTAACCAACCGGATAAGCCCAAAATACCGCACCAAAGTTCCGCAACGGGTATGCAGGCCATTCCGGCCACAGGCGCGGCGCTCGGCTTAAAATATCATGACCACCACAAGACGGGTTACCCATCAAATGCATTGGTGGTTTGCTCTTTGGGAGATGCCTCCATCACCGAAGGTGAAGTGGCTGAAGCCTTTCAAATGGCAATTTTAAAGTCGTTACCTATTCTTTACCTCGTCCAGGATAATGAATGGGACATTTCTGCCCACGCCGAGGAATTCCGAGCCATGGATGCTACTGCCTACGCTAAAGGATTTCCAGGTTTGGAAGTACGCACCATCGACGGTACAGATTTCCGAAAATCGTTTGAAACACTTCAGGAGGTACTTCACCTCATCCGGGAAGAACGCAGACCTTTTTTAGTCCATGCGAAAGTTCCTTTACTCAACCACCATACCTCAGGTGTTCGTAAAGAATGGTATCGCCATGATTTGGAAGAACAACAAACACGTGACCCGCTACCTAAATTCAAGGCCTGGCTCTTGTCCCATGGTTGGACTGAAAACACCTGCCAAGCCTTGGTAGATGAGGCAAGGGAAAAAGTAGTCCAAGACTTCGAAAAAGCAAAATCAGCTCCTGATCCGGAACCAAGTAGCTTACTTCATCATATTTTTGCCCCCACTCCTATTGTAGAAGAAAAAGGAGACCGATCACCTGCAGGTAAAAAACCCACGGTCATGGTCGATTGTGCCTTGTTCGCAGTCCGTGAACTCATGGAAAAATATCCAAATTGCTTGCTCTACGGACAAGATGTAGGTCGCAGATTGGGTGGGGTATTCCGAGAGGCGGCTACCCTTGCCGCACAATTTGGCGATGAACGGGTTTTTAATACCCCCATCCAAGAAGCCTTTATTATTGGGTCCACCGCAGGAATGTCTGCCACCGGATTAAAACCCATCGTGGAAGTTCAGTTTGCAGATTACATTTGGCCCGGCTTAAACCAATTGTTCACAGAAGTAAGCCGATCCAATTACTTGTCGAATGGGAAATGGCCAGTGAGTTGTGTGATTCGCGTTCCCATTGGTGCTTATGGTTCCGGTGGCCCTTATCACTCGTCCAGTGTAGAATCGGTGGTCATGCAAATTCGGGGCGTCAAGGTAGTGTATCCATCCAATGGAGCGGACCTAAAAGGCTTACTTAAAGCCGCTTGGCACGACCCCAATCCAGTCGTGATTTTTGAACATAAAGGACTTTATTGGAGCAAGTTAAAGGGAACGGAAGAGGCCAAAACCATAGAACCCTCTGAGGATTATATTTTACCCTTGGGCAAAGGTCGAATAGTATTGGCATCAAAGCCGCAGGAAACGCAATCCACCGCCGTGATTATTACGTATGGCATGGGGGTGCACTGGGCGCTTCAGGCAGAAAAACAATTCCCCGGACGCGTCGAAATCATCGACTTACGTACGCTCAATCCCTTGGATAGAGAACTCATTTTTGCACGGGTAAAAGCGCACCATCGGGCCTTGGTTCTCACAGAAGAATCTTTAACCCATAGTTTTGCCCAGGCATTGGCGGGTGAAATTCAGGAAGCTTGTTTTACCTATTTAGATGCACCTGTCATGGCCATGGGCGCTGAAAATACGCCAGCCATACCACTTCAGGCAGATTTGGAGGCCGCCATGATTCCTAATCCTGAAAAATTGGCACTCAAACTTGAGGAAATCCTCGGATTTTAATTCTTTTCTAAAATATTGTCCGAATTTTGTAAACTTCACATCGAAATAGATAGCAAATGAAAACCATGCTCACATGGCTTTTGGGAATGCTCTTCATTCTTCCCATGCAAGCCCAAACCGAAGGCACAAGCCAAGGAAAAAAAGAAAAACCAGCCAAAGAGGCGAAAGCTCCTAAGGCATCTAAAGGAAAGAAAGTAAAGCGTCCTGACGGGCTTTATGCGGAGATTATCACCAATAAAGGAACCATTGTTTGCGCTTTGGCCTATGATAAAGTACCCATGACGGTAGCCAATTTCGTAGGTTTGGCAGAAGGAAAAATCCCAAACTCAGCCCGTACGCCAGGTCAGCCTTATTACAACGGCATTAAGTTCCACCGAGTGATTAAAGATTTTATGATTCAAGGCGGAGATCCCAGTGGCAACGGAACGGGCGGTCCCGGATATAAATTCAAAGATGAATTTCATCCGGACCTCAAACATGATAAAGCTGGTATTTTAAGCATGGCCAACGCTGGTCCAACCACCAATGGCTCACAATTCTTTATCACTCATAAAGAAACGCCTTGGTTAGATAACAAACATTCCGTTTTTGGTCATGTTATCGAAGGACAAGACGTTGTCAATGCCATTGAACAAGGAGACCAAATGCTTCAAATTCGCATTGTGCGCGTGGGAAAGGACGCCAAAAAATTCAATGCCCAGCAAACTTTCCAACGGATGAGTGGTGTAACCGGTCCAGATAGCCGCCCTACCCCACCCGGCCAACAAGAACAGAAAAAATAAAGAGTTTCTCTCCTATTGTAAAACGGGTTTCTCAAAAGGAGCCCGTTTTTTTATTCATGTTAAGTTATGGTTAAGCCCCCTTTCAGGTTCGCTGGGTTGCTTAATTTTGTACAAAATCTTACATGCGAACTCCGCGTAACGCGCCAGGTATCCTCCTTCTAGAAGATGGTACATCCTTCCACGGTTGGTTCGCCGGAAATGTAAATCTTTCCAGTTTCGGAGAAGTTTGCTTTACCACCGGCCTCACAGGGTATCAGGAATCCCTTTCCGACCCTTCTTTCCGAAACCAAATCCTAGTTTCCACCGCAGCTCACCTAGGAAACTATGGTATTCATCCGGATGAATCGGAATCAAAAACCCCTCAAATCAAAGGCTACATTTGCCAGCAATTATCGAGTTACATAAGTCGCCGCCAGCCAAATATTACGTCCTTGCCTCAATGGCTAGAAGGGCATGAGGTTCCTGTCCTTTGGAATGTAGATACCAGGGCTTTGGTAAGACACCTTCGGGAAAAAGGAGTGATGCGTGGCTGGATGGGCCGCAGTGAACAAAAACCTGCTCACCAAGACTTGGTGCATCTTCTTTCAAATGACATTTCCACCTCCCGCTTACTTCAAGAGGAGGTTAGCGTTAGGCAGCATGCATTGTTTGGTTGGGAAAACCAAGGACCTCATGTTGTAGTGATGGACTTTGGTTGCAAACAAAATATTGTTCGTCAGTTGGTACAGCGAGGAGCCAGGGTGACCGTTGTGCCGTGGAATACAACTGCAGACCAAATAAAGGAGTTAGCCCCGGAAGGCGTGTTGTTATCGAATGGTCCTGGCGATCCACAGTCCTTACAGTCCCTTTTACCCGAAATAAGAAAAATTCTACATACAGGGATTCCCATCATGGGCATCTGCCTGGGACATCAAGTGCTGGGCATGACCTTTGGAATTCCTACCTTTAAAATGAAACATGGCCATAGAGGATTGAACCATCCTGTCTTACATTTGGCAACAGGAAAGGGAGAAATAACTTCACAAAACCATGGCTATGCTTTGGACAAAACTGCTGTGGAACAACATCCCGACCTTGTCCTTACGCACCTCCATCTAAATGATGAGACGGTAGCGGGATTTCGGGTAAAAGACCGACCCATTTTTTCAGTACAATACCATCCGGAAGCCGCTCCAGGCCCTGAAGATGCAAGATATTTATTCGATACATTTCTAGAAAACGTACAACAGCGTATCTTGCAACCCTCAAAATAGATGTATGGCAGAGGAAATGATGCACCTTGGGGAAGTGACCAGTACCGTTGAACATGGCATAGCGACCCTTACTTTTTACCACCCAAAAAGCAACTCCCTACCGGGAAAAATATTGGCGAAACTGGCCCAAGCCATTCGGGACGCCGGAGAAAACAGCGAAATAAAAGTACTGATTCTCCAGTCCCGCGGAGAAGGTGCCTTCTGCGCTGGGGCCTCTTTTGATGAACTTTTAGCTTTAAAGGAAGCCTCCGATGCCAAGGAATTTTTCTCTGGATTCGCCCGGGTTATTAATGCCATAAGGACTTGTCCCAAATTTGTTATTGGACGTGTTCAAGGAAAAGCTGTGGGCGGAGGAGTTGGTGTAGCTTGTGCTGTAGATTATTGCTTTGCCACGCGCCAAGCTTCTGTAAAGCTCAGTGAATTGGCTGTGGGTATTGGCCCATTCGTAGTGGGACCTGCCGTGGACAGAAAAATTGGAAAATCCGCTTTTTGTGATTTGGCCATCGATGCGACCAGTTGGAAAACAGCCGAATGGGCCAGGGAAAAAGGCATGTACTATCAACTTTTCGATGACACTGCTAGCATGGACTCTGCCATTCAAACCTTGGCAACCAAACTTTCTCAAAGTAGTCCGGATGCCATGCGTATGCTTAAAAAAACCATGTGGGAAGGCACAGAACATTGGGAGGAACTGCTTTCTACAAGGGCTGAAATGAGTGGTCAATTGATTCTCGCCCCCACCGCCCGTGGCATTTTGGCAGGTTTGGTGCAATAATGCCCTTACTTTAGGGTTTATCCTAAAAGAATAATTACAATGGCCTTAAAAAACCTCTGGTGTTGCTTAATATGGCTTTGGGCCTCACATAGCTCAGCCCAAATAAATATTGGCGGCACAAAGGGAGGTCCGCCAAAAACAGAACAAGGTCAAAATGGATTTCTTCTTCCCGGAACGCCTAAAGACAGTGTGTTGGCCAAATGGGGAAAACCGGATGAAATCATTGGAAATATTTATGTGTACCGGCAGCATGGGAGTTTGGTTTATCTAAGTGCCGACCAGCATTATGTCATGGCTTTTGTAGGGTCGTGGTTTCCAGGATTTGGTGGGTTTTCTCAAAGGATTTTGGGCATTGGACTAGGCACAACTTACCCGAAATCTGTATCCATTTTAGGGCCGCCCAAATGGAGAAAACCCCTAGTGGAAAACATCGAAGAAGCCTACTGGACTTTCGGCGAGTTTGATATTCGATGCGAAATATGGACGCAAAACGACTATGATCCGGACATTGGTGGAAACATTTATGCCGAAACCATCAAAAGAATTCAAATTCAAAAGCCTTGGAAACCTTAGGTATCGGCTGAGAAATGGAACCCTAATCGCTTGCCCGTCCGCTGCACCAAAAGCGAACTGGTCGCTTGAATATCCGAAACAGTTACCAATTTTACTTGGTCGTATTGAGGAACCAATAAATCAAAATCCAAAGTGTATAAGATGGTAGATTCTACCACTTTTTGAGCTTCTTCCGGTGTGAGTTTCGCTTGATGAAACTGATTATATAAAAAGCCCAACTGCCGTTTTCCCTCTACAAAATAATGGTGTTCCTTATTGATAAAAATCCGCGCAATTAAATATCCAATATCTCCATCCCTATTGTATAAAATACTATCTGTAAGAAAGTTATAAACATTTATCACGGCACAAAAGGACCGCGATTCATCCTCTCGAAGATAACCCGTTTGCCAAACGGCGTGGCTTCTTTCGAACTGAAAAATATTGGTATGCAACTGAAAAATCAGGGTATCGCCGGCAATGGTTGCCACGGTTTCTCCATCTCCCCGATTGACGGCATTGAGTTTTAGTGGAAAGCTTGTTTTTCCTTTTAATTCTGCAGAAAGTCCGTCTACCAATGCATGTATGGCTTCACGAAATGTGCCAAAAGCCTGCTTTCCAATGTGATATACCTCCTGCTTGAGGACACTCTTCTCCTTCAATACTTGGGCAATAAGTGCTCTTGGTGGGATGGATTCAGCCATGAAAATTGGGATTGAGATCTAAAATCGGTTTAGTAGGCAAGGGCAAAAAGCACCCTTTGCTGCGATGGTTTACCCGTAAGGATACAAACACCGTCCTCCTTTGGTTGATCCAATGGGATACAACGAATGGTTGCCTTGGTGCGGGTCTTAATTTCTTCTTCGGTTTCCACGGTTCCATCCCAATGTGCGGCGATGAATCCGCCTTTGTTTTCCAACAAATGCACAAATTCATCCCAGGTATTGGCAGGGGTGATGTGGTCATTCCGGAAAGTTAGGGCTTTTTGGAACATGGTCTGTTGAATTTCATCCAATAAACCGGGAATGGTTTCTTCAAGCCCTTCTAAAGGGACAGTAAATTTCTGCAAGACATCCCTTCTTGCGAGCTCCACTTGCCCCTTATCCAGATCCCGTGGTCCAATCGCAATTCGCAAGGGCACGCCTCTGAATTCATATTCAGAAAACTTCCATCCGGGTTTGCGCTTGTCATCCGCATCGAATTTAACACGAATACCAAGTTTTTTCAAAGAAGCAGTGAGTTGATCTCCGACTTCACACACCCTTTGATACTCTTCATCACTTTTATAAATTGGCACGAGCACCACCTGAATGGGCGCAAGTTTTGGAGGAAGCACCAAGCCTTGGTCATCTGAATGCACCATAATTAAGGCACCCATCAAACGGGTAGATACGCCCCAGCTGGTGGCCCAAACAAATTCCTGTTTGCCTTCTTTATTGGTGAATTTTACATCAAAGGCTTTTGCAAAATTTTGTCCTAAAAAGTGAGATGTTCCGGCTTGGAGGGCTTTACCATCCTGCATCAAGGCTTCGATGCAATAGGTATCTAAAGCACCTGCAAAACGTTCATTGGGAGATTTCACCCCTTTAATCACCGGAATAGCCAAAACATTTTCAGCGAAATCAGCATAAACATCTAACATTTGCTTTGTTTCTGCAATGGCTTCTTCGGCCGTAGCATGGGCCGTATGGCCTTCTTGCCATAAAAATTCGGCGGTACGAAGAAAAAGGCGGGTGCGCATTTCCCAGCGAACTACGTTGGCCCATTGATTCAATAGGATAGGCAAATCCCGGTAGCTTTGAATCCAGTTTTTATAGGTATTCCAAATAATGGTTTCGGAGGTGGGACGGATGATAAGCTCTTCTTCTAATTTGGCGTCTTCATCCACAATAATCCCTTGTCCATTGGGATCATTTTTCAGCCGATAATGGGTAACCACAGCGCACTCTTTGGCAAAACCATCTACATGACTTGCCTCCTTTGAAAAAAAGGATTTCGGTATAAAAAGCGGGAAATAAGCGTTTTCGTGCCCTGTTTCTTTAAATCTTGTATCTAAAGCGGCTTGCATCCGCTCCCAAATAGAAAACCCGTAAGGCTTAATCACCATACAACCACGCACTGCACTATGTTCTGCCAATCCGGCACGAAGAACCAAATCGTTATACCACTGTGCGTAATTTTCTTGTCTTGAGGTCAGCGCTTCCACGGGATTTATTTTAAAAGTTGGTACGGTATTTGCGAATCTTAAAGGGAAAAATTCCGTTCAAAAGTACAAAACACAACGAATTCCTCATGTCTCAGATCCGCCCCATCCTCTTTTTATTTATCCTTCTGTTGGGGACGGGGTGCGCTTCGACCAAAGAATCCTTTGATTTTGAGGAAGATTCCTATTACACCTTAGAACAGGCCTGGGAAACCGAAAAGAAAACCAGAGAAATGGTACTTTCCAGTGTGCCGGCCTCCAAAGTAACGCAAACCGAAGGCCAAACCACCGTTATTTCTTCAGGGTATCAACGAGACGAGTTTGGTAACATCATCATCCGCGAAGGGGATGCGCCACAAGATTTTTCAGAAGAACAATATCACGATTTTGCTTATGCCGCAAGGGTTCGGCGGTTTGGAGAAACCAGTGGTGGCTGGAATTATTATGACCCTTTTTACACCAATCAGTACTGGTATGACCCGCAGCCGGCAGTTTTTGGACAGTCCATTTATACCACCTATTCTTGGTGGGGTTGTGCGCCCTTGTCACCATGGCAATCTTCCTTTTCATGGTTTCGACCTTATCCGTCGTGGATGTATGGCCCCACTTGGATGTATGGCCAAGGTTTCTCACCCTTTAGTGGATGGGGATGGGGCAACATGGTCGCCAATCCAGGTAATTCCCTTTATTACAATTCCTTTGATGTGCATTCTCATTATAATGGTCCACGCCATTTCAATCGAGGAAACCAACCAACCACCGGCCCGCTAATCATGTCTCGGGTGGCCCCATCGCATGGCGTCACGCCCCGTCCCAGAGAGCCCGTTCGCTTAAGTGCCTTACCCACCTCACGAACACCTGGCGCCGGATCCGACAGGTCCTTCACAACGCCAAATTCAGGAGGAAATCCCGGGCGGAATTCCATCCCACCTGCAAGAAATAATTTTTCAGATGTTCAAGGCGGAGCGCCACCCATTCGAAATAGCAATTCAACAGCACCCATTCGAAACAATGCGGAGATGGGCACCGACATTCCAAGGCCGGGCACAAGAACCCGTTATGACAATAGCTCGGACAATGGGCTCATTCGCGATGTGCCGACCCGTTCGCAGGAAAATAATGGCATTCGCCTGAATGAAAACAATGAGCCAAGGGTCGTTCCATCCAATGACGGAGGGAGAAGAAGAGAAACGTTTCAGGAGGGCTCACGTTCCCCAAGCTGGACCAGACCATCCACGCCCCCAAGAAATAGCTCGCCACCACGGTATTCTTCCCCACCAAGGTCCTCACCCAGTCCTGCACCAAGATTTTCTCCTTCACCACGCCCCTCGAGTCCTTCGCCCGGAAGAAGCAGCAGCCCACCGAGCAGTAGTCCAAGAAGTTCCAGTCCCCGCTCCCGATGAAAAGCATCCTCTCTTTTTCCATTGGTATGTGCATGTACCCCATGATGGTCTTTGGCCAGTATGAGGTGGATGCACTGCGCTTTAGCCGGTCAACCTTGAATGGAAGTGCCAAGTTTATTAGTATGGGCGGTGCCCTAGGTGCGGTGGGCGCGGATTTTTCTGTGATGTCCAGCAATCCGGGTGGCCTGGGTTTATTTAGAAGTTCTCAAATTTCTTTTACACCCGGGTTCAATTTTGCTCAATCTGAAAGCCAGTGGGAACAAAATAACTTTTCGGACCGGAGGTTTGCCTTTCAGTTCGGACAAGTAGGTGGCGTTTTTCATAAAAAATTGAACCGTCCACTACCTATGGGAACGCAGGGATTTACCTTTGCGATAGGCTATAACCGAACCCATTCTTTTAACCGAAGCCTTACGTTTGAGGGTGAAAACAGTACCCATAGCCTCGGAGACCTTTTCTTACAGCGCGCCAATGGATTAGGTGTAGACCAATTGGATGCATTTACGGAAAGACTTGGCTTCGATTCATTTTTGTTGGATACCCTCAGCGGCGGACAGGGGAACCAATACACCAATTTGGGACTTTTTGCCAATGAAAACAAAAACATGTCTCGCCAAATTACGGCCAAAGGTTCCGCAGGTGAAATTGGTTTAGCCGGTGCCGTTAATCTTGGACATCGCCTTTACATTGGTGCCACCCTTGGTATTGTAAGGCTAGACTACACAGAGAATAGTGAATACACAGAAAGAGATCGTGACAACCTTGTTCCTGGATTTAATCAGGTTTTATTTCGGGAAAATTTAATGGTAGAAGGTACCGGAATTCATGTAAAAGCAGGGTTGGTTTGGCGTGTTGCGGATTGGTTTAGGGTAGGTGCGGCCATCCACTCCCCTACTTTTATGGCGTTAACGGAGCAATACAGCACCGAAATGGTCACTGATTTCAATGTGGGGACCTACACCAGCAATTCACCTCGTGGCAATTTCGAATATGATATTGATATGCCTTGGCGGTGGAATGCTTCAGCAGCTTTCATCATCGCAAAAAAACTAACCTTGGCTGCGGAATATGAAATGGCTGATTTTTCCAACATCTCATTACGAAGTGCCGGGACTTTTTTTACGTCAACCAACCAGTTTATTGATGCCAATTATGGACTATCGCATCATATCCGAGTGGGAGGTGAATTCCGATTAGACCCTTGGAGGTTCCGGGCTGGTTACCAGCATGCGACAGACCCTGTGATACAAAATGGTGGCGTAGATAGAACCATCCAGTATTTTACTGCAGGCATTGGCTACCGCGCAAAGAAATGGGTATATTTTGATGCCGCTTATGTGCTCCAAAAAACCCAAGGAAACGAACGAATTTTCAGGGATTTTACCACCACCACACCCGCCATTATTGAATTAAACCAACATTTGGCACAGGTAACCCTTGGGTTTATTTTTTAATGGTTAGCGTTACCATTTTAGGTCCTTGCAAGGAAAAACTGCAATCGGAAAAATCCGGAGGGCCGAAACTTCCCCTTGCATCGTTTGAGAAACCATAACTTTCCGTAGGAATTCCCAAGAAATTGGTATCTAATTTTCCATTGCCATTTTCATCATGGAAAACGGCAAGGGCGTAGGTACCAGGTTTAAGGTTAGGGATAGATAACACCAAACTACCCTGACGCGCAGGTTGTTCTGCAGAAGCTACGGCAAAAGACTTGTCACGAAATCCTTCCGCCTTGTTATACACCCCCACCAACACCTTTCCTTTGGCGTTTGGAATGCCCCGAACTTCCACTTTTAACTCAAAAGTTTGGGCCATAACGGTGGTACCCAACATAAATAGAAAGCCTAATATGTTTCTCATTCTTTATACATTGCTTCAATGCGTTCTGCATATCTCTCCATGATGGGCTTCCGCTTTAATTTCATGGTGGGTGTAAGTTCACCTCCATCAATAGAAAACTCCTGAGGTAGTAAGTCGAATTTTTTGATTTGCTCCCACTGTCCAAAATGGGTATTCATGTCCTGAATTTCTTTTTCAAATAATTGTCGGACAGATGGGTGATCCACTACAGAAGCCAAGGTGGGTGCAGGAATACCTTGCTCCTCACACCATTTCCTGAGCGGTTCAAGCGCCGGAACCACAAGTGCAACCGGAAACTTTCTGTTCTCCCCTATAACCATGATTTGTTCGATGAAAATGGATTCCTTGAACTTATTTTCCATAGGTTGAGGTGCTACATATTTCCCCCCCGAGGTTTTGAACACTTCCTTTTTCCGGTCGGTAATTTTCAAAAACCCATCCGCGGACAATTCGCCTACATCACCTGTATAAAACCATCCATCTTTAAGAACCTCGGCGGTTTGTTCAGGTTTATTGTAATATCCCATCATCACATTGGGCCCTTTACAAAGAATTTCACCATCGGCGGCAATTTTCACCTCCACCCCGGTGATGACAGGCCCCACGGAGCCAAACCTTCTTCCCTCTTCTTCGAATCGGTTTACGGTGATTACGGGGCTTGTCTCGGTAAGTCCGTAGCCTTCGAGCACAGAAATTCCAGCCGAAGTAAATACACGGGCCAAACGAGGTTGAAGGGCGGCAGCGCCACTCACAATAACGCCTACATTGCCACCAAGGGCTTCACGCCATTTGCTGAAAATGAGTTTATCGGCAATCTTCAAGCGGGTATGATACCACCACCCATTGGCTTTACCAAGCTCATAAGAATGACCCAGTGCGAGCGCCCAGAAAAACAATTTTTTCTTGATTCCGGTAAGGTCATGTCCTTTCGCTACAATTTTATCATAGACTTTTTCCAAGAGTCTTGGCACCGTTGTAAACGCATACGGCTTCACCTCCTTGAGGTTATCCGCGATGGTGTCCATGCTTTCTGCGTAGTAGATGGATGCCCCTAATTTATGATAGAGGTAGCAAACCATTCTTTCAAAAATATGGCAAAGGGGTAAAAAGCTAAGAACTGTTTTTTCCCGAAACATGGGAAAAATGGCAGAACAGGCATTTACATTGGATAAAATATTGTTATGACTCAGCATCACCCCCTTAGGAAATCCGGTGGTGCCTGAGGTATAAATAAGCGTCATGAGTTGGTCCGGCTGCACGGAATCCTTACGGGCTTGTAGCACCGCTGGATTGGGATGTTGTTTACCCAGCTCCAAAAACTCGCTCCAAAGCGGAAATTCCGTGGAGGGCTCAAACACGTAAACTTCGACTTCAGATGCGACGGTTTTCACTTTTTGCGCCAGTTCGGTATTTTGAACAAACGCTATTTTCACCCCGGCATCTTTGAGGATGTATCCAAGATCATTTAAAGATAAAGTAGGATACAAAGGAACGGTAACGCCACCTATTTGGCTGGCTCCAAAGTCTATAAAATTCCATTCTGGACAGTTAAAGCTCATAATGGCCACACGGTCGCCGGGCTCAAATCCTTTGTGCATGAGGCCGTAACCAAGGTCATCAATAATGCTTTGGTATTGAGAGATGGTATAGGTGGTCCATTGTCCATTTCGCTTGCCACCTAATAAAATACGGTTAGAAAATTCCGCAGCAGCAAAGGGAATGAGGTCAAAATTTCTTGTTGGTTCCATGACAAACGTTTGTGGTTTGAAGTAGAATGCCGACATTCGAAGGCTCATAAAAGTAAGAAAACCCCCGTTCTTCGTGAAATCTACCGAGACAAAAAAACTTATATTCTGTATGAATCAAACCAAATTATGGGTTTTTAGTTTAGCAACCCTGGTATCTTTTACCTGTGTACAGGCCCAACAACCCACCAGAACTTACGCTACAGATGAATCCGCCGCCCCCAGAGATCATCAGGTAGACTTTAAACACCTTCGTTTGGAAGTGTCGTTTGAACCCACCCTCAAAAAAGTCAATGGAAAAGTTACCCATAGTTTTGTTCCACTCCGCTCCCGCGTAGATTCACTTTTTCTGGATGGACCCGGCATTCTCTGTAAAGAAGCATTATTGAATGGAAAACCCATTCAAATGGAAAAAAGGCCGGATGGTTGGATGTTTTTCTTTCAACCCGGTCTGTCTTATGGTCAAAACGCTGAATTGACCATTTCTTACGAAGCCACACCTAAAAAAGGGATTTACTTTATCGGATGGGATGATCCTACCGGAATGTGTCGGAAACAGATTTGGACCCAAGGTCAGGCCGAAGACAACCGGTATTGGATTCCTATGTATGACGGACTCAACGACAAAGTGGTTTCTGAAGTCATTGTCACTTTTCCAAAACCCTATTATGTATTGTCCAATGGGAAACAAGCCGAAAGGAAAGATTTGCCAGACGGTCAGGTTCGGTGGCGTTATGTCATGCCCAAGCCTCATGCCACCTATCTGATTATGATTGGTATAGGAGAATATATGGTGGAAAGCAGGAAATCTGCCTCCGGCGTGCCCATGACCCTTTTGTACTATCCGGACCAAGCAGACCGTGTGGAAACTACATATCGCTACAGCGTGGAAATGTTCGACTTTTTTGAAAAAGAAATCGGCTTTCCTTATCCTTGGGGTACTTACGCCCAAATTCCTGTTCAAGATTTCATGTATGGTGCCATGGAAAACACCACCGCCACGGTTTTTGGTGATTTTTTCAATGTGGATCAACGTGGATACAACGATAGAAATTATGTGGGCGTAAATGCCCATGAGTTGGCCCACCAATGGTTTGGTGACCTTATTACCGCCAGATCTCCTGCACACCACTGGCTTCAAGAAAGTTTTGCCACCTATTACAACATGCTGTATGAAAAAGAAGTGTTCGGGCAAGATTATTTCGATTGGTCCAGAAGAAGCAGTGCCTTGAGGGCTTTCGGCGCTTCCAAAGAGGACCTTTTACCCATTGCGCACTCAAGTGCCGGTTCAGCCAGGTTTTATCCCAAAGGTGCATTGGTATTACACATGCTGAGAGAAATGGTGGGACGCGAAGGATTCAATCGGGCCATTTTACATTACTTACAGGAACACCAATTTCAAAATGTGGATAGCCATGACTTGTTAAATGCTTTTGCTGAAGCTACAGGACATAGTTTGGATTGGTTCTGGGACCAATGGGTGCTAAAAGGGGGGGAGCCAGCATTTAGTGTGCGCCACCAACAAGTGATGATTGAGGGGAAAAATCACCTGGCTTTTCAAATACGTCAAGTGCATGACTTAAATGATTTAAACAGCGTTTTCTCCATGCGCACCACCGTTTCTGCTTATAATGCGGCCGGTGAGCGTGTGGTTCAATCGGTAGACATTAAAACACGTGAGGCGTATGTCCTCATGCCGTTACCGGTAGGATTTGAGCCCATCTTTGGTTTGTTTGATGAAGGTGCCACCCATTTACGGAAGCTGTCGTACGAAAATCGCACGCCCGAACAATGGCAAGCCCAAGCCCGACTTGCCAAAAACCTGTTAGATCGCTACGATGCAGTGGTCGCGCTTCAATCCCAACCTTGGGAAAGTAAAGTAGGCCTTTATCTTCCTTTACTTGCAGGCAACACCTATTATCCCATCAAAGGTGAAATGGCAAGGCAAGCTTTGAAAGTTGCGGATCTAGATGAGTCAGCAAAAGCATTTTTCCTGAGTGCCATGGTAGATGAGGACCAACAAACCCGCAAAGAAGTCCTTCGTTTATTGGCCACACCCAAACCTTATATGGCGAATGCTTTGGTGCAACAATTTGCGTGGAAAGATGCCAGTTATGACTTATTGGGATTAAGCTTCGACGCACTGGCCGAATTGAATGATTCAAGAATAGACAGTTTGCGTCAAGCCACAGCTGGTCTTGTGGGAAATCGAGGGCACCAATTCCGCATTACCTGGCTAGAAGTGGGTGTAAAGACTCAACAGTCAGATGCCAATGGCGCTTTAAGCGAGTTGGTAAGTCGTTGTGGACCGTCGTTTGATTTTCTCACACGGGTGGCCGCTTGGCAAGCTTTGTACCGATTAAATCATTTGGAGCACGCTATGTTGGATCACGCCCCACAAGCCTTGCAATCCAGCAACAGCCGGTTAGCTGGCCCCATCCGGCAGGTAATTCGCGATTTTGCCAAACAACATCCGCATGCCCAAACCATTAAAGTTTGGATGGATGCCAATGCCAATCTTAAAAGTACAGTGTGGGCCGCCACGGGTTGGGACAAATAAAAAAAGCCTTATTCTGGCTGCTGCCTTTCTGCGTACTGGCCGTCCCGGTCAGGGCTTATATTTTTAGTGCATTCGACCATAACGAGCACATGTATTTGGCCGCGGCTGAAGGTTTGGCCGTCGGAAAAACCATGTACAGGGATTTTGCTTTCCTTCAGATGCCCCTACAACCCTGGGGCATTTGGTTCGTAAAAACCGTTTCCACCAGTAGTTCATGGCTTTGGGCTGGAAAAACCCTGGGTTGGGCCGCTTGGTTTGGTTTAGCCATTACAATGTTTTTATTAGTTAAAAAAGAACGGAAATCATGGCTATCCGCCAGTTTTGTTGCGCTTTGTGTGGCCCTGCACCCCACCGTTTTACGCTGTGCCATGGAATCCAGCAACTACATCCTTCCTGCCTTCCTTTGCCTGTTGTCTTGGTGGAGTGTAAGGCAGGGGCAATCGGCGATTGGCGCTTTGGGTGCAGGTTGCTTTATGGCGCTGGCCGCCGCTACCAAATTGTTTTATGTAGCTTTTATTCCCTTGGTTTGGTTGAGTGTACCCCACCGACAAAAAGGTTGGGGATTGCTTGGAATTGGAATAGGCCTCCTGCCAGCCCTTTATTATGGACTGCAATTTCCTAAAGATTTTATCTTTCAAAATTGGACTTTTCACCAATTAACCTCCGCATGGCGGGCCGACTTGGATTCAGGAACAGGATTTACCCTTGGTGAAAAATGGGATTTTCTGCGCCATTGGCTCACTCATTGGTCCACGGCTTTATGGATGGGTGCGGCAGTTTGGTCAGGCGTGCAGGCAAGAAAAAGATTGAGCCATTGGCATTTTATTCTGATGTGGCTCAATTTTTCTGTCGCGCTTATTGTGGCCCTTTTCCCCGCCCCTTTGTTTGAACAATACATGCTTTTACCTTGGTTGGGGTGCGTTTTTCTGCTTTCACAAGCCACCAAATTTTCTTATCGACTTTGGCTGGTATTGGCCCTTGCACATCTTTTTACCGATCCCATGGGGATTGCATACCGCCCATTTCGGACCTCTTACGTGCAGGGAACCCAAGAAATAGCTCGTAAAATCAAGGAAGCAGGAGCAGATTCCACCTGGCAAGTGGCAGGATTTTCCCCGATTTATGGAATGGAGGCAGGATTGAAAATAGCAGATGTTTGGCGCACGGGGATTTTTTTAAGCCGTTTAGACCAGCGGCTTACAGCCGATGAACGTTGGGTACGTCTCAATGAAATAAATGCTTACTTGGAAGAAAACCAACCGGAAGTGATTCTTACAGGCGAAGAGGGCGCTTATGACCACGGGTTGGAAGCCTATGCAAAAGCTCATCATTACCAACTGCTGGAAGGTACCGCCCATATGAAGGTGTGGATGACCTCCAAATAAAAAACCGACCCTTGAGAGGTCGGTTTTAAAAAATCATGTGTGATATTAGGGCTGGTCCGTTCTGGTAGCCGTAGCCGCTTTTTGTTGGCGGTTGTTGCGACGGTTTTCCCGGGTAGGGGTAGCCGCCGTTTCAGATTTTCCTTTACAGCAAGAGGCAGAAGCGGTTTCAGACTTACCGTGGCAAGAAGGTGCTGGCGTAGCAGCAGCCGTTTCAGATTTTCCCTGGCAAGAAGAAGCCATTTCTCCACTTTTGCCTTTCTTACAGCAAGAAGCAGGGGCTTGTTGGGTAGGAGCAGCTTCTGCACGGGTTTGGGTTTGGGCAGAAATGCCTCCTAAAAGGCCCAGGCTAAGTACTAATGCGCTTAAAGTTTTCATAACGATTGTTTCTTAAACTTCGTAAATATACAACGAACTCACTTGACCATCACAAAAAACCTGCCTATTTTTGAGGATTCAACGTCAATAAAGTTTAAATTTCCACGCATGGCTTCTGTTTCAAGGTTACTCACCCTATGTTCTATCCTTTTTGTGCTGCAAACACAGCTTTCCATTCATGCCCAGGACACCCTTCGGATTTCAACCCCTACGGTTTTATGCCAAATGTGCAAGCGAACCATTGAAAGAGAGGTTGGTTTTTTATCCGGTGTAAAATGGGTGCAGGTCGACGTGGCAAGAAAAACCACCCGGGTTGTGGTAAAAGGGAAAAAAACGACTCCGGAGTTGGTGAGACAAACTATAGCAAATAGTGGTTATGCCGCAGACGACCTGCCTGCTAATGGAAAGGCGTACCAACAATTACCCGATTGCTGCAGGAAAGAAACGTCCACGCATGAATGAAGCTATGATTCATGATGTGCAATGGGATTCCGTTTGGTCCCGTATTGCACCCGCGTCGCTGGCCGAATCTTATGACAATGTGGGGTGGTTGATAAAAACCAAAAGCTCATATACCAAGGCTTTGGTTGTGTTGGAACTCACACAGGAAGTCTTAGATGAAGCGCAAAAAAAACAATGCGACCTTATTGTTTGTCACCATCCATTGATTTTTAAAGCGGTAAAGCAAATCCATTTTTCAGAGCCCATTGGTGCATTGATAATTCAAGCCATACAAGCCAATATATCCATCTTTTGTGCCCACACGAACCTTGACAATGTATGGCATGAAGGGGTGAATCAAAAACTGGCAGAAAAATTAGGATTGGATAGGTCGACTTGCCGGATTTTACAACCCAAGGCAGGCGATCTTCGAAAATGTGTGGTGTATGTGCCATCCGACCATAGGGAAAAAGTGTTAGGAGCCATGTTCCAAGCCGGAGCCGGCCATATCGGCGCGTATTCGGAATGTAGTTTTCGCACAGAAGGGATTGGTACTTTTTTACCCGGGAAGGATGCCCAACCTTTTAGTGGGCAAACGGGTATTCGAAGTGAGGACCCAGAAGAAAAATTGGAAGTTTTGGTACCACGTTGGCGGATGCAAGCCGTTTTAAAAGCGGCTCAGCAAGTACACCCATACGAAACCATGGCTTATGAATCGTTGGTGCTGGACAATGTGCACCAAGAGATTGGGAGTGGTGCCGTGGGCCGCTTGCAGGAGCCAATGTGGTTGACCACTTTTTTAACCAAAGTGAAGGAAACACTTGGTGTTCCGATGCTTCGCTGGTCAGGCCCCAACGACCTTTGGGTAGAAAAAGTAGCCATTTGTGGCGGTTCTGGGGCATTTTTGATTCCTGCTGCCCAGACCTCAGGGGCCCAGGTTTTTTTAAGCGCCGACATCAAATACCATGACTTTTTCTTAACGCGCCCGGATTTTGCCCTTGTGGACACGGGACACTATGAAAATGAGCAGTTTACAACAGAAATATTCTTTGAGGTAATTCGGAAAAATTTTCCTAATTTTGCCGTCCTGAATTCAGAAGTACGTACTAATCCAGTTAAATATTATTGATCTATGGCCACAAAACAGCCAGCACCGGTGAAGGAAATCAGCGTAGAAGAAAAACTTCGGGCTTTAATGGATCTTCAAATCGTGGACTCCAGGGTAGATCGCATTCGCACTGTTCGTGGAGAATTGCCTTTGGAAGTAGAAGATTTGGAGGCTGAACTGGAAGGTTTACAAACCCGCATTCAGAAGAAAAAGGACGAAATAGCCCAGCTAGAAGCCGAAATTCAGGGAAAGAAAAACCTCATGAAGGAAGCCGCTACCTTGATTACCAAGTACGAGCAGCAGCAAATGAATGTTAGGAACAACCGTGAATTTGACTCTCTTTCCAAAGAGATTGAATACCAATCCTTAGAAATTCAATTGGCCGAGAAGAGAATTAAAGAATTTAAGGCCCGCATTGACTTGTTTGAAGAGGACATCAAGGGTTATGCCGTTCGTTTAGAAGAACGTACAGCCGACCTTACCCACAAGAAAACGGAACTCGACGCCATTATTGCCGAAACCCAAAAGGAAGAAACTTCTTTGGTCGCTTTCTCTCAGCAATTTGAAGCCCATATTGAAGACCGTTACCTTTCGGCTTACCGTAGAATCCGTGGAAATGCATTCAATGGCCTTGCAGTGGTAGCCATCGACCGTGACTCGTGCGGCGGATGCTTTAACATGATACCACCACAGCGTCAGTTGGACATTGCACAGCGGAAAAAAGTGATTGTTTGCGAACATTGTGGTCGTATTTTGGTCGACAACCTACTCGCTGAAGAAGAATCTGAGAAAATCAATGGAATGATTAATTCCTAAAACCTCTGCTAAGAAATCAAAGAAAACGCTCCCAAACCGGGGGCGTTTTTTTTATGATATAAAGCGTTTGTAGAGCGTTTTGTAGGCATTCCCACAATGCGCCATGGAAAAAGGAACAAAGGCTTCCAGGGCATAATGCGCCATGGATTCGTAAAGAGACGTGTCTTCCATAAGGGTTATCATGGCCTGTGCACAACGGTCCACATCAGGAACCTCATTGGGCGCATCGGTAATGAGCAGACCTGCGCATTCTTTGGTTCCGGCACGAATCATGTCGGGCATATCGCCATGTTTGGTCACAATCACGGGTAAACCGTGGGCCAAGTACTCAATCAAACTATAAGGTGTGCTCTCCGATGGAAACCACGAAGGAAGAAGGCCTACATGACTCTCCTTCAACCATGGACTGGTGTCATTCACCATGCCGGTAAAATGAATGGCAGGATGGTTTCCATGGGTAGTATGTAATGGACCAAGTGCATCCTCCAAAGGCCCCACCAAAAGCAAACGGGTTTGAGGAAATCGCGCATGTACTTTTTCAAATGCAGCTACGGCCACCTCCCAACCTTTGGAAGCGGTGGCCCGAGCGACCATACAAAACGTAAAAGGAATATCTGTTGCTCTTTGAAAAGTAGGTACAGGTTCCAAACCAAGCGAAATTTGCTGGCAAGGCGGTAAGCGCTGCACCGATAAAGAAGGTAAAATGGCAATATTGGGTGCGCCCACATAGGTAAGGACACTGACGGAACTTAAAAAGGAGGTCAAATCTGAACGTACCGCCTGCTTTATGTCCTCTGGAAGTGTATCCACATTCGCAAGGTTATAATCGCCATGCATGGTGATAATCCAAGGAAGTTGTGTCTTTTTTTGTAGTTCAAAAGCCAGCACATCTGCACTATAACTATGGGAGTGTAACAAGCGAATCTTGTGCTTACGGAGATTTTTAAGCAATTGTTTTTTTTGCCAGCTCAACTTTAACCGGCGATGAAGGTCCCGAATCCCGATGTACGAGCCCAATGCATTGATTTTCCAAAACAGACGGTTTACGCTTTCCGGCAACTCGGACTGTTCCTCTATAAATCCTACACCGGCCTTTAAAAACTGCGCTTTAAAATCCGGCTCGGCCACATGAGGACGACGGTCCAGCACAAATATCCGGTAATCAGATTGCAAAGCACGCGCCAGACGCAACAGAAAAACCTCCGCACCACCTAACCTAAATTCATTGATAAGAAACAATACACCCGGCTTTTCCATGTCGTATAATTGATTGATAGGCCATTTACTGTAAAGAGGTGGACAAAAAGTGTTGATATTGGGCGGCACAATGCGACATGTCAAACTTCTTAAAAGCCTCTGGCACCGCATCGCAAGCCCTTTGGTACGCCTCAGGATGGGTGATGAAATATTCCATTTTTCGCGTTAAATCTATAACGCTTGGTTTTCCATCTTCCTGATCTTCCATAAGTGCACCAGCTAAATTGCCATTAGGTGTTCCCGTTTGAAGCATAAGGGCAATATCTCCTCGGTTAGAAGCCAAGACAGGTCTTCCCATGGCCAAACACTCGATAATCGTATAGGGTGTGCTTTCTCGCAAAGAAGGAAGCAAACCCATGTGCCATTCCTCAATGACTTTACACGCATCTGACACATCTGTTTTAAAAACCAATCCTTGCAAATTTTTATATTCAGCCATCAGCTGGTCGGTATAAGGACCGGGAGGAATCACAGCCGTAAATCGAAGATCTTGAAACTTTTGCTGTAGCTTGGAAAAAGCTTCTAAGGCAATCTCCCAACCCTTTTCTGGCGTGCTACGACCCACCATGCCGAAATGGAAGACTGAGGAATGCACCGGCGGAACATGGGCTTTGGCCTCCAATCCCAACCACACCTGCTGGGCCGGGTGTTTCATGGGAAAAGTTTCGTTGAGTTGGGCAAACACACTACTCACGGTAAACACCTGATCGGCTTCTTTAAACAAATGGGACATGGATTGGTGATAACTTTCCCGTTCGTTTTCCGGCGCCAATTGATTGATCAGGGTAAAAGGGCTGGAGTGTGTAGTGATGAGCCAAAAAAAGTTTCCTTGAGGTCGAAGGTGATGCAGGGTGAAAACGTCTGCTGAAAATAGATGAGAATTCACAGCCTTAATCTGGTGCTTTTTCAACAATTTCTTCCAATGTTCGCCTCTTGTGGCAGGTTGCCACCGTTTAAAAAGACCGGTGGGGTTTGGAGGGGAAGAAGGAAGCAGTGTGGCCCCTGTGGTTTCAAGAAAAAGTGCAGTAAACGCGGGCTGGTTTTGGTCCGGATACACCGTGGTGATAAAGATTTGCCAATCAGATTTTAACGCCTGGGCCAATCTTAAAATAAAAACTTCAGCACCTCCGGTGGACAATGCATTCACTACAAATAAAAGTCCAGGTTTTCTCATCATCATCGACCCTATAAACAACCCTTGTATTAGGCCTCCAAGGTAATGCTTCAAAAGAAAAAAACGATTTTATGGCTTTAAAAAAGCCCCGAGAAAAATCCAACTTCATAAAAACCGCGATATTTGACTGAAACCAGAATCAAATCCTTTTCTTTGGATTCAAACGCTGCCATGGAATCGCTATCTGTAGCCATTATTACCTTTAACGAAGCCCACAGGATTGAGGCATGCCTGTCCGCGGTTAGGTCTGTGGCAGATGAAATCGTGATTTTAGACTCCGGCTCTACCGACGACACGCTGTCTATGGCAAAAAAATTTGGAGCGGTTTGCCACACCCATCCATTCGATGGACATATTGAACAGAAAAATAGAATTTTACAGTTTACACAATATCCATTGGTGCTGTCTTTGGATGCAGACGAGGTGGTAGATGCGAAGTTGGCAGAGGCCATTATGGCGGTGAAAAAAAATCGGCAGGCTGACGCGTACATGGTTCAGCGGCTCAATCATTATGGCCAGCAACCCATTTATCATGGAGGTTGGTTTCCGGATAAAAAATATAGGTTATGGGTGAAAACCTGTGGCCGATGGAGCGGTCAAAATCCTCACGATTCATTTGAATTGAACCCTGGGACAACGACAGCACAACTGCCGGGATATTTGCACCATTTTTCTTTTCCGGATGCCAAATCCCATGCAGAAAAATCAAAAAAATATGCCCAAATAGCGGCTGAAGCCTACTGGAAAGCTGGAAAAACGGCGTATCCCGGAAAGGGAATTTTACATGGCCTCAGCAGATGGGTCAGAGATTATGTGTGGCGCAGAGGCTTTTTAGATGGGAAAGCCGGCTGGAACATAGCGGCCATCACATACAAGGAAATCGTATTGAAATATGCTTTGTTAAAGGAAAAGCAAAGGAGGCGTTAGGGGCAACTTAATGGTTTTTTCCATAAAAAAAGCCCGATTTTTCGGGCTTTTTCAAACATCAATATAAAATTAACGACGGTTCTGCTGAATAAAAGCATTAAGGTCATCGATGCTGGTTTCAAATGTAAAAGCGTCATTCACCTGAAAATAGTTGGCTGGATCTACAACACGTGCATAAGCAAACTTGGCAATGTCCAATTTACTTTCTTCAAATGAGAACAATCCCATGAGCTGAATTACTTGGGCAGTGCTCAAGCAGTTGGCTGTAATCACTTGCTTAGCGGTGGTGATTTTAGACTCTTCAAAACTTTTGGACTGAACGCTATTTACCGCCGTATTAAACGCGCTGCCAGACATGGCCATGGTGCAGTTGGAAGAAGTTTGTGCAGGACGAGAAGGAGCGGGACGGGCAGGCTCTACCATTCCGGTGGTGGTGGTAGTGGTTGTGGTGGTCATGGTGGTCGACTGAGAGGTATTCACGCCAACGCCCATATTGATTCCTAGATTTACGTTGGTAGAGATTTGCTCCCCGGTTACACCATCACGGATGTCCACATTCATGCCCAAACCATTGTTTGGAACGCCCATGTTTACATTGACATTTCCGCCGGGTGTGGTGGTAGTGACGGTAGTGGTTTCACGTACAACGGTGTTGGAAGGTGTAGAAGTGATTACGATTCCACCGTCTCCTCCATGATCCACGGGTGCAGCTTCACGGACTACAGGTGCGGCTTGCATGGGGCCATCTCCTTGCCAAGTGGCCACCCAAGCTCCTTTTTTATTTCTACGAATGTTGTAGGTAGTCTCTGCGCCAGGCTTACAACCAATGTTGGCAGAAAATTCTCCTAAAGCGGGGTCTTCAAAAACCACCCGTAATTTCAAAAATTCAGTGCGAATATCCGTGGCTTTTACATTGGACTCAGGCAGTGTATTTACTTGTTTGCCGTTGGTGTAAGCGACGAATTTCTCGCCATTTTCTGTGAAAAATACCAAATCACCAGACTGGGCCATCAATGACATCGTGGCGAGGCTCAGTAAAAGGGTAAGAAAAGTTCTCATATAG
>CAZRHR010000012.1:13322-47029 GCA_964599915.1 uncultured Candidatus Competibacteraceae bacterium | reverse complement strand
TAGGCATGGAGCGCGCTTTGTGCCTATGACTAGGCGGGAATCCCGGGCCTAGAGCGGGATGCACTGGTAATGCATCCGAGGTTTAATGAAGATGCGATGGAGTCGGAAGGTTGGAAAAGCGGAAATTAAAAAGTTGAAGCAAGACCAATCAAAAGACAGGAGTCGCATCGGAGACATGAGGTGTCGCAAACGGCGATCCCATGGGATGTCCATCCGGCCGACTGGTTAGGATGCACCCCTGTTGACCCTTAGCCATGTCCACTCATTGTTTTAGATTCGCGAGCAAAACATTACATCATTGACAATTTGAGGCTTAAATATCTTCGATATCTAGACCTAGTCAAACCAAGTGATAGAGTCAATTCAAAAAAAAGGGCCCTGAAAGGCCCTTAATTATAATCAATAGAGGAATCAGATTTTTTTGAATGGATTCTGGAATACCGCATGATCTCCTAGCATTTCTTCTATACGCAGCAGCTGGTTATATTTCGCAATCCTATCTGAACGGGAGGCGGAACCGGTTTTTATTTGACCTGTATTGAAGGCAACTGCTAAGTCAGCAATGGTCGAGTCTTCTGTTTCTCCACTTCTATGACTCATCACGCTAGCGTATTGATGGGCTTTTGCCAATTCAATGGCCGCGGCAGTTTCTGTCAAAGAACCAATTTGGTTTACTTTGATAAGAATAGCGTTTGCGGTTTGGGTTTGAATTCCTTGAGTCAAGCGTTCTGTGTTGGTTACGAACAAATCATCTCCAACCAACTGAATGCGGTGTCCTAGGGATTCTGTCATGGTTTTCCAGCCAGCCCAATCATCTTCGGCCATGCCATCTTCGATGGAAATGATGGGGTAGCGGTTGCACCAATCTTCCCAATAGGCAGCCATTTCAGTTGAAGTCAACTTTTCTCCAGTTGATTTTTTAAAGTGGTATTTCCCTTCTTCGGGTAAATAGAATTCAGAAGAAGCTGGGTCAAGGGCAATTAGAATTTCTTCCCCGGGACGGTATCCTGCTTTTTCAATGGCCATCATGACCATTTGAATGGCTTCCTCATTGGAACGAATGTTCGGAGCAAATCCGCCTTCATCTCCAACATTGGTGGATAAACCTTTGGATTTGAGCACAGATTTAAGGTGATGGAAAATCTCTGTACCCATGCGAAGTGCCTCTGAAAAGCGTGATGCACCTACAGGCATAATCATGAATTCCTGGAAATCGATACCGTTATCTGCATGGCTTCCTCCATTAAGGATATTCATCATTGGAACCGGAAGCATACGAGCATTCATCCCACCTAGGTAGCGGTACAAAGGTTGACCTGCATCATTAGAAGCTGCTTTTGCGGCAGCCAATGAAACCCCAAGGATGGCATTTGCACCTAACTTTCCTTTATTGGATGTGCCATCCAGTGCAATCATTTTTTGGTCGATACTTCGTAAGTCATGGATGTACATGCCTTGAAGTTCCTCGTTAAGCACCGTATTCACATGTTGAACTGCTTGTAATACACCCTTGCCCATGTAGGTGGTGGTATCATTATCTCTAAGCTCTACAGCTTCATGAACACCTGTACTGGCGCCGGAGGGAACGGCAGCCCTTCCAAATCCATTGGAATCCGTAATCACTTCTACCTCTACGGTAGGATTTCCGCGAGAATCTAGAATTTGTCGGGCTTGAATCTTGGCAATAAAACTCATGAGGTTTATTTTAAATGGATTTGTGATGTCTAAATTGGCTGCAAAGATAGTATTTCCGTAGATTGCTGCAGGAATCTATAGCAGCTGATTTTGATGTTCATTTATCAAAGTACACGGGGTAATAGAGATTTTTGTAGAAGCAAAAGTTAAAAAATCACTTTCTAAATCAAGGTTTTGAGGAAAGAGACGAAAAAAAAACACTTGACCTATTGCATTGGGAGTTTTTCTCCATATATTTGCCACCCGAAAACAATGATATGGCCCATTCGTCTAGGGGTTAGGACGCAAGATTTTCATTCTTGAAACAGGGGTTCGATTCCCCTATGGGCTACCAATAAACGCATCAATGGCAAATATAAAATCAGCCGTAAAAAGAATCAGAAATAGCGAAACCAAAAGGTTACGTAATCGCTATCAGGCTAAAAGCACACGTACTGTGATTAAACAAGTGCGTACTGCCGCAAGCAAAAATGAAGCTGAAGCTTTGTTACCTAAAGTAACATCCATGTTGGATAAGTTAGCCAAAAAGAACATTATCCATAAAAACAAAGCATCAAATTTGAAAAGCAAACTGACCAAGTTTGTAGCTCAAATGGCATAATTTATATTATCATAGAAAACGCCGATCTTGCAAAAGGTCGGCGTTTTTTTTTAATTTGTTGTCATGGAACCGAATGTACAATCTTCTGCAAATCAAGGGAAAAGGAAGTGGATTAACTTACTGATTTTTGCCTTTATGGCTGCGTTATCTCAGGTGATGTGGTTGAATTTTGCCGCCATGTTAGGCTTTTTACAAACCACTTACCAAGTAAGTGAAGAAGTGGCTTCCCTTGTGATTCTAGTTTTTCCATTGGCGTATGTTTTGTTCGGATTTCATGCAGGCAGGTGGATTGATAGGGTAGGGTACAAGAAAGTTTTGATATGGGCGGGTCTGGGTATGACGGTGGCCGCCACGGGAAGATTGTTTCCTTTAGGTTTCACTGGTTTATTGGTTTGTCAAATAGGGTTATCCATTGTTCAACCTTATATTATTAATGCCATTAATGCACTTGTTGCTGATGGCTTTACGCCAGAGGAGCAAGCAGGAGCGGTAGGTTTAGGTACCGCTGCCATGTTTATAGGAATGGCATTAGGTATCGGATTGACACCTGTTTTAGTTGATGCCATGGGCTTTGTGAATGGAATGGCCGTTTGGGCTTTGGCATCTGGATTGGCAACCCTTGCTTGTTTTATTGGTCTCAAAGAGAAGCGAAAGACCAATCCTTCCAGCGCATCCATGTCTGGGGTTAGGGCTTTGATGAAGCAACCTGAGATGTGGCGGTTACTCTGGGTTTCCCTTTTGGCCCTTGGGTATTTCAATGGCCTGACGACCTTTATTGAATTAATCTTGGCTGAGAAAAATATTTCACCCGAAGACAGTGGCCTTATTGCGGCTGTCATGATTTTGGGTGGCATATTAGGTGCTATTATTGTTCCATTGGTTTCAGATAAAGTAGGTAAACGAAAGCCTTTTATTTTATTGGCTGCGTTCTCAGCGCTCGTCCTTACTTATCCGTTGCTTCAAGGTGGTGCACTCGGATGGCTTATGACTTTGGCTGCTGGCCTCGGTTTTCTTTTTTTACCCGGATATGCTCTTTTGCTTTCTCATGCCGAACGGGTTGCAGGTGTTTCTTTGGCAGGTACGGCAACTGGTTTATTGATGATAGGAGGAAATGCGGGAGCTGTTCTTGTTATATTGGGGATGCAAACCCTTCATGGAATATCCGGAACCTGGCAAACTGCTATTTGGGGGTGTATGGCGATTTTGGTCTTAGCTTTCTGTATTGCGGCCTTCTTAAGGGATGATCCAAACAGGAAGGATTGTGCCTAATTAAGTGATTTTTGTTTTAAAATGAAGGAAGGTGCCGGCCTGTCTCTATTTCTTCTCCACCATTATTTTTACCTGTTTTTCAATTTCATACGACCTTTGGTTTTTTCTTTAATTGGAAAAATAATCCTTTGCGTATGTTTTAAGATATCTCATAAAAAAGATTAAGTTTGTATTAAAGTTTTTTAATCTTGCCTATTAGGAATCTATGAAAAAACAATTTTTCAGCCCTTTGATTGGGGTTACCATTTGGTTTTCTTTCTTATTGTGAACCCAATAGATCCAAGCTCAATGTACAAATGGTGTAGCATATGATGTGTTCACGCCTACTTGTACCTATGCTGGGGAGTACAACACACTCACCCTAACCAGTGGAACCGCATACACTTTTGGATATAGTATTACCACAGATTTTATTACCATTACCAGTTCGACTGGAACCATTATTACCTCAGGACCTCAACCTTTAACCTACCCCCCGCCTCCTAGCAGTAGTTATCGTGTCTATATCCACACCAACAGTGCATGCGGTACAGCAAGTAGTTGTCGTAACCCTTGGGTAAGTTGTTCCTCCGGTGGCGGAGGAGGTAAGCCCGGTTGTGCCAATGGTGTCCCTTATGACGTGTTTACCCCAACTTGCATTGGATCACAAGAGACGTATGCTATATGTATCTATGCAGGGGAGTATAACACCCTTACCCTAACCAGTGGTATTGCTTATACTTTTGGCTCAAGTATTGCCACAGATTTCCTGACCATTACCAACGCGACTGGTACCATTCTTACCTCAGGCACACAGCCGGTAACCTACACCCCACCAACAAGTGGTAGTTATCGCGTTTATGTTCACACCAACAGTGCGTGCGTTACAGCAAATGTTTGTAGAGACCCTTGGGTTTCCTGCTTGGTGGCTACCAATGGAATTGATGCAGAAATGAACACGGTGAATTTTCCAACCGTCTATACCCGTATTCCTACCAATCAAATTCAACCTTGGACTTTTACGGGTGCGGTGGTACGCAATGTGGGAAATCAGAGCCTTACTGCTAACATGAGTGTAATTATTAGGAACGCGACTACTTTAGCACAAGTGCATACCGCTACAGCTGGACCCGTTACCTTGGCCCCAGGTGTATCTTCTGCGGCGCTTACTGCAACTCCCAATTTTACGCCTCCTGCCAATCCACAAGGATATTTGGTTGATTATATCGCTACGGCAGCCGGTGATGTTAACCTTACCAATGATACCCTCAATTGGGCCGTTTTGGTTACCGATTCTGTTTATGCCCGTGATGCCAATACCAACAATAATCCTCTTAGCGTTGGGCAAGCGGGAGAAGCCGGTGTAGTTTATCAGATTTTTAACCAAACCGCTTTGCGTTCCGTAAGCTTATTTCTCGACAATACAGGAAATCCTGCGGTTACAATTACTGTAAACTTGAGGAGTTTTTCTACCACGCCAGGGGCAGTCATTGCCTCCGTGCCATTCAATATTCCTGCGGGTCAACCTGCGGGATGCTTCGTTGTACCATTTCCAACTACACCCACTTTGGCTCCTGGTAACTATATGATTTCGATGAATGATCCAGTGGGTGATGTCGCATGGGGAAACTCTACGCTAGTTTGGACTGCCAATACCGCTTGGGTCAACTTTACCGGTACCTTCGTTACTTTTGAATCTTTGTCACCCAACTTTGCTCTGGCCCCCATGATGAGAATGAACGTGGGGGTTCCTTGTCCAGTGCTCACTCCCTCATTTACCACAACGCCCGCCAACTGCGGTGCCATTTCAGGTGGTGCCACGGTGACTATTACCGGCGCCACTGGCCCTGTAACTTATGCATGGAACAATGGTCAAACTGTGGCATCTCTTGCGAATGTTGCAGCCGGAAACTACACCGTTACCGTCACCCACCCAGGAAATTGTGTAAGTAACTTCAATGTGACTGTACCCGGATCTTCAGCTGTTACGCTACCAGCACCTTCAGTTACGCAACCCCTTTGTTCAGGTGGAACTGGAACCCTCACAGCCTCACCAACCGGTGGAACAGCTCCCTACACCATTACTTGGACCAGTGGCGCAAATACGTATTCAGGTCCTACGGTGAATGTACCCTCTGGCCAATACACCGTACTTGTAACCGATGCAAATAACTGTACAACACAAGTTGGTGGAATGACCGTAAATGCACCCCCTGCGATTACTGCCAGCATCAGCAAAACCAACAATCCTGGTTGCGCACTTGCCAATGGAAGTGCCACAGTAACGGCTTCCGGCGGAACAGGAGCTCTAACCTATCTTTGGAACAATGGCCAAACAGGTGCCACTTTATCCAATGTTCCGGCAGGTGCATATACTGTAACCATTTCAGATGCCAATGCCTGTAGCACAAGTGTGAATGTAACGCTTTCGAATCCAGCAGCTCCTACTGCAGCAGCGCCAGTTTACAATAACCCAACATGTGCTGGACAAACTGGAACCATTACAGTGCCTGTATCAGGAGGAACCCTGCCTTACACCTATTTATGGAGCAATGGATTAACTTCTGGGAATTCCATCAATGCGGTGGCTGGTTCTTATCAACTTAACGTTACAGATGCGGCTGGTTGTGTACTCGTGGTGCAAACTACCCTTACTGAACCGGCTTTACTTACAGGTACGGTTTCTGCAACCCCCGCAGGTTGTCCTGGCGGCGGAGTGGCTACGGCTACCGTAACCGGTGGAACAGGTGCATATACTTATCTCTGGAGCAACAATGCCACCACTAATCCTGCACCAAACTTTACCCCAGGTGCTCAATCTGTCGTGGTAACAGATGCTCAAAACTGTTCGGCTACCTTGAACTTCATGGTTGGAACAGCCATTTCACCAACCCTACAAAACTTGGCCGTTGTTGATGCCATCTGCGCTGGCGGAACAGGTACAGCCACACCAACCGTTTCTGGTGGAACCACATCATATACCTACGCTTGGAGCAATGGTACTTCAACTACAGTTCTTACCGATACTGCCGGAACGTACACGCTTGTAGTGACAGATGCTGCTGGATGTACAGCCAATGGAACGGCGACCATCAATGCGCCTAGCCCAATAACCGTAGTCTTTTCAAATACGGATCCTACCTGTAATCAAAACAATGGTACGGTTAGTTCAAGTGCTTCAGGAGGAACCCCTGGTTACACCTATGAGTGGAACAATGGAGCGTCTCAAGCCAATCCGTTGCAAGGACAAGGTGCCGGAACTTTCACTTTAGTGGTAGAAGATGCCAACCAATGTCAGGCCAACTTTACTACGACACTTGTGATGTCAGGTGTGCCGGTAGTGCAAGATAGTCTAACCCAGCCCGCTTGTAATGGCTTGACAGGAACAATTTCATTGAATGTAACCGGTGGAACCAATCCTGTGACCATTACCTAGAGTCATGGACCCACTGGAAACACCATTACGGAACCTGCTGGTTCTTATCAGGCTGTGGTGGTGGATGCGGGTGGATGTTCTACCCAAGTCGGCCCTCTTGTGCTTGTAGATCCTGCTGTATTAACTGCTACGGCCAACGCCACGCCAGAAACAAGTCCAGGTGCTGCCGACGGAACAGCTACCACTAACGTTACCGGAGGTACGCAGCCTTATACGTATGTTTGGAGCAATGGTGGGCAAACCCAAACCATTTCAGGTTTGTCAGGTGGTACCTATACAGTAATTATCACGGATGCCAATGGTTGTACCACACAAGACACTGCCGTGGTGGTTACAACGGTAGGTTTGGATGGATATGCCAATGCAAGTGTTGCACTTTATCCTAACCCTTCCACTACTAAGGCTACCATTCATTTTGAAGGCTTCTCCGGAATGGGGGTGCTACGTCTTATAGACCTTCAAGGACGCTTAGTTTCTGAAGTGACGGTCTCCTTTGAGGTGCCTTTTGTAATGGATATTGCCCATCTTGCTGCAGGGATGTACACCCTTCATGGCATGCAAGGACCAACCCAATTTGTCCTTCCTCTGATTAAATCAGAATAAATAATTATCAATCAGTAAAATGGCGCTACCTAGGTAGCGCCATTTTTTTTGTTATTGTTGATAAATAAGGCGTTTTATAACGTTTTCAACAAGGCTAACAACAGCGGTTTTGCTATCTTTGAGGATTATTTGTATCAACACTATGGAAGAAGCGCATAAACCAACACCACAAGGAAATTATTCTGCCGAAAATATTCAGGTACTTGAAGGATTAGAAGCCGTAAGAAAGCGTCCTGCCATGTACATTGGGGATATTGGTCCCAAAGGTTTGCACCATCTGGTCTATGAGGTGGTTGATAACTCCATTGATGAGGCTCTTGCCGGATATGCCAAGAATGTCGAAGTGAGCATTTTACCTGGAAATGCTATACGCGTAAAAGATGATGGAAGGGGTATTCCAACCGGAATGCACCCCAAAGAAGGACGTTCTGCCTTAGAAGTAGTTATGACAGTCCTTCACGCTGGTGGTAAGTTCGATAAGGACTCCTATAAAGTATCCGGTGGTTTACATGGTGTCGGGGTCTCTTGTGTGAACGCGTTGTCTCGCCTGCTCATTGCCACCGTGCAACGCGAAGGGAAAATGTTTCGTCAAACCTACGCCTTTGGAAAACCTCAACACCCAGTGGAGGTTATTGGCGAGAGCGATACAACGGGTACCGAGGTTTATTTTGAACCCGATGAAACCATTTTCTTTCACACAGTGTACTCATGGGAAACGCTTTCTGGACGATTACGGGAGTTGGCTTACCTTAATAAAGGTATACGCCTGACTCTTACAGATGAAAGGGAAACTTTAGAGGACGGGGCATTCCGCTCCGAAGTTTTTTACTCAGAAGGAGGTCTAAAGGAATTTGTGAAGTTCCTTGATGGGAATAGAGACCCATTGATTCCTGAGCCCATTTATCTTGAGACTGAAAAGTCTGATATTCCAGTTGAAATTGCATTTCAATACAACTCCACTTACAATGAGAACCTTCACAGCTATGTGAACAATATCAATACCCACGAGGGAGGAACGCATCTATCTGGGTTTAGAAGGGCCTTAACCCGTACGCTTAAAACCTATGCCGAGAAAGAAGGACTGACCAAGAATCTGAAATTTGAAATCGCCGGGGACGACTTTCGTGAAGGGCTTACAGGTGTCATTTCTGTAAAAGTACACGAGCCTTTATTCGAAGGGCAAACCAAAACCAAATTAGGAAATAATGAGGTGATGGGTGCCGTGGACCAGGCCGTGGGTGAGGTCTTACAATTTTATCTCGAGGAAAATCCAAGAGAGGCAAAAATTATTGTAAACAAGGTTATTCTTGCGGCACAAGCCCGGCATGCGGCGCGCAAGGCCCGTGAAATGGTGCAGCGTAAAGGTGCTTTCACCGGAAGTGGTCTTCCTGGAAAATTATCCGATTGCTCTGAAAGGGACCCCGCTAAATGCGAAGTTTACTTGGTAGAGGGAGACTCCGCAGGAGGTACGGCCAAACAGGGGCGGGACCGCCGTTTCCAAGCCATTTTACCACTGCGTGGAAAAATCCTCAATGTAGAAAAAGCACTCTCTTATAAAATTTTTGAAAATGAGGAGATTAAGAACATCTTCACCGCGCTGGGTATCTCCATTGGTACGGAAGAAGACTCTAAGGCCCTCAATCTTTCCAAACTGCGCTATCACAAAATTGTGATTATGACCGATGCCGATGTGGATGGAAGCCACATCAGCACGTTGATCCTTACTTTGCTGTTCAGATATATGAAAGAACTCATTGAGCAAGGATACATTTATATCGCTTCGCCCCCGCTTTATCAAGTGAAAAAGGGTAGGGATGCGCAATATGCTTGGAATGATGCTGAACGTGATACCATTGTAAAAGGATGGACTAAAGACGGAAAAGAGTCCGGCATCAATATTCAGCGATATAAGGGTTTGGGAGAAATGAACGCAGAGCAATTGTGGGAAACCACCATGAATCCGGAAACACGCATCTTGAAACGTGTTACCATTCAAAGCGCTGCAGAAGCCGACCGCATTTTTTCTATGCTTATGGGCGATGACGTTCCACCCCGGAGGGAGTTTATTGAACAGAATGCCAGGTATGCGAAAATAGATGTTTAACCAAATTGAGCCCGGCATTTCCGGGCTTTTTTATGAGAAACCTTCTTGCCGTCCTTCATCAACTACCCGAAACACCTCAAGCCAACGCGCATGAGCTTTTGATGCAATTGGTGGACACCATTCGCCCTGGATGGAAACAACCTCCATCTCTGGCAGCGGTTTCTCTTAGAAAATTATTGGAACTGTTACAAAGCCAACCCGTTTTTAAGGAAAGGTTGGGGCAACATGTGGCCGTTGTTTTCAGCCATGCTAATTTTACACGCCTATTTGCAGAAGCTGGACTTTTACCTTCAGATGGTTTCTTTTCCGAGGCATTTCGACGCGTAAGACACGGGTGGCTTCCTGAAGTCCCCGATGTTACACAAATGGATGATGTACTTTCCATCATTTTTAGAAAGCCTACGGATTTTATTTGGGTAAAAGCCGTCCCTTCTTCTTTATGGGTAGAGATTTGGCTCCTATTGCGCGGAGAACACCTGCAAGTTTCTAGAAATCAGCTTGAGCATGCCATGATTACCCTCACACATCGGCTCGCTGCACTTGGAAATGAAGATGATATCATTCGGCGTACCCCACTCAACCTCTCCAGCGAACCCATTTTTCTTGAACAGGCCCAATGTCTTTTTCAAGTTTTGAAAGGAGATGAACTAGCGCTTAAACGTATCAATGAGGTGCTAGATGCTTGTGATAAAGTCGTACATCTCATTATTGAGGATACACATCATCAAGGAGTAGGACTTTCCTTAAGTTATCGCCTTCGACGCATTCAGCAACATATTCAGCGCATTCGCTTTTTGTTGTTGATTTGGCAGCCCGGTAAACAGGAACAAGAGCCCGGTTTCCCATTTTTCCTTGAACTTTTGGAAGGTGTAAATACAAAAAATCGCCTGCGAGACCACATTCAACAAAACATTGGATTACTTGCTTTTCAGGTGGTGGAGCATGCGGGCGAAACAGGTGCGCATTACATTACCAAAGGCAAAAAGGAGTATTTCTCCTTTCTTTGGGCATCCATGAAAGGCGGCGTCATTGTGGGATTTTTAGCCATGTTCAAAGTATTATTAAGTGGACTAAAAGTGGCCCCATTGATACAGGCGACTGTTTACAGTCTCAATTACGCCATAGGATTTATTTTCATTCATGTGTCTCATTCCGCACTGGCGACCAAGCAACCCGCCATGACGGCTTCTGCCATTGCGGCAGCCATTGATCGTCAAAGAAAAGTGGCTCTTGGGGAAAATGAGGCACTTGTACAATTACTTACCAGGGTTTTTCGCTCTCAGTTCATCTCTTTTGTGGGGAATTTACTCCTTTGTTTTCCTGTGGGCATGGGATTGGCGGCTCTTTACTTTTGGGTTACAGGTGAGCATTTGGCTACCGAAGCAAAGGCATATCGACTTATGATGGACCAGCATCCTACGGAAACGGGCGCCTTAATTTTTGCTGCCATTACCGGGTGTTATCTCTATGTAAGTGGTCTGATTTCCGGATACTTCGATAACCTTATGGTTTTTAGAAATATTCCAGAGCGCATTGAGAAAATGCCGTTCATGGTGCGGTGGTTTAGTTTGAAAAAACGACATGCCATTGGCCGTTATCTTAAGGCCAACATGGGGAGTTTAGCCGGAAATTTTTTCCTTGGATTTTTCCTCGGGTGCACTTTGATTTTTGGAAATTTCTTGGGAATTCCGGTAGATATTCGTCACGTTACCTTTTCTGCAGCCAGCTTTGGTATTGGTCTTTTTGATTCAGGCTTTATTTTATCATGGCAGGAAATCCTCACCTTGGTGGTGGGAATTCTAGGCATAGGATTCATGAATTTCACCTTTAGCTTTGGTCTAGCGCTGGTCACAGCCCTTCGCTCAAGAAATATTCCCAATGGCGCCCTTTCTCAAATATTTAAAGGGTCTTTAAGGGCTTTTATTCGACGGCCTATTTCCTTCTTTTTTCCCGTAGAAACGGCCGCCAAGAAAAATTCATCTACATCTTCGGAGCCCTCATAACCGTTAAAGGCCAAAATCTATCACTAACCCTACCTGAAAGGTGAAAGACCTTGCACTATACGTTGGGAAGCTTGGATTGGGTGGATTTAATGGTAGATCATTACGGAATTGAAACATGTTTTGCAATGGGATTCCATATTGTAAACCGGGTTTAAATACCCAGTTTTTAGCATAAAAGACCAAACCCGTACTAAAAATTAAATCCACTTGGTTCGGGATGGATCTGAAGAGGAAAGAAGAATTTGTAGCAGCTGGATCTAGGGATAAGGCTTCATTGGCCATCTCATTTCCTGCCCCATCTGTAATGCGTATTTTACCAAAGGGCGCAGGTACCACGCCAACCTGTAATCCGCCTGCCAAGAAAAAATGCCCACTCTGATACTCCAACATGGCATACGAACTGAGCATGGGCAGTTTCCATTGTTCTTCAGCATTGTAAGCTACACCTGCGGTATCTTGGACGATAAAGTTTACATTGAAATTCTTTTGTGCATAATTGAGACCAAAACGCACCAGAAATTCAGGGCTTATTCTATATCGCATGCCCAAGCCTGCATATAGATTTGTACCTGGGGCCGTCGGACGTAAAAAACCAATTTGTTGGTCTGAGTTTAAAAATCCCCAACTGGCCATTAAGGGCATTTCGATGCCCCATTTACCACCTTCCTGTTGACTTTCTGCAGGGGCTTGTCGCTGAAATTCAGCTTCATCATCCTTAGGATTCAGGGTGTAATTGCCATTTTCAGGCTCCCAAGCTTGTCTCGGCTTGCCAGCCTTAACCCATTCATTATATTCTTCTATGATTGCCCCCAAATCGTCATATCCCAAAGCTTTATCTCGAATTCTTTGCGCCAACGTTGGATGTTCTGACACATGGATGACCATTTCCTTTCGGAAATTTCCCTTGGTGATTTCAAAACTTCTGGTGGAACCCTCCAGGCGGATAAAGTTCCTTTGTACGGAGGTGTAGCCTCCTCCTTTTTTCACCCTTTCTGTAAAAATCAATAGGTGAATCGCCCCTGCCATATCCACCCTCAAAAACTCCATGCGGTCTTCCACCATTCCGGTTTCAAATCGGGTTTCACCAAATCCAAAGCCTTTGATGGTCTTGGGAGAAAATTTCTGTGCGTCGGATTCAGGCGTTTGAAAGAATGAAACTGAGCGACCTGGACGGTCTTCGCGCACTGGCTTCAAAAAACCTCTCAAAGTATCACCGTTATTGGGAACCACATAACCTGCTTCAAGTTCAGTGGTGCTTTGACCTACCAAAGGTCCAGACCATGCCAATACACATATTAGGAACAGTAAAGAAATTTGCTTTCGAGCCATGCGGCAAAGGTAGCGGAATCTCATGCTTTGGTCAAATCAAAAATGTAAGTGAGGCAAAGAATTTCAGCAAGATTCATGCCTGTTTTACAAAGTTTGGTGATTTTAACTAAACAATCGCAGCTCCTAAAGGGGAGAAAAAGTATTTAAGGGCGTGACACCTATTCCACGGGCAAAATTACCTTTAGGTGATTTGTGGTCAAAGGCTTAGATACATACCCCACCACAGATGAATGGGCATAGGCCTTTTCTGCATCATGGCGTTGAATAGAAGAGGTGAGAATGACGACATCCATGGGTTGGCTCCACATCTCCAATGCATGAAGTACATCCCAACCATTGGCTCCAGGCATATTTAAATCCAAAAGCAAAAGAATATGTGCTGAATTTTCTTGAGAGGCTAAAAATGAAAGGGCAAGGGATGCGTCTGAAAATGATTTTACTTCGGCTTGTGGATAATGACGTTGTACCAATCTCCTATTCAGCAATAAGGTTAAGGCGTCATCGTCTACCAAAACGATGGTAGTGTATGGGATTTTCTGTTTGGTGCGTGTGTGTTGAAAAAGTTGATTTTGGCTATGGGTGATTTTTTGGTTGATTTTTAACAAGGATAGATGCATGCGCTGGGCCGATTCCTCACCCAAACTAAGTAAATGATCAAGGGAGGCAACCCATGGTTCAGACTGAGCGAGTAATTCAAAGATGCTCTGAATTTTTACATATTCATGCCTTAATTCATGAGAGGTAATCGCTGAAAAGTCCTCTAAATCATGAATATATTGTTGGATTTTGGCCTCTAGCATTTTTTTCTCCGTGATGTCGGATGTGATCACCATAAACGATTTGGCCACTCCTGACGGTTCTCGTTCTACCACTTGGCAGCGGCTTAAAAGATATTTTATGGTTCCGTTTTTGCAGCGCCAACGGCCTTCGTGAACAAGGGTTTCGTTGTCTTGCAATAGCAATCCTTGATTGAGCAGTTTTAAAAAGCTGGTTCGGTCTTCCTTGTCTAAAAGCTGATCAATGCGAAGGGGACCTTTGGTAAGCTCATCCGACGCATAGCCTAGTATATTGTTTAAAGCAGGCGATATGAAACTCGGTTGTAAACTCCCGGCGCGGAAAACACTGATAATGTCTGGAATATGTTGAAGAATGGCGCTATGAAAACGAGCGTTTTCAGCCGTTACATTGGATTGGGAAATGGGCGTTTGCATAAGTATATATCGCAAAACAAAGGTAGGGCTCTTGAAAAGCCATGTTTAAAATAGATGTTTTTGTTTTAAACTAATTAGCCGATTATAAGTATTTTTATAGTGCTATGAAATTCAATATTTTGAGTTATGGCGATTGGGTTTTTACCAAATTTGATTCTAAGATTTGGAAGAAAATTTTAATAATTGAAAACAAAAAATACCCTGAATTAGGCATAGGCCACGGGGACGAAATCCCTTAATTTTGCGGCATGATGATTACAAATGCCATAGTCTGGGGAAGCTTTTTGGCGCTAACCACAGTTGCCAACATAATATCTATCCCCTCAATCTCCTTGTCGAAGGCCACAGACAATGATTCTTTGAAGTACCCTCAAGAAAAATACATTCGAAATGTACGGATGTACACTTTTGGCGGTGACAATGCAGAATCTTATTTCAGCTTCAATGGTAAGTCCATTGTTTTTCAACGGACAGACAAGACTTCGGGTATTCCTTGCGATCAAATTTTTATGTGGAACTTGGCCGATGGACCCATGACCGCCATGAATCCTTCGCGCGTGAGTACGGGTACTGGCCGAACCACATGTAGTTATTTCATGCCAGGTGATTCTTTGATTTTATACGCTTCCACCCATGCCTCAGGAAAGGATTGTCCACCGGAGCCGTCTCGTGAATTGGGTTATTTATGGCCGGTGTATAATAGCTTCGATATCTATGTGTCAGACCTCAAAGGAAACATTCGGCGCAAACTCACGGATCGTGTTGGTTATGATGCAGAGGCCACCGTTTCCCCAAGGGACGATTTAATTGTATTTACTTCAGATCGCAGTGGTGATTTGGAGCTTTGGACCATGCGTCCCGACGGATCTGAATTGCGGCAAATTACCACCGGTCTTGGGTATGATGGGGGTGCCTTTTTTAGTCCCGATGGTTCCCAGCTGGTTTTTCGCGCTTCGAGACCTCAAACTCCGGAAGCCATTGAAAAATACAAATCGCTTCTCGCTAAGGGCTTGGTCGCTCCTTCCGACATGGAAATTTACACCTGCAACATCGATGGGTCTAACCTTAGGCAAATTACCCAACTTGGTCGCGCCAATTGGGCACCATTTTTTCATCCTTCAGGAAAGAAAATCATTTTTTCATCTAATCATAGCAGTGAAAAAATCTATCAATTCAATTTATGGATGATCAACACGGATGGAACAGGTCTCCAGCAAATCACCTTTGACCCTATTTTTGATGCTTTCCCCATGTTTTCTCCCGATGGGACTAAACTCATGTTCTCTTCCAATCGTTTCAATGGAGGTACGCGTGCCACCAATATTTTTGTGGCTGATTGGGTGGAACCTTAATACTTGAACCAAATGGGATGGGTGAAATTTTTACAGCAGCGTTGGGGATTGAAATCTCCCATCCAAGTGTTTTGGGTACTTTGCGTATTCGCTTGTACTGGGTTTACAGTAATGTTTCTTAAAAATCCGGTATTACATTGGTTGGGTGTAGAAAAAGGCGAGGTATGGTGGCACACGCTGTTGTATTATGTGTTCATTTTACCAATTTACCAACTCTTTTTGTTAGGTTGGGGCGCAGTTTTCGGTCAATTCTCTTTTTTCTGGCGTTTTGCTGGTAAAATGTGGCGAATTTCGGGCAGGAAACCTCGGAAATCTTCGAATTTACCAAAGCCATGAGGGTACTTATTCTCGGTGCAACGGGCAGGGTAGGCCAATGGCTTCTAAACCATCTTCCACCACTTTTTCCGTCGACCCAGTGGGTTGGAACATCCAGAAATCCATCTTCTTTGCCTTTTGTTCAACAATTTCAGCCCTTTACGGATGACTGGTCTGCTTTAGGCACTTTTGATGTGGTGATTAACGCCGCAGGGGCGGTTCCTGAATCGGACCATGCCTCTTTTTCGGAGGTGCATGTACTACTTCCCCGACTCTTAATTGAGAACAGGCATTTGATTGGTATGCCACGGATTCTTCATTTCTCCGCGCTGCATGCAGCCCCAACGCATCCCATTGGTTTTTTACGTACCAAAGGTCAGGGCGATGATATTTTGACGAAACAGCCTGACGTGATGCTGCTCAAGCCCGCCATTGTTTGTTTTCCTGATGCCCTGCTTGTCAGAAAACTAAAAAAATTGCTAGCGCTCTCGAAATTCTTTTTGGGACGTGCTCCTTTGCCTCATGGCTTTTTGGACACAAAAATTCAGCCCATTTCCCCCGAAGATATGGTCTCTGCGGTATCAAAGGCGTTGACAGAATTTCATTTACCAAAATCATTGGATTTAGTGGGCGGGGATACTTTTACTTTCGGGGAATTAATCCAACTTCTGGCCCGAAATTCTAACCAGCCATTCATCGGGTTTCCCATTCCCAATGCCCTGGTGGGTGCCGTAACAAAGAATTTTATATCCATTTGGTTTCCGGGACTTGTGCAATACGATGAATTCCAACTTGGGCTTAAAGATCAAACAGCAGAGTCTAATTTACTCGAACATTTTATAGGTAAAAAGGTGTCTTCTACACGCTTTTTTTGGGAGACAACCACCTTTGACGAGTAGGATAGTTTTCAATTTAAATGGTATATTTAGACGGGAATATTAGCATAGGATAGTTTGAATCAAGCATTAGTAGCAAGGGTTTTCTCCGGGCTGGCAGAAGACTTAATTCCGTGGTTTTCTGCGGGAGGTGGGAGTTGGTTTTTGGCGGAGGGTTTTCCATTAAAGGGGATGGCCGCTTCAGAAGATTTTCAGAACGATGAACATCAATGGAATTTGGTTCTCGCGGCTATAAATGAGTCCTTGTCCGGTATTTCTTTTCAAAAACAAGGTATTATCATCCCTTCCCTTTTGGAAGGTCCCAAAATTCAACTTTGGACTACGGATTTGCCAGGTTATGATAAACTAACTTTGGCGGTTTTTTGGGGCAAGTGGCACCAACCATTATTTACACCTGCATGGATAAAGCTATGGTTTGCTTATTCGGGTCAAGGCATTTTTTTGAAAGACGCCCAAGGGAAGTATAAGTTTGCAAATGCGGCCATGTGTAGCTTTTTGGGGGCAGATCCGGACTTTTATATAGGAAAAACGGACCAAGATTTCTTGTTCGGGGAAGAGCTCCAGCTTTGTCAATATTCAGACCAATTGGCTTTAGCCGAAGGAGAAGCCATTTTGAACGAAAAATGGGTAAAAGGAAAGGTGCTGCATATTCGAAAGTTTCGTATTCAATTGCCAGAGGGTCCGGGTATTGGTGGTGTTTTGACGGACATTACCCAAGAAATGCAAAAGGACCTTTTGCTTCAATCGATGAGCCACAAGCTGCAGCGTGCGGAATTTGCTAACGGTTTTGGGTTATGGGAGTACGATGGTTTCGAGTTTTCAATGACCGCTGGAGCGAAATCCATGCTTGAGTTAGAGGAGCGCCCATTGACTTTCGAGCATTTTATTGATGTGTTTTCCAAAACAGATAAAGAGCGTCTTTTACAAGCGGTCGCCCTTTGTTTTAACAAAGGAAAACCCTTTCAGGAATTGGTGTCTGTTGCTTTGCCCCCACACGGTGAGGCTTGGTTTAGGGTTTCTGGCCAAATAGATCTTTTACAAGACCAACCCAAGGTCTCCGGCATTATTCGTTTGGTAACCAAAGAAAAACATACCGCTGATGCCATTTACCTACAGGCCCTTATGTTGAGGAATATTCATCAGGCGGTGGTGGCATCAGATGGGCAGGATAAAATTATTTATTGGAATCAGGCGGCTACCCAATTGTATGGGTTGGAACGCCAAGACATGGTTGGAACCTCGGTTCGCGATTTTCACCTTATAGTTTTTGGCGAGCCTCTGCTCCCTTTGAATCAAAAGATTTCGCAAACAAATGAAGAGCGTTGGACATTGCCTGGAAAGCTTGAAAGTCGCTTGGTGTCTATTCAAAGGTCTCCCATCCGAGATGAAATCGGTCGGTCCACCGGATGCATTGAAGTATCATGGGATATCACCAAAACTCGCGAGGATCAATTAAAACTTGCTGCCTCAGAAAAAGAAGCAAGGGCACTGGCCAATTTCTATAGATCACTCGCTGAAACAGAATCCATTTATGTGGTAAAAACGGATGCTGAAGGACGGTATAGTTTCGTAAATGATTATTTCGCTTTTCGTTTTGGGGGAGGCCGTTCAATGCTGGGTTTAGCCTCTTTGGATTCCATTCATCCAGACGACCATGCGGCCTGTTTAGAAACGGTGCAATGTTGCTTTGAAAAGCCAGGACTCGCTTTTCCTGTGACCCTGAAAAAATACCTTCCCAACGGGCAATTGGTTTATGGAAAATGGGAGTTTCGCGGAATTACAGACGGAACAGGGCAAATAACAGAAATTCTCTGCACCGGATATGACATCACGCCATTAATGGAAAGCATTGACCGGGCTGAAACCTTATTGAATCTAACCGCCATTCAAAATGCCCGTTTACGCAGTTTCGCCTACATCGTTTCCCACAACATACGTAGCCATGCAACCAATTTAATCTCCTTGGTGGACTTGATGATGCAACCCCAAAGCCAAGCGGAGCAACCGGCATTTATGGACATGCTTCAAACCAGCGTGCATCGATTAGACAATACCCTACGAGATTTGAATCAGGTTATTTCTGTTACTGATGCAACTGAATTAGATTGGAAAGAAGTCCACATTCATGAGGCGGTAAACGTGGTGATGCAAACCGTGCTAGGGCAAATGACGGCTTTGAAAGGGGAATTGAATTGGTATTTTGAAGAAGCCTTAACCCTTTGGACCAGTCCTCCATTCTTTGAAAGCATTTTGCTAAACCTGGTTTCCAACGCCATAAAGTATCGTAAACCCTTAATGCCTCCAAAGATTGATGTTTGGATGGAAAAAACGCAGGAGCATTTTTCCTTGCGCGTTCAAGATAAAGGCGTGGGTATAGATTTGGAAAAATATGGGGATAAGCTATTTGGAATGTACAAGACCTTTCATGGCAATAAGGATGCCCGAGGATTTGGTTTATACATTACCCGCGCACAGGTGGAAGCCCTTGGGGGAACCATACAAGTGCAGAGCACGCCGGGTGTGGAAACCGAGTTTAAGGTCATTTTACCATTAACCGCATTTTGATAAAGCTGGTTTTTTTCTTTCATTAAAACCGCCTAACTTGCTTCCATGAAAATGGTACGCTTAATGTTTGTTTCCCTAATTACCTTGAGTATGCTAGGGTGTGATTTATTGTCCAGCCTATCCGATACGGATATTGCTTCGGGATTAAAGGAAGCACTGCGTGTGGGAACAGATACCTCCGTTGCCAAAACCAACAGGGTAGATGGTTATTTTGGAAATGCCGCCATTAAAATTTTATTGCCGGAAGAAGCCGTTGTGGTTCAATCCAGTGTGGGCCTTATTCCAGGTGGTCAGGCATTGGTAGATGAAGTTATTTTAAAAATGAACCGTGCAGCGGAACAGGCTGCCGCTGAGGCAACTCCCATTTTTGTGGATGCCATTACGGGCATAACTTTTCAAGATGCCAGACAAATTCTGGAGGGTGATACCAATGCCGCTACCCTTTATCTTGAAGGCAATACCCGTACACAACTTTATGCATTATTTAAGCCCAAAGTAGAAGATGCCTTAGCTTCCGTAGGCATTCAAAACGCTTGGAATTCACTCATTAATGGCTACAATGCCATTCCTTTAGTTCCGGATATTAATCCCGATTTGGCGGACCACACCACCCAAAAAGCACTTGACGGATTGTTTTACATGTTGGCATTGGAAGAAGCGAAAATTCGGACCAATGTAAACCACCAGGTGAGCGACCTGCTTCGGCAAGTATTTGGTGGAAATTAATATTACGGCACTTGAAGGGTCGCAAAGAATTTTCTTACCGGTAGGAAATCTTCAGGGTTCCTTGGGGTGATTACCATGGCAAAAACCAAGTAATTCCCTGAGGTGTGCACTTGTAGATATGCTGTTTTAGGTGTTTGGAAAAAATTCAATACCACATGTTTTCCAAATTTCGCTCGTTTATCTCGGAGCATTCTGCCTCTTAGATAAAGGGTTTGGAGTGTAAGGTCTGCATTGATGTTTCTGGACAATTGGACCACGAAGGAATCGGCTGCGCTTTCCCATTGTTTACCGGGATAGTAGCCAAGTGCCATTTCTCCTGCCATGCATTTCCAGGTTTCCTTTTTTCCATAGACCTCCACTTCGGCCTCCCATGTCAATACGTTTTGAATAGGTGCCATAGAGGACTCCCAAACTGGAGGTGTCCAGCGATTCAACAAAAGATGGCGATAAACAATTCCCATTTTATAGGGACTTACTTTCATTCTGGTCTCCGGAAAATTGAACGCTTGTTTCAAGCTATCTGTTTGTGATTCAGCATTCTGAAATAAAATAAGCGTAAAAAGCACGAAGAAGAGGCGCATGTCCAAGCATTTTATCAAAGATAAAGAACACAAGCCAATGTCATTGGCGGGATGCATCATAATAATCAGCAAAGAGATTGTATCTTTAGCCAAGTCATTTTGTACGCATGATGAAAAAATGGATTGGGTGCGCAGGGATGTTGATCTTCCTGCCCTTATTGTCTGCACAGACCTATATGGATTTTAAAGTGGAGAAAAAAGTGAGTGGGGGAATTGCCCCAGTCTCCATGCAGCCCTGGAATGCAAAGGTGTTGTCTGTGGAGGCACCTGATTTTTTCTCCCAACCCGATAAATGGCGTTTGAGAAAAGCCAAGGAAGCCGCCGCCCAATGGCATGGGCAGCACGCGAATAAAGGTGCAAGTTTTCAAGGTATTACAGCTACTCTACCTCCACCAGTGGCCATCGCAGGAATGAATGGCAATGGATTCAACTCCTCGGTTCCTTTGGACAATTACTTGGCCGTGAACAATGAAGAGGAAATTCTATCCGTCGCCAATACCACCTTCCGAACCTACAATGGACAGACTTTGGCAGGTACGCTAAGTTCCACCCTCACTTTATTCACAAGTTCATTAGGATTGACGGGTACCGGCGATTCCAAATACGATCCTAAAGTGTTGTATGATCCAGAGGCCGACAGGTTTATCGCTGTGATTTTAAATGGATTTGAATTTACTACAAGCCGGATTATTCTTGCATTTTCCCAAACTGCCGATCCCAAAGGCGATTGGCATTTTTATACGTTGCCCGGCTCGCCCTTCGGCGACTCTACTTGGTTCGATTTTCCTTCCATAGCTATTACCCAACAGGAACTTTTTATTACCGGGAACCAAGTTCGTTCCGGTGTAAGTTGGCAGGCCGGCTTTTCCCAGTCTGTGATATGGCAGGTGGGCAAAACGGAGGGATATGCAGGACAAACCCTTCAAACCCGTTTATGGTCTGATATTGGATTTGGCGGGCGACGTATTCGTAACCTTCATCCCGTAAAAGCGGCACATGGTTTGGGCGGACCGGAACAAAGGTTCCTGAGCAATAGAAATTTTGCCGTGCAAAATGATTCCATCTTTTATCTCACCATTTCGGGCCTTCAGCAAGACCCAACGTGTAGTTTAGACGTGAAAGTGTTAACTACAAATGTGCCCTATGGCTTGGCGCCGGATGCCAGACAACCCGGTCTTCCCGATTCTTTGGCCACCAACGACGCCCGTGTATTGGGTGCCATTTGGTATGAAAATGAAATCCACTTTGCCTCCAACACCGCCATTCCGGGCACAGGTAATGCCGGGATTTATTTTGGCGTGATGGATGATTTCAGAAGCGCAACGCCTACCATTACAGGACATATTATCGGCTTTGATACCTTGGATTTGGGTTATCCCAATGTCGGATTTATGGGAAGGAAACCCAATGGGAAACTTCGAAGCCTGATTGCCTTTAACCATACCGGCCCCCAGACCTTTCCCGGCTATTCCATGTGCTTTTATGAAGATGGTGAATTTTCCGATGTGGTTCGCGTGGTTTCTGGAACCCACAGCATCGATGTGTTAAATGGGAATTACGAGCGCTGGGGCGATTATTTTGGTATTCAGCCCTTTTATCCTGTCCATGGATGGGTATGGTTGGCGGGTACCTTTGGTAGCACAAACAACCGACATCGTACTTGGTTATCCAAAATCGAAAGTCCTTACGGGACCAGTCCGGTTGGAATAACTAACCCCGGCACAGCCAATGCTGCCACGGTGTATCCAAATCCAACAGAATCCCCAAGATTGTGGACAAGGTTTACCGCCCCTGCGCAAGGTGAACTTAAGGTACGCGTTTTACAAACGAATGGACAGGAAGTGGGACATGTGTTCCAAGGTACAGTGAAAAAGGGTGACAACGAATTGGGTTTTGAGGTAGGCCATCTCCCTACTGGAAGCTATATTTTGGAACTGAAAGGTGTGGTAACCCTTACGGAAACTTTTATCCGTCCTTAATTTCATGGATGCCAATTGGTTACTTTTTCTGGTCGCAGGCTATTTTCTCATCCTATTGGGCATTGGTTGGTTTACCGGTCGAAAAACCGATGAGCATACCGTTCATTTAGGTGCGCGAAAAACGGCTTGGTACATCATTGGATTAGGAATGGTAGCAGATGCCCTTTCCGGCGTCACTTTCATTTCAATTCCAGGGGAAGTGGGAAACAGTGGGTTTCTTTATTTACAGGTAGTTCTTGGCTACATTCTTGGCTATTTATTCATTGCAGAGGTATTGATTCCCTTATACTTTCGAGCGGGTCTAACCAGCATCTACGGTTGGTTGGAGCAACGCTTTCACCTTACTGCCAGGCGCACAGGTGCAGTTCTGTTCCTGGTGAGTCGTCTTATCGGTGCTTCTGCTAGGTTATTGTTGGCTGTGGCTGTTTTTCAGAAGTTCTTTTTAGACCAACTTGGCATTCCGTTATGGTTCACAGTATCTGTAATGATTCTTTTAATGCTCACTTACACCTATCGCGGTGGAATTAAAACATTGATTTGGACAGATGCTTTTCAAGCGATAGTTATGATAGGAGCTATGGTGGTTACCATTGCATTGGTTGCGTATCAAACCCCCGTTGCATTTCAAGAGGTACTGGCGGGTGGCCATGGCGCCTGGTCAGGAAAATGGGTTGATTGGGTTCCCAGTTCAGGTTCTTTTTTCCTAAAACAGTTGTTTGGAGGCGCTTTGATTGCTTTAACCATGACCGGCTTGGACCAGAGCATGATGCAGAAAAGTTTAAGTTGTAAAAACCCGGGTGAGGCAAAGACTAACTTGAGGTATTTTGGATTTATACTATTGATTATCAATTTTTTGTTTTTGATGTTGGGCGCCTATTTATATGCTTACGCGGCTTATCAAGAAGTACCTCTTCCAGAAGTAAATGGAAAAATTCAAACGGACTTGGTCTTTCCTATGCTGGCGTTCAAAGTACTTTCGCCTGCTGTGATGGTGCTTTTTACCTTTGGACTTTTGGCAGCCACTTTTTCAAGTGCCGATTCCGTGCTAACCACCATGACCACCAGTTTTTGCATGGATTTTCTTCAGATGGAGAAAATGCCATGGTCAAGTGCAAGGAAAAGGCGCATTCGGGGATTGGTCCTGATTGGTTTGGCCATTTTGGTATTACTGACTATTCTTGTGCTGGATAGATTAAACAACGCTTCCATTATTCAGCTTGTTCTTACACTGGCCGGCTATACCTATGGTCCTTTATTAGGGATTTTTGGTTTTGGAATGCTTACTCGAAAAACAGCTAATGGGTTGTGGTTTGCGTTAGCTGCCCTGTCCGGGCCTATATTTGCACATATTTTGAAGTGGTTTTTAATGACTTACTTCAATTATCAAACGGGTTATGAACTCCTTGGGATCAATGCAGGATTTACATTTTTGATCTTGTTTAGTTTCGGAAGGCACAAACAATCAATCGGGGAAAAAGCTAACTTTACCTAAGGAAAAGGATATGAACAAACGTTTGTGGTGGATTATTGGATGTACACTGATAGGGTGGGGTTGTTCCACTGAGGTGTCCGTAGTGCGCGTTACTGGAGATACGCGACTTTCTACCCATGGTATTTATTATTATTTGCCAAAAACCGTAGTGGTGGCAGAGGTTAAGGTTAAAAAGACTATTTATGTACCTGGCCCTTATCAGGAATATGCGGAAAAATATTTGGGTTATTCAAGCGTGGGAAAAAAGACGGTCAATTATGAATTAATGTCCGTTCAGTTATCTGCCGTATCTGAACCAGACCCAGAGCAGGTGTATTTCATTCAAACCCCTAAGGGAAAAGGATTTGCTTTTGAGCTGGAAGACAATGGTGTTTTACGGCATGTAAACGCAAGTTCCACTCACGAAGAAAAGGAAGAGGCGCGTCAGGCCAGAGACCTTCAGTTTAGGTCGGAAGAATTGCCGCAATTTAGATTTAGTCCTTTGCCTTTAAAAGAAAAAACCGATACCATTTACAAACGTGAGGTGTATGAAGACAGTGTGGTGGTGGAACGTTGGCAAATTGAGAAAGTCTTAATTCGATCGACCTTGGAAGAAAGTGCCAAGGAGGCCGCGGCAAGATTGGCCTCCATTCGTGCCAATCGATACCAGCTAATTACCTTCAATGAGGATGTGCAATATCCTGCTGGTACATTGGAAACCATGCTGGAAGAACTGAATCGGATGGAAGAGGAGTATTTCAAATTGTTTACAGGGTATACAACCCACGAAGAATCTACTTTTCAATTTAAATTTATTCCATCGCCAACCGATCAAGGTTTTCATCCTTTGTTTCGCTTTAGTCCTACGCGCGGCATCAATGATAGTTTGAAAATGGTAAGTGAAACCGTGTATTTAGCGCAGGAGTCTCTCCAATTAACTTTGCCAGCAAAGCAAATGCGTGGTGAAAGGTATGTAACAGAGGGCGCTGCCATGTCGGCACAAACTGGTCTGGCGTATCGCCAACCGGAATGGATGAAGTTTCGACTGGTCTACAATGGGCAAACGTTGAACCATGTGGTGCTACCTGTGGCACAAATGGGTTTCGTTCAAAGGTTGCCTTTACCCCATTTGGCAAATACCCGTTTATCGTTTGACCCATCTACCGGCGCCTTGCGGCGTATAGAAATAAAGTAACCCAAGCTTATGATGCAATTGCGCAAATTTCTCAATTCTGCCTGTTTATGTGGGTTTTTATTCGCTGCCGGTGATGCTTCCGTGGCTTTTGGGCAGGAACCCGTGCGCATTGGTGTAAAAGGTGGATTCAATACCACGGCGCCTGTTCCAACCCTTTCGCATGCCGTCCTTCAAGGCAATGGATTTGGCAGTGCAAACACCGGCGAAAAAGAATATTTTGGATTTTTCGGGCCTTCAAGTATGGGCGGGCAGCTTGGGCTGTTAGCACTTATTCCCTTTGGACAGGGTTTTTACTTAAACGTAGAAGCTTTATACAATAACTATCACTTTCGATATGATACAGAATACCGTTGGGAAGATGCGGTATCCAATGACCCTTTGAATCTGCAGCAACGCCATTTGCAACAAATTTCCTATATAGAATTGCCTGTAATGGTTCGGTACGATATTTTACCCAATGCGTTTTCCCCTTTTGTTCAAGCAGGAGGTTTTATTGGAGCGCGGATTCAGGCCAATAAGCAAATTGCGTCGCGATTTTTACCTGAAAGTCAATTGCCAACCAATCCTGAAACAGGCTTTTCCACCACCCAAGATGGCAACCTTAATGAAGTGGTTTTAGGCTGGAACGCAGGATTAATGGGTGGTGCAGGGTTTCGATATCGTGTGCCACGGGTAGAGTTTGGGCTCGGGGTAAATTACCGCATGGGTTTGGTGCAAATAGCCGATCCTTCGCAAAGATTTTCTGCCAACAATGTTTGGGCCACCAATGCCTTGGATGTTTTGGATGACTTGTTTTTACATCAACTTGAAACCAGCCTATACCTCATATTCCCGATTGGTGGTTCACCTGCCAATACCGGTTTTGGGTCAACTTATTGCTCCTTCACCTCTACAAAAAGACGCAAATGAAAAATGTAATTTGGATGGTATGGGTTTTGGGTGCGGTCTTATTCACGGGCTGCTCCAAGGAAGAATTCCAAACCGGTGACGCATATATTCGCATCATAGATCATCCGGTAGCGGGGAGTCGGTTTCATCCGCTGGCTTTGGCTGCGACTTCAAATGGAACATTGGTTTGGGGTGCCATGGGAGATTGGACTCCTGTCGCCATTTGGCTGGATGCAGAAGGTTTGCCGACCCATAGTTGGGTCGCTCCCTCCGGCATGGTCGCGCCTGTTCAAGGCGTTATTCAGGCCGAAGGACGTACTTTTTCTTGTGTAATGGATCCTGTCTCGTTGGCCACCATCGTTCTAGACCTTTCCACACCAGGAGCCGCAACGGAAGAAAAGAGATTTTCGGGCATTATGTATCCTTTGGCCTTGGCTACAGATAGAAACAACCAGATTTTGCTCCTTAGCTTTAATCGGTTCGACCGCCGTTCTGTCTTCACCGTATTTCAGCCAGATTGGACCCAAACCGTGCAGCGCAGTTTCCCCAATTATCAGGAAATTGATGAATTGCTTCTTGACCATATGCAGTTTAAAAAACGATATCCAGTGATGGTAGGTCAAACGTTAGATGGCTCATATTTCATGAATGGATTTGTGAATTACAGTTTTTCTTTGGCCTTGTTAAATGCTGAAAATCTTCAGCAAACTGCCTTGTACCAAGGCACACAATATAAGGGTGGGGTGTCCGGATTCTTGTCTCTTGGCAATGGTACGGCCATGGTGGCCCGTTTTTTAAATGATGACGCATTTTTATCTAATGCGCCCTTGGGTTCTGGATTATTTGTTTCACAGGATTTGGGCGGTTCTGCCCAATATGGTTGGATGCCAAGAACGCCTGTTTTGCTCCAATGGGTTACAGTAGATGGACAATCTTTTTTGCTACGAGGTGTAACCTTGAAAGACGGACAAGTTCAAATCCAAATGTTAGATCCAGCCCAAAATATGGTCCTTGGCGTTAGAAGTTTTGGTGGAAATCAGCCCGTGGAATTGGCCTCTATATTGCTGGAACCTACCGGGCATCTTAATCTTTTAGTTCATACGACCCTGTTGGGTGGGCTTTCCCGTATGGGTATTATTCGATTGGCGCCATGGGAAGTAAAGGCCCTGTGTGAGGTTCCTGAACAATAAATTGGTGAAAGGAAACCACATTTTTGTTCGCTCTTGTTATCCTAAGGATTGGTTTTAAACCGCTGGTAAAACCTATCTTTGTGTTCCTCCCCAATGGCTTGGATGCATACCTATGGCAAATCCTCGGATTTTTTGGTTTTTGGTTTTGTGCTTTATGCTGGAAATACAGATGTATGCACAATCTGCTCCCCCAGAGAAAGTGGGAGTTCGTATATCTTTTTTTGATCCGGTGGTGGTTCCTTATAAAGCAGGAAAAAAAATAGCGCATGTTTCTTTCCCCCTTTTCTTTGGTCGAAGTGCCGGTTTGCAAGGCGCTGAAATAGGTACGGGAATTACGAAAACTTTTGGGAATGTGTCTGGATTGCAATTAGGGTTGGGCCATATCCAACATGGGGGAAGCCTAAAAGGATTTCAATTTGGATTGATTTTCAATAAAACCCAAGGAGTTTTTCAAGGTGGACAATGGTCTGGCGGCTGGAGTTATCATCGAGGAAATTTTCAAGGATGGCAATTTTCTTGGTTCGGTAATACCGTTTCAGGGGGCACCATGGAGGGTATTCAGCTCAGCCACTTATGGAATCACGCGGGTTATCAAGGAAAAGGATTACAATTTACCCTTGGATTGAATTCCGCTTCCGGAGATTATTCAGGCGTGCAGGTGGGTTTAATCAGCAACGCCATCGGAGGCACCCTTCAAGGGATGCAGTGGAGTGGAGGATTGAATTTTGCATTACGGAATACGGGCATTCAATTTGGCCTTGCCAATACCGCTGCACTAGGTGGTGGTGGATTGCAACTGGGTTTGGTAAATATTTCCGGAAACCCACACATTGCACCCATTGGCTTGGTGAATATCATTCGAAAGGGGTATGTAGGTTTGGAGGTATGGGGAAATGAATTGATGAGCTATAATGTAGCTTTAAAAACCGGGGGAGAACGAGTGTATAGTGTGCTTTCCATTGGGGGGAATCCGCACGCCGGGGATAAGTTTTGGAGTGTAGGCTGGGGCGCTGGTCTGCATTTTCAGCATAGTAAGAAATTTTACACTGATGTTGACCTAATAACCCATTGGTTGCACGTAAACCGTTGGCTGGCCATAGAAACGGGACAGTTTACTTTTGTGAACCAACTTCGCTTGGTTTGTGGCTTTTCCGTTCATTCTAAGGTGGCTTTTTTCTTAGGTCCTGTTTTTCAGACCTTGGTCTCTGACCAGACCAATGGCTATGGGGCCACGGGTTTAGGCTCTGACTTGGCACCAGATTTCCGCACCTTACGAGGTGAGTTTGGGCCATTGAATTGGGCTTGGTGGCCGGGATTAGCTGGTGGAATTCGTTTTTTCTAAAAAAAGCCGGAGACGAATGCCCCGGCCTTCCAATCATCCAAACATCTTTAATAAAAGATAGTTACGAATATAGTAATTTTAAAATTTACAAAAGAACTAAATAAAAATACAATTGAAAATAATAAGGGTCTTTTGGTGGTTTTTCTCTTTCGCCAAATCAAGACCTTTATAAGGTGGAGGATTTGGGAGCATACATAAGAAAAGTGGCCCTTTCAAAGGGTTTTACGACCGCTCGTTTGGCCAGAGCTATTAATACATCCAGGCAGAACATGCACAGTATCTACCAGCGTAAGGGTGTAGATACTACCATACTTTACCAAATTTCTCTGGCTTTGGATCATGACTTTTTTCATGATTTGTCTGAAAGTCTTGCTCAAGCTGGATTAAAAGATCCTGCTCAGCCTTACCGGAAGGCAGACCAATGGGAGCAGCTTCAAAAGGAGCGAGATTTATTGTCCAACATGAATGCGTTATATGCACACCGGGTCCAACAATTAGAGGCCGAATTGAAAGAACTAAAAAGTAGGTTAACTGAAGATTAAAAGTATTTTCACCCTTACTTTTTTCCTCTGTTAGGAAACGTTCCTAAAGACATTTTCATTCTAGGTAATTGAGATTTTTACCGAAGGTTTCCTTAAGGTAGAATGCTGAAATACCAGCAATAATAACACAACTTAAACCAACGATGATGGCGGCAGGGATTGTTCCAAAGGAAGGATGGTTATGCAGGTATTTAAACGAAATGGAAATGGGAATGACCGCCCCACGTACGAAATTAGGTACCGTATTGGCCACGGTAGCCCGAATGTTGGTGCCAAATTGTTCTGCAGCTACGGTTACAAACAATGCCCAATAGCCGGCAGCGATTCCCAAAAGCAGACATAGGGTGTAATAAAAAGTGCTGGAGGCGCCATGACCACCAAACAAGTATATAAAGCCCACCATGAGGCAAAACACCAAATATCCTTTTATCACGCTTAGTCTGCTGCGGAAGACTTGAGAAAAAATTCCACCAAATAAGTCACCCAAGGAAAGCCCAATATAGCAGAACATCACACTGGTGCCCGTTTCCACCTTGGGAGAAAGTTGAAGTGCAGGGGCGAAATATCTTTCTGTAAGATTAACCAAAACTCCTACAATAAACCAAACAGGAAATCCTAAGCCTATGCAGGCCATATATTTTAAAAAGCGCGGCCAACTTGCAAATAGCATCAGGAAATTTCCTCTTTTTACTTTTTTCTCCACACTTTCTTGGTACATTCCTGATTCTATGGTTCCAATTCGCAGAAAGAGTAGGGCCAATCCCATGATTCCCCCGACCCAATAGGCCACTTTCCAGGGAAACAAATCACCGATTAATGCCGCAGCAACGGCACCAAGCGCACCAAAGGTTACAATAACCATGGTTCCGTACCCCCGATGCTCTTTATCCATGACTTCCGCCACGAGGGTGATTCCCGCTCCAAGCTCTCCAGCGAGACCTAATCCAGCAAAAAAACGCACTGCGGCATAGGATTCTATGTCCCACACATACGCGTTGGCAATGTTGGCAAGGCTATAAAGAAGAATGGAGCCAAATAGGACTTTTAATCGCCCCAGCTTATCGCCAAGAATACCCCAAATGAGTCCTCCCACTAACATACCGGCCATTTGCCAGTTGAAAAGATATACTTCTTGAATAGAAATTTCTGATTCAGAAAGGCCTAAGGCCAAAAGACTTTCCGTTTTTATGACCTGAAATAGGATTAAATCATAGATATCTACAAAATACCCAAGGGCTGCTACGGTAATAAGAAGAAATTGCTGTTTGGGTAAAAGTTGGGATAGGGCGGTTAACCTGTCTTTCATCCCCACAAAATAAAGCGAATCCCGGACAATGGGAAATGAATGGTCCTAAATTAAATATGCTTTTTCAGGATGCGGATGGCTTCATCCACATGTTTGTGGGCATGAAACTGTGAGGAAAATACATGAAGTATAATTCCTTCCTTATCAATTACAAACGTGACTCGTCCCGGTAAAACGAACAGAGATCGAGATACGCCATAAAGCTCTCTAACCTTGCCATCTGGGTCTGAAAGCAAAGTGAACGGTAGTTTATACCGATCGGCAAACCTCATGTGGGATGTGGTATGGTCAGAAGAAACCCCAATCACCTCTGCGCCTAAATCTGTGAATTCTTCATAATGGTCTCGAAAGCATTTGGCCTCTTTTATGCATCCTGGCGTATCATCTTTAGGATAAAAATATAGAACCACAGCTTTTCTTTGAAAAAAAGAGGAAAGCCTCACGAGTTCACCGTGCTGGTCTCTGAGTGAAAAATCTGGCGCAAAATCCCCAACGCGGAGGGTTTTAGAAGGTTCTTTAGGCATGGTATGATAACCTGTACAAAAGAACACAAGATTAGGCAGAGAGTTCTGCCTTGGCGTAGATAAATCGGTTAATTATCGTTAAGGCAAGTGGCGAAATGTAGGTAAGGTTTTGACTGTATGTGTTTAAAAATGCCAAGAAACTCCCCCCATAATGTACCGTGGTAATCCAACCCGAATGCCTTGCGGACGGCGGCTAGCAATAAAACGCTCATCGGTAAGGTTCTTCATAGCCAAGGTGAAAGTGAGTCTGGTATTTTTTTCTGTGAAATATACGGTTACATCTGTTATGATGCGTCCCTCTATTTCTCCAATTCTTCCATTGGCAGAGGGAGCTACGGTATTAGCTAAATCAGTAAACATGGACGATTGGTAGTTGGCCGTAATTTTAGCACCAAGGCCAAAATCCGCTTCAAACCAAAGGGAAGTGGTAAGCAACCATTCCGGTGCGTAGGGGGTCCGGTTACCTCGAAGATTTATGGTATCTCCACTCAACACCTGAAAACGGTCAGATTGTATGGTCGCGTGAACATAAGTAAGACCTGCATCAAATCCAAACGCATGCCGTTCCCAATCGAAAAGTTCATGCCAATTGATTTTGATACCCAATTCAGCCCCTGCATGTCTGGAAGCGCCTCCATTAATTAAACCCGCACCTGCCAAGCCACTTGATTCTGAAACGGGAATGATTTGGTTACTGAAGTCCATAAAAAAACCAGTGAACTCAAAGCCTAATCCTGGTAATGGATGGGCGCGAAACCCCAGTTCAGTATTCCAGCTTAACTCTGCATCTAATTGAAAAGTTTGGCCATTGTTAGCGATGGCATCTTTGAGACGAGGAGGTGCAAATCCCCGATGAATCCCCGTAAACAAAACCCACTTAGAAGAAAGTTTAGCTGAAATTCCCAGACCGGGAATGATGGCCGTAACCTGGTCTCCAGCTTCAATTAAAGTGTCTTTGCTGCTCAATCTGTAAATAGAACGCGTAAAATCATAATGTTCAACGCGTAATCCCGGGGTGAAGCTTAAGTGTTTACCCCAATGCATCTGGTTTTGAATAAAGCCTGATAGTGCACGTCCAGTTCGGAATTCTTCATCCACAAGGGCACCTGAAACAGAGCCAGGAAAACTCCCGTTTTTTCTTTGCTCAAAAGCCGTTTCATGCATGAACCTTACCCCTGTTTTCAACTGATGTTTCAGTGAGCCGGTGGTAAAATTCCAATGTAAAACAGGTTCAGCTCCTGCCACCATATACTGGCGATTACGCTGGCCATTTCCCTGTAACATATAAATGGCGCCTCCGGATACTGTGGTGTCTCCCCAGATCACGCCTGTCATGTTTCCACCCGGTGTACTGCGAAAATCTTGTCGTCGCCAGTCGCGACGAATCACATGCCCAAAAACGGTGGTACGCAGCGTGATGTTTTTGCGAAATTGATGGGTATGAATGATACCAAGCGCCGCCCGTTCTATCTGAAGTTTATCGTCTGGTGTTAACACCACCTGATCCTGCAAACCGGAATCAAACATGGGCTGGGTGATGCCAATATAGGTAGCGTTAGAGGTTTCCTGATACAAACTTGTTTTAAGAATAACATTGGATTTTGAGCTTAAGTGCCACTGAAATTTACCTTGTAAATCCGTTAGGGCTACATCCAAAGGACCAAGGTTGCTGGCTTGTTTTCTTAAAATGGACACTTGATAACCGCCACCTTTAAAGCCATTTCCAAGACTGGCAAACGCATTAAATAATCCTCCTTGTCCACCCAAAATCCGAATTTTTCCTACCCTGCTTTGGGGAACGGATGCACTGATGTAATTCACCACGCCACCCACGGTTTGCGGTCCATAGGCAATTTGACCTGAACCTTTTAAGATTTCCACCCCTTCCATCCGGTCCATAGAAGGTGTATAGTACATTTCTGGTTCTCCATAGGGATTTAAGGCCACCGGAATTCCATCTTCCATGATCATCACAGACCGGCTTCTATCCGGATCCAATCCACGAACGCCTAGGTTGATGCGAAGCCCAAGGGCATCCTCGTCCACCAATTGTACTCCGATGGCACGACGGAACACCTCATTGCCTGAAAGGGGAGCCAATCGCTGAATTTCAATCGCTGAAATTTTGGTAACAGACCCTGGATGACCAGCAAACAAATCCCCTTGTAGGGAATCTGTTATGGTCGTGGCCGGAATCGGGTAAATTAATACAGTATCAATGCTTGGAAGCTGCTGCGTTTGTCCCCAAACCGGGAAAAACATTAGCCAGGTCAGCAGCACCAAGGGGGAATATCTATGCATGGGAAATAAAATCTATTCAGCCGGCAAACATACCAGCCAAAAATCATAAATGAAATCCCTTAAATGGGGGAAACTTTCCTAGATTCCAATTGAAATTAGGTATCGGTTAAAGGTTTGATTTTGATAACAAAGGGCAGATATGAAAGGGTAAACGTTCAATTCCCCGCCTACCCCTCGGGGCGAATAATGATTCGCCCCGGCGGATCCAATCATGGCTATGATATCCAATCGGATACCTTTATGAAAAAAAGGCCTATTGGGATGTTATCGGTTGATTAAAGCGGGGGGCGAATAATGATTCGCC
>CAZRHR010000012.1:0-13222 GCA_964599915.1 uncultured Candidatus Competibacteraceae bacterium | reverse complement strand
CCAACCAACATAAAAAAAACCTCCCGGAACATTCTGGGAGGTTTTAGTTTATCATAAGATGAAATGACCTTTAGGCTTTCTTGGCTCTGTCTTTTCTAATATAATCCAGTGCCTCGGTGGGGTGGGGGACATGGTGACCAATACCGCCCGCCAAGGGGTCATTAAACGTCATAGGTATATTTCCTGCCATGGTGCGTTCAGCCCACGTGAGGTGCTGGGTTCCATCGTCTTTGCGATCCATGGTGATACAATCTTCCACCGGACAAACCAAAGAACAAAGGTTACAACCTACACAGTTTTCTTCAATGATGGAAGGAACGCGTCCACCGTCAGTGGGTAAAGCAATGGCTTGGTGCGCTCCATCATCACAAGCAATATGACATAGCTGACATCCAATGCATTTGTTGGCATTGATGTTGGCCACTACTTTGTACTTGAGATTGAGATTTTTCCATTCTACCACATTAGGCACAGCTTTACCGGCAAAATCGTAGATGGTTTGGTAACCGCGTTCGTCCATAAATTGGCGTAAACCGGCCTCCATTTCACGAACGATACCGAAGCCATAATGCATCACTGCGGTACACACTTGAACGGAGGTTGCCCCTAAAAGGATGTATTCTACTACGTCTCTCCAGGTTTCAATTCCGCCAATTCCACATAAAGGAACTTTGGAAATTTCTTGGTGGCCTGCGAGCTCTTTCAACATGTGTAAGGCAATAGGCTTTACGGCTGGGCCGCAATATCCACCATTGGTTCCTTTCCCATCGACCACCGGATAAGGAGCATAGGTATCTAAATCGATACCTACGATGCTTTTAATGGTATTGATCAGGGAAATGGCATCTGTGCCACCTCGTACTGCCGCCAGTCCTGGATCGGTAATGTGAGAAATGTTGGGGGAAAGTTTGGTGATCACAGGAATTTTAGAAGCCGCCATCACCCATTCTACAATGGTCTGCAGCACTTCGGGTTCTTGGCCTACCGCAGAACCCATTCCACGCTCACACATACCGTGTGGGCAACCAAAGTTAAGTTCAATACCATCGGCTCCGGCGTTGGTAACGTCGGCAATGATTTGCTCCCATTCTTTTCTGGATTCTACCATGAGAGAGGCGATGACCGCGTGGTTGGGAAAGTGTTTTTTTACTTCCTCAATTTCCCGAAGGTTATCTGCCAGGGGTCTATCTGTGATCAGCTCGATGTTATTGAGTCCGGCCAAGCGTGTATCGCGGTAGTTCATGCCGCCATACCTAGAGCTTACATTGACTACGGGAACCCCGAGGGTTTTCCATACAGCGCCACCCCATCCGGCTTCGAACGCTTTCATGACTTGATAACCAGAATTGGTCGGGGGAGCGGAAGCCAGCCAAAATGGATTTGGGGCTTTGATGCCTGCAAAATTAACGGATAAGTCTGCCATGACTTAGTTGGATTTTTCGTTTAACCATTGATGAATGCCTTGCGCGGCCATTTTTCCTTCGAAGGCACCATTGACCACTTCAGCGCCGCCATTTACGGCGTCTCCACCTGCAAAATATTGCGGATGTGTGGTTTGAAAACGGTGGTTTACCTTTACTTTTCCTGAGCCCTCAAGTTCCAAACCGGAAATCATGGCAAACAGAGGTTTGCACTTGGCTTGACCGGTGGCCTTAATGACCAAGTCTGCGGCCAGCAAAAATTCGCTGTCCGGAAGCTCGACCAGTTTACCGCCACGATCCTCCGTTTTTGTGCAGATCACGCCTTCGGCGGTAATGCGTTTAGGAGAAGCCCAGAATTTGCTACGTGCACCTGATTTCAAGATGGTTTCGTATTCAAAGGCATAGGCACCCATATCTTCTTTTCCTCGGCGATAAGCCAAAGTGACTTCTTCTGCTCCCATGCGGGCAGATTCAGAAGCTGCATCCATTGCGGTATTTCCGCCGCCTAGCACCACTACGCGTGCAGGAACTTGCATCTGGTGTTGCTTCATGCGCAAGGCTTCTACAAACTCTACGGCCCCGATCACATGCGGCATGTCTTCACCTTCGATGTTCAATGATGCGGTGGGACCTAAGCCTACGCCAAGGAATACGGCGTCATACTTTTTTTCCAGCGCCTGCAAAGCTTCAGCACTTTGAATGGCATGGTTGTAACGCACATTGAACTTCAATTGGTCTTGCAACCAAGTGATTTCGTCCAATGCCTCTTCGTTGGTGATTTTATAGGGTGCTACGCCATACACGGTGAGTCCGGAGGGTTTTTCCTTGGCTTCAAACACGTCTACTTCGTAGCCCATGACCCGCAATTCACATGCGCATGAAAGACCTGCAGGCCCGGCGCCAATGATGGCTACCATGCGGCCATTGGGTGTTCCCGGGGTAAACAGCTGCTCATTTTTCTTAATGACTTGGTCGGTAGCAAAGTTTTGAAGCCTACCAATATCAATTGGTTTTACATCTTGGTGGTTGTACACGCAAGCGCCTTCACATAATTCCTCCGTAGGGCAAACTTTACCACAGGCATTTCCCATCCAATTGGCATCGAAAATGGTTTTGGCTGCACCTGTTACATTTCCTGTGTTGATTTGTTTGATAAACATAGGAATATCGATACCTGTGGGGCAGGCGTTCATGCACGGTGCGTCATAGCAAAACAAGCAGCGAGAACTTTCGTAATAGGCTTCGTTTTTGCTCATCAAGGGTTTCTTCTGGGCAAAATTCTGGTGAAATTCTGCCGCAGAAGAAGGTTTAATAAATTCTCCCATAGCGTTTTTGGGGTTTGTCTGTAAATCAAAGATCAGTAAGGCGTCCGTAGGTTTCGGGCCTGCGGTCGCGGAAGAACTGCCATGTGGCGCGTACTTCATCAATCATGTCGAGGTCAAATTCGGCGATTAGTAATTCGTCGTTGTCCTCTGAGGCTTGAGAGAAAATTTGTCCACGTGGATCTACAAAGTAGGATGAACCATAGAATTTACCAAGGTTCCATGGTTTTTCAGTACCTACACGGTTGATGCATCCCATAAAGTAGCCATTTGCGGCGGCGTGGGCCGGCTGTTCTAATTTCCAGAGGTATTGAGACAATCCGGACACAGTGGCCGAAGGGTTGTATACGATTTCAGCGCCATTCAGGCCAAGAATACGTGCCCCATCTGGGAAATGCCTGTCGTAACATATATACACGCCCACTTTGGCATATTTGGTTTGGAAAACCGGATAGCCCAAGTTACCGGGCTTAAAGAAGAATTTTTCCCAAAATCCTGTGGTATGGGGAATGTGGTTTTTGCGATACTTTCCAAGGTAGGTTCCATCGGCATCAATCACCGCGGCTGTGTTGTAAAATACGCCGGGCATGTCATATTCATACACCGGTGCAATAATGACCATGTCATACTTCTTGGCGTAGGCTTGTAAACGCTCAATGGTAGGTCCGGGAACAGGTTCGGCCGATTCGTACCAAGCTTTGTCTTGGCCGGGGCAGAAATAAGGCGTGTTGAAAATTTCCTGAAAGCAAAGGATTTGCACCCCTTGTCTACCAGCTTCTTCGATGTATGGAATATGTTTTTGGAACATGGCTTCCATGATTTCCGGAATGGTGCCTTCTCCTTCCGTTTTTGGCAGGCTCAACTGGATGAGCCCTGATTTTACTTTACGTGGCATATTGTTGTCGATGTTATTTGCTAATTTTTAGAAGTCAGAGGGACGATATCGGGAGTGGCGTTTGAGTGGTGGTTACCCCGGACCGCGGCGGTATCCCGGTGAGCGGGCTGCCTGTGGCTCCCGGATTTGGGGAAGCTGTAAGATTTCCCAAATCCGTTGGAACCACAAGGCGGGCCGAAGCCGGATAAAGCCAAGGGCCGGAATAGGTCCTACGCATTTACATGATGAGGGACGTTTTTCCGCGTTTAATAAACTGGCCATCCCCTGGAGATAAATGGCACTGGTTGTTTTCGATGGCTACTTTTCCACGCAATAGGACGGTTTCGGTTTTTCCCGTGAGTTCCATGCCTTCGTAGGCGGAATAGTCGCAACGCATGTGGTGGGTTTCCACAGAAAGGGTGTGTTTTTTCTGTGGATCGAATATCACGATGTCGGCATCGGCACCTATGGCAATGGTTCCTTTGCGTGGGTACATACCGAAAATTTTAGCGGCGTTGGTAGAAGCGACTTCTACAAACTTGGTAAGGCTAATTTTCCCTGTTTTTACGCCGGATGAAAAGAGTAATTCCATGCGGTGTTCAATGGCTGGATGGCCATTGGGGATTTTGGAAAAGTCGTTTTCGCCCATTTTCTTTTGTTCCCACATGAAGGGGCAGTGGTCGGTGCCCACTACTTGGACCAAGCCTTGGTTGAGGCCGGACCAAAGGGCTTCCTGATCTTTTTTCTCCCGCAGCGGTGGACTCATCACCCATTTAGCCGATTCAAAGCCTTTGTCATAAAGTGACGCATCCAGTACGAGGTATTGGGTACACGTTTCCACAAAAACTTTTTGATTCCGTAACGTTGCGCGGCGGACGGCGTTCAATGCGCCTTCGCAGGTCATGTGCACAATATAGCCCGGACAGTCCGTATAGTGAAGCATGTCTGAGAAGCGACCGGAGGCTTCTGCTTCTGTGACTTCGGGTTGAGACAAATAATGATACAGCGGTGAAAGTTTACCTTCGGCACGGTGACGGGCGATCAACGCATCGATCATGTCGCCATTGGTGGCATGAACGGTAACCAATCCACCATGGTCGCGCACCACGCGCATGAGGTTCACCATTTGTCCATCGTCGATCATGAGTGCGCCTTTATAGGCCATGAACGTTTTGAATGAAGTGATGCCTTCATTTTCAATCATTTCAACCACTTCTCTGGCGGTGTGGTCGTTGTAATCGGTGACGGCCATGTGGTAACTATAATCACCTACCGCTTTATTTCTGGATTTTTCCTGCCATGTGGTTAAAGCGTTGCGGAGTGTATCGCCTTGTTTTTGTAGGATAAAGTCGATGACCATGGTGGTTCCGCCGAAAAGAGCGGCACGGGTTCCGGTGGTGTAATCATCGGAGGAAGAGGTGCCCATGAAAGGCATGTCCAAGTGAACGTGTGGGTCGATGCCACCGGGCATAACGATTTTCCCCATAGCGTCTATAATTTTATCAGCAGGGTATGAGAGGTTTTTTCCAATGGCTACAATTTTTTCACCTTCGATGTACACATCGGCATAATAGGTTTCAGCGGCATTGGCTACGAGACCATTTTTTATAAGAATAGACATAGGTTAAAGCGTTTTATGGGTTGGATTTTTTTGTAAAAGAGGAAAAAGGATACGGTATAAAAGGGCAGAGGTAATGAATCCCGTAAACCATGAAAGGTCGTAGGCATGTCTTAATGCGGGAATCCAAAGTCCTACCAGTGCGGCAGCCACTCCGAGGAAAAGGGCCAGCCAGGCCGCTGGGTGTATGCCGATTGCGTTGTAAGTATAAGGCCCTTGGGTTTGGTAAAGACCGGCTACATCGAGTTTAGTTTTCCGAATCCAGAAATAATCAGCCATCAGGATGCCAAGCACTGGGCCGAGCAATCCAGAGATGAGAATAAGTATGCTGGAGATTTCATGAATGAGCCACCAAGGACAAATGAGTATGCCTATAATTCCGGTGAGGATACCGCCGGTTCGGTAAGAAATCCATTTGGGTAAAAGGTTGGAAAAAGCTGTGGCAGGAGCAATTACATTGGCTGCGATATTGGTGGAAAGGGTAGCGACCAACATCATACATTGGGCAGCGATAACCACCCACGGGGTAGAGAATCTGGCTAAAACCGACACAGGATCCCAAGGTGCATCTTCTGCGATCATGACATCGGGAAAAATTAATAAAGAAGCACAGGTAACGAATACGCCTATGAATGAAAAGAGCATCATGGTGCCGGGCAGTCCAATAAATTGTCCAGCGATTTGTGCTTTTTGGCTTTTTGCCAGCCGGGTAATGTCCGAAATGCTAATGGACATGGTGGCCCAGAAACCTACCATGGCCGTAAACCATAAGATATAGGTCCAAAAGGAAGCTTGGTTTGTCGTGGATGCACTTGGTTTTTCCAGCCATTGCGGACTGGAGTAAAGCCAGCCCTTGGCATTTTTTTGTCTAAGTTGTACCCAAATGGGTCCGTTGGCGGGTTGGTCCACCACAGGCTGAATCGGTTGCCAGGTGGCATTTTTTAGTGCTTCTTTTGAAGGCGCTATGGCAAATTCGGAGGCTTTTGGAGTGAGGCCATCTGCTTCTACCAGCGGGGAAAGCAGCAGGCGATCAGGTGTGCCGGTTTCCCAGCGAATGCTTTTTTGTCGAAGTTGTTTGGTTTGGTCTAAGACTTCGCCCATGCCCCCGGTGGACAGGGTCCCCCAAACAATCAGGAGTATGCCCATCACAATGAGTACAGGGGCAGAAAATTCCTCCAGCCATTTGATGCTTTCGGTTCCAGCCACCACAAAGTACATAGAGATCAGCCAGAAAACAGCGAAACCAATGATGTTAAAGGTGTTGATATCCGCTTGGTAAGGCACGCCTGAAAGGGTGGCGAGAATGGCCCCGATGGCCAATCCACCGATCCAGGTTTGAATTCCAAACCAGCCACAGGCGACTAAGGCACGGACAATCGCTGGTAGATGAATACCATAAATACCAAAGGCGGCCCTTCCAAATACGGGGAAAGGAATGCCATATTTAACGCCAGGATGACCGTTCAGGACCATGGGAAGGGTGATGACGATATTGGCTAAACCAATAATGAGCAGTGCTTCTACCCAAGTGAGTCCTGAGGTAATCATTTGAGAGGCCAGCATCCATGTAGGGATACAAACGGCCATACCGACCCAAAGGGCGGCTAAGTGCCAGGTTCCCCAAGTGCGTTTATGCACAGGCACAGGGGCCAAATCCTCACTGTAGAGTGAGGATTCGGTTTCCGCTGTGGAAAGTGGTTCCTGTATATGAGGTTGGTTCCTCACAGATCAATGACAATATTCGTCTGCGATGTCTACGGCTTTGGAAATAATGTCTAGGCCTTCATCAATTTGCGCTTCATTGATACAAAGCGGTGGTGCAATAAAGATCCAGTTCCAACGCACGAAGGTGTACATACCCAGTTCACGCAGTTTAGCTGCCATCCGGTTTGAAGGTTCACTGTCTGCGGGTCCTGCATTCCAAGGTACAGTAGGTTCTTTGGTTTTGCGGTTTTTCACCAGCTCAATAACGCCAAAAAGTCCTGTGTTTCGGTAATCACCAATGCTAGGATGTTTTTCGATGAGGTCCCCCATTTTATAATCGAGGTATTTACCCATCAAAGCGGCATTGTCCACCATTTTTTCCTCTTCCATAATGGCGAGGTTTTCAATGGCAGCGGCGCAGGAAACGGCGTGTGCTGAGTAGGTGAGGCCGGCAGAAAGCGGACGCTCATCGAAGAATTTGGCGATGGGCTCACTCACCATGGTGGCGCCTAGTGGCAAATAGCCGGAGGTAATTCCTTTGGCCATGCACATTAAGTCCGGTACCACTTCATGATGTTCGATACCAAACCACTTTCCAGTGCGGCCAAAGCCACTCATTACTTCATCGGCGATAACAAGAATGCCGTATTTTTCAGCAATGGCTTTTACTTTTTTCCAGTAACCAGCGGGGTACTTAATGCAACCGGATGAACCAGATTCGCCTTCCATTAAAATGGCGGCAATGGAGCCCGGATTTTCATATTGAATGACCCTTTCGAGGTTTCTAGCAGCCATTTCAGCGCAATCTTCCGGGGTGTTGGTTCCCCATGGGCAGCGGTAGGCATAAGGATTTTCTACCCTGACAATGCCCGGCATGGCGGCGGTGTCTACAGGGTGACGACGTGGATCACCACTGGCAGAAATGGCCCCGTAGGTTGCACCATGGTAGGATTTGTATTGGGTGATGATTTTGAATCGACCCGTGTAAAGCCGTGCGATTTTAATTGCATTTTCTACGGCTTCTGATCCACCAAGGGTGAAAAAGGCTTTGGATAGGTTACCTGGCGTAATTTCAGCCAACTTCTTACCTAAAATTCCTCTGACATCTGTTACCATGCCTGGGTACACATAGCTCACTTTTTCCATTTGACGCATGACCGCTTGTGTGATGCGTTGGTTTCCGTGACCAATGTTTACATTCATTAATTGAGAGGAAAAGTCGAGAATTCTTTTCCCACTCTTATCCCATAGGTATACACCCTTGGCATGATCAATTTCAATGGGGTTGAGACCCGCTTGTTTTGACCAGGAAAAAAGGGTGTAGTCTAGGTTGTCTTGAATTACTTGAGATAGGTTGCTCATTAGCTCATCCAGTTAATACGTGCTTCAGGATTCCATTTCGTGGACATTTTTTTGTTTTGCGTCCAGAATTCAATGGAAGATTTACCAGTGATGTCGGCTACGCCGAATTTAGATTCGTTCCATCCGCCAAAGGAGAAAGGCTCACGCGGAACGGGTACACCGATGTTGACCCCGATCATACCTGCGCTGGCTTTTTCCATAACCATTTTGGCCATGGCACCGCTTTGTGTAAACACCGAAGCGGCATTTCCATAATTGGAGCTATTTTCAATGACCAAGGCTTCATCCAAAGTTTTAGTACGAATAATAGAAATGACAGGTCCAAAGATTTCTTCTTTGGCCACAGCCATGTCTGGCGTTACAAAATCGATGATGGTTGGTCCTACATAAAATCCCCCTTCTTTGCCGGGAACCGCTGCACCGCGGCCATCGACTAGGATTTTTGCTCCAGCTTTTTCAGCTTCAGTGATGTATTTTTCGATACGGGTTTTAGCAGCTGCGCTGATTACTGAACCCAAATTTTCACCGGGAACAACTTTCCTTGCTTCTTCTACCATTTTATCAATGATGTGTTGTACTTGGTCTACACCTACCATCACAGAGGCTGCCATACAACGTTGACCTGCGCAGCCGCTCATGGAAGCCACCACGTTACTAGCAGTCATGTCTACGTGTGCATCAGGTAAAACGATAAGGTGGTTTTTGGCACCACCAAGTGCTACGCAACGTTTGAGGTTGGAGGTAGAGCGGATGTAGACAAGTTTAGCTACGGAAGTGGAGCCTACAAAAGAAACGGCTTCGATACCTGGGTGGTCGCAAATGGCTTCCACGATATCTTTTCCACCATTTACTACGTTGAAAAGTCCATCTGGTAATCCCGCTTCTTGAAGAAGTTCAGCCATTCGCATGGCGCTTAAAGGCACCATTTCAGAAGGCTTAAGAATAACTGCGTTTCCTAGGACCAAAGCGTTGGGCACGGTCCAGTGAGGCACCATGTTGGGGAAATTGAAAGGGGAAATACAAGCCACCACACCGAGGGGTTTTTTCTCAATACGGCATTCAACGCCGCGAGAAACTTCTTGTACTTCGTTGACAATGATTTGCGGCATAGAAACAGCAAATTCGCAAAGCTCCATGCTTTTTTCAATTTCGGCGCGTGCCTCGTCTAGGGTTTTACCGTTTTCAATATGGACGAGTTCTGTGAGCTCTTCCATGTGTTCAGCCAAAAGCTGGCGGTACTTGAAGAAGATTTGTACCCTTTCCTTTAAGGTTTTAGCTGCCCATGCCGGGTAGGCTGCTGCGGCAGAAGCAACGGCTTCATTCAATTCTTTCATTCCACTCATGGGCACATCGGAGAGGTGGCTACCGTCGAGAGGGCTAATCACTGCAAGCGTTGGACCTTCCAATGCCACAAATTTTCCCCCGATATAATTTCTGGCCTGGGGAATAGACCGAACCGTTGTATTCATCATGTTGTAATGGTACCTTAAGTCTCTGATGTTTGTCAGATTGAAGGCAATTTATTTATTTCCTTAACATGCTGGGAGGGTTTTTCCATGATTTATCCCCTGTTTAAGGGGTAATTGCTTGGTATTTTGTTCTTATGATTTAATTATCAGTATTTTGACTAAATAAAAAAGCGGTGATAAAAAAAACTCAGTTTCTTACGTGCCTTTATTGGAGCGGGGTAACGGCCATTTTTTCCGTAATTTGCGGGCTTTAAATTGTGAAAAATCATGTGGAAACAATGGCTTAAAAGGTTGCATCCTAAATATCAGGTGCTTATTCCCGATTATCCGGTTCACATGGTTCCTCGTTATGGGCATGGGCGTCCTACGCATGCTGGTTTGGCTCAATTGCTTGCCAATGAAATAGCTGTGTACGAAAAATGGCTGTCTCATATGCTTTCCTATGCCACATCTCTCCAACAAATTGGCATGTCGCATCAACTTTCAGCAGATAGTTTATTGCCCGGATGGAACAATGGGTTTCTTCCCGGGCTAGATATGGCCATGTTGTACACCGCCATTCGAGAATTAAAGCCTCGGACTTACGTAGAGGTTGGTTCAGGGAATTCTACGCGATTGGTTCACCAAGCCAAGTTGGATGGTGGTTTGGGCACGCGCATTGTTTCCATCGATCCCCATCCACGAGCGGTCATGGACGAGTTGGCCGATGAGATAATCCGCCAACCCTTTGAATTTGCCGATTTATCTCTTTTTAAAAATCTCGTTCCCGGCGATATCGTGTTTATTGATAATTCACATCGGGTGTTGCCCAACAGTGATGCCACGGTGTTTTTCCTTGATATTTTGCCTTATTTGCCGGTAGGGGTTTGGGTGCAAATTCATGATATTTACCTTCCTGACGATTACCCCCAAGTGATGTGTGATCGGTTTTACTCAGAGCAGTATGTGTTGGCGGCCTTTATTTTGGCCAATCCGACACGCTATAAAACGCGTTTTCCTGCTTGGTATGTGTCTCAGGTACCTGCATTAGCGGATCAGGTTGCCCCCTTATTTTCGCATCCGACCTTGACTTCTGTTGAAAGACATGGAGGAAGTTTTTGGCTGGAAATTGGAGGTTAATTGGATAAAAACTTCGGGGATCGTCTCTGTGTAGGTAAAACCAATTGGATTCAGGTAAAATGGTACGCTATGGCAAGATGTTTATTAAGATAGACGTTTTCCGGAGGAACTTGTAAAAAGAATACACTCCATTTGGCAAATGCAATGTTGTGCATTAGTTTTGTTTATTGTAAAAAACAAAACAATAATGCGTAATACAAGCTTGATTCTATTCGTTTTTGCGTTTATTTTTTCGGTGCAGCTCTGCGCCCAAAATGTGGGAATAAATGCTAGTGGTACGCCTCCACATCCAAGTGCTATGTTAGATGTGGCCGCAACGGATAAAGGATTGTTGATACCTCGTCTCACCACGAGTCAACGAAATGCACTGGTCAATCCTGCCACCAGTCTTATGATTTATAATGTAACTACCGACTGCTTAGAAATGTATTTTGGTACTGGTTTATGGAAGTCTGTGCAATGTGGTTGTTTTGCCGCGCCCGCTAATCCGGTGCAAGTAACGGCACCACAACGCGTTTGTCCGGGTACCTTGAATGTGGCTATTTCTACGCCAACCATTCCAGATGCCGCTACCTATACATGGACCGTTCCTTCACAAGATACGTTGGTTTCCGGGCAAGGAACCAATGCCATTGTGGTGTCTTTTGCCAACCAATCCGGTCCAAGAAGTATTTCTGTGGTGGCCACTAACTCATGTGGTAGCTCGCAATTGTTTACTTATACGCTTGATGTGTCAAGTTTAAATCCTTCGTTTAGTCCTTTGGCTGGGAATTTAAATAGTCCTTTGGCCTTTACGATTGCCAATTATCCAAATACAACTTACGCTTGGACTTTTGCACAAGGCACTCCGGCAAACTCTTCTGCTGTAAATCCTTCTGTCACTTGGTCAACGCCTGGGACCTATGCAGTCAATGTAACCTTAACGGATGCTTTTGGTTGTTCCGCAACGCTCCAACAAAATGTGGTTATATCTAGCTGCAATCCTTTTGTATATTCTTTTACCACTTGTGGAAAAACAGGAAAGGATGGTCCACTTCAAGCGGATTGCAATAGCGCGTATGCCTCCACGAATTTGCAAGGGAATGTTACTGTTTCTACTCAGGGCATCCAACAATGGAGTGTACCCTTAACTGGGAATTATCGGATCACAGTGGCTGGGGCACGGGGAGGTCCTTCGGCTGCCCGCGTAGGAGGCTCAGGTGCTGTTTTATCGGCCGTAGTGAGTCTTACTGCTGGCGATGTACTTAAGATTGCAGTGGGCCAGGAGGGTGGATTAAATTACAATGGAAATGGCGGCGGCGGCGGCGGCGGTAGTTTTGTAACCTATTCGAACAATACCCCAATTATGGTGGCTGGCGGTGGCGGCGGTGCCTCCCAGTACGGCTCAAGTTTTTTTGATGGACTTCCGGGAAGTACGTTAACAAGTGGTTCTGCAGCGAATGCCGGGTCTGGCGGAAATGGCGGCACCATTGGCTCCGGAACAGGAGGAGGTCCTGGTGGCGGGTTTAACACAGATGGGGGAAGCAATAGTTATGGAACAGGTGGACGGGCCTTCTTAAATGGTGCCGCTGGTGCCGTTGGGTATAGCAATCCATCCATGGGTTTTGGGGGTTTCGGTGGTGCCGGTGGAGCTGGATTCAGTGCTGGCGGCGGTGCTGGGGGGTATTCAGGTGGTGGGCCAGGACCCAATGGTGCTCCTTCTGCGGCTGGTGGTGGCGGTTCTTTTATCCTAAGCTCTGGCACGCAAGTACAATCTTCCAATGGTCTATATAATGGTTCTTCCAATTTTAATGGAAGTATTCAAAATACCGGGCTTTGGAATAATGGTGCAGGATATGTGACCATTACCAGGATTTGTCCATAAGTTGGGTCTGCTTGAGCTTGTTGGGGCAAATCATGACCTACCACGTATCAGGTTGGGGCAAATCATGGTTTGCCCTTACGTGATTCGTCGCCAATCCTAATACCCGTCGGTGGGTTATCGGATGGCGTTTCCTGAGGTCTCCTATATCCTTATCGGATATGGCGGTATTGCGTATGGGGTTGGGGTAAATCGTGACCAGCCACGTATCAAGTTGGGGCAAATCATTATTTGCCCTTACGCGATTCGTCGCCTATCCTAATACCCTTACGCGATTCGTCGCCTATCCTAATACCCTTACGTGATTGGTCGCATATCCCAATACTCGTCGGTGATTCGCCCCTACGATTATTCCACGAAGAACTCGCTACTTGTCAGCGTGACCTTGCTGTACACGCGATGCTTGATGTCTTGGGCATCCCGATAGGTAATCTTCACGACATACACATCGGATTTGCAAATGGCTCCTCCG
>CAZRHR010000011.1:0-47433 GCA_964599915.1 uncultured Candidatus Competibacteraceae bacterium | reverse complement strand
AGCCAGGGCTTCTGTAATGATAGATGGAAGTCAAGCTACGCTCACCCTTTCTGGGGTTGCGGCCTTTACCAATATATATGGGCTTAAAAAGAAGTTTAACCTGCCAGCGGAAGTAAAAACACTTCATGTGTACACCGAATCGCTCTATTTTGCAGACCATTCCTTTTTACATTCATTTTCGGTTCAACAACAGAAATGGGAAGACAAAGGAATCGAAGTTTTTATCCATGGCTCGTTCCCCAAAAAATGAGACCAGGCAACGGATACAAGATGTTTTTTGGTATCTTTGGCCCATGCAAAGATGGTCTGCATACGGGCTAATTTTTTCCCTTCTTTTTCCCTTTTTACTTAAAAATGGGCTCGTCGTAGATTTTCACTTTTCCTCACCTACACTTCGCCAATCAGAGTGCACACAAATTAAAGTAGTAACGTGTGCCGGAAAATGCCAATTGTTGCGTGTGATGAAAAAACTCCCTTCTCAGGAGAAACCGGCTTCTTTACCTGTGGGGATAGACCATGAGTTGTCACCGTTTTTCGTCTCTTCATTGCCGATTATTTTAGAGGATAATAATTTTAATAAAGTGCTATTAAACAGGAGTATAATAGCGCAAATTTTGCCTGGTTTCCCCTCCTTTCATGAGCGTCCCCCCAATCAATACATCGGTTAATTCCTCTATGAGGGTGTCACATACACCCCGATGACTTATTTCGATTTTATTGGTTTTACTCAGATTTCTCATGAAAAAAATATGGGGCTTAATGCTCTTTTGGGGTCTATTATGGACCGGCTGTTCAGATGAACCGGAAGCAGGTGCTTTAGGATCGTCCATTTTGAAACTCGACCATGTTTGGACTCAAGCCAGTCAGCCCTTTGGTTTACAAACACCTTTGGTGCATCCCATCACGGGTGACTCCCTCACTTTCAGCAAATTTGACTATTATGTAAGTCAAATTGTTTTGGTTCGGGAAGATGGTAGCGAATGGCAGGAGCCAGAAAGTTATCATTTGGTCCGAACGTCAGAAGGTGTGATGTCCGCTTTGCTGTTGGATAGCATTCCGGAAGGAGATTATGCCGGCATCCGATTTTTATTTGGAGTGGATTCTGCTAGAAATGTTTCTGGCGCACAGGAAGGCGCCTTGGCCGTTTCCAATCAAATGTTTTGGAGTTGGTCCACAGGGTATATCTTCTTGAAAGCAGAAGGTACCACACATCGGCAGTCGAACGGCTTTGCTTACCATGTGGGTGGATTTCAAGGAACACATTCCGCCATTCGTCCCATTGCTCTTTCTTTTGGCGCGAGTCGCCTAAGGGTTCGTTCTGGTGGTGTACCCAGTGTTCATTGCAAAGTGGATGTTAGTCAAATTTGGAATGCGGATTTTAATACGGCAGGCCAAAGTACTTTCCACATGCCTTCGCCAACGACTTCTGGTATAGCCACGCGCTTTTCATCGGCCTTTCAATACGATCATCTGCATAATTAACATGGCGATGATTTTTCATGGGAAGCTCCTTACAGGAGCTTCCCTATTCTGCCTCTTGTGGGGATGCGCCCCACAAGAAGAAACCGTTTCAATGTTCGAGGTTCCAGATCATTTTCCCGCACCGGTGTATCCTGGCACCGATAAGGAGGGCATATTTCATTTAGGAAGGACATTGTTTTATGAACCCATGTTGTCTAGAGATTCTTCGATTTCTTGCGGAAGCTGCCATGCACAAGTCCATGGTTTTGCAGACCATAACATCCGTTTTTCTGCTGGGGTGGATGGTGCGCTAGGAAAAAGAAACGCTCCAGGCCTCGCCAACCTCGCCTGGATGCCTCATTTCAATTGGGATGGAGGGGTCTTGCATCTGGAGATTTTTTCCGTTTTGCCCATCACAGAGCCCGTGGAAATGGATTTTACTGTTTCCGGTGTATTGGATAGATTGCGCACTCAAGACAAATATAATCAGATGTTTAATAACGCATTTGGTTCAGGTGGAATCACTGAAGTTAGATTTTTTAGAGCCTTAGCGGCTTTTCTGGCGGGTATGGTATCTGCCCAAAGTCCATTTGATACCTATTTGCGTTTTGGAACGGGGTTTTCTGCCACAGAAAAACGTGGTTATACCTTATTTCTTAACCATTGTGAGCGTTGCCACACAGGTCCGCTGACTTCAAGTTTTGGTTTTGAGCGCAATCATGTGCCCTCAGATGGCCAAGACACCGGACGGATGCGGATAACGGGCGACCCCCAAGATTCAGGAAAATTTAGGGTGCCTCACCTTCGAAATGTGGCTTTGACTTATCCCTACATGCACCAAGGACAATTTCAGCAACTTTCTCAGGTCTTGGACCATTATGCCAGACCCGCTCCGGAAGGCATGGGAATGCCCCTTACTGCTTCGGATAAAAAAGACCTTGAAGCCTTTTTACACACGCTAACCGATGTTTCATTTATATCAAACCCATTGTTTTCAGCGCCATGAATAGGAGATTATACTTGATATTGGCTTTTGTTTGGCTTGGCCAAATGCTTCCCTTACATGCCTGCGACGTATGTGGTTGCGTAAGCAGCAGTGGCTATACCGGATTCATTCAAGGAATGCAGGGTCACATGATTGGGGCGCGAACGCGTTTTCAGCATTTTCGTCATCCGGCCTCTTCATTTCATGGAACAGGGCAGGTGCAAGTTCGGGAAGATCTACAAGTGGCATTGGATGTGTGGGGGCGTTGGCAGCCACATGCCCGTTGGCAAGTTTGGGCCACACTCCCCGTGAAGCATCACGTTCGATTAGATGAAGAGGGTTGGTCTGGCGCCACAGGCCTAGGTGATGGACAATTAAGTTTTCTTTGGGAGGCGGTGAAGAAGGAAGATACCGCCAAATCTTCTGTATTTCGTTGGTGGTTGGGAGGCGGCGTGCAACTTCCAACAGGGCGCATGGGACTTCGCGATCGGTTTGGGTTATTGTTTCCCATGTGGTTTCAGCCGGGAACGGGTGTTTTTGGCCTCATGGCTCAGTCCACCGCCTTATGGCAAAAGGATGCTTGGGGTGTGCAAAGCGATGTGCGAGTAAAACATAGTTTTGCCCATATAAATGGAGACCAACCCGGCTTGCAAGGAGGCTTGAATCTGATGGCCTTTCGTTCCTTTACGCGTGGGGAAGGAACGTGGATGCCACAGCTTGGTTTTGGCCTAGATTTTTTTGAGAAAGACAGGGTAAATGGCGTTCGTGACGATGCCAGTGGTGGTCTTTTCGGTTTTGGGCAAGTGGGTTTGGACTGGATGGGAAGAAACTGGTTTTTTCAAGGGCAAATACGTATTCCGGTGGTGCAGGTGAGACCTGAAACACAGCCGGGAAACACCCTTGTTGGTTGGTTAGGGGTTGGATATCGGTGGTGAATCCGTGTTGACCAAGTTCATGGTTTTTTCCGGGCCTTGAAACATGAATTGTTGCAGTCCTTGGGTGAGACGTTCAAGGGTGAATTGGACGAGGGCTTTTTCTTCCTCTTCCCAAGTTCCGAGCACAAAATCCACCTGTTTACCTTTTTGAAATTGGTTTCCAATGCCAAAGCGTAATCGTGGAAAATCTTGGGTTTTTAAGGTAGAAATGATGTGCGCCAAACCGTTGTGTCCTCCGTCCGAGCCTTTCATTTTCAGGCGTAATTTTCCAAGAGGCAAAGCCAGATCGTCGGTGACAACCAGTGTTCTTTCCAGAGGAACTTTTTCTGTGGTCATCCAATATTGCATGGCTTTTCCGGAAAGGTTCATGAAAGTATTGGGCTTAAGAAGTACCACCGCTTTCCCTTTGATTTTGGCATGAGCGACGTCTCCAAGCCTAGCTGTTTGGAAACTTGTTTTTAATTGTTGGGCCCAAAGATCCAGGGCATCAAAGCCAATGTTATGTCGGGTATGTGCATACTCGTTGCCGGGGTTGCCCAAACCAATAAAAAGGTATTTTTCCATAGTCAGTGGATAAAAACAAGAGAAGGGGAACGGAAAATCCGGTCCCCTAAATCTTTGATTAGGCTAAGGTGTAGCCTTATTTTTTGCCGTCGGCAGCTGCTTGCGCAGAGCGAGCGTTACGGGTCATCCGAACAGCGGCCACAACGATGTTGGGCGCTTCAAGGAATTCTACGCCGTCCACTTTCAGGTGTGCAATACGAAGGGAGTCACCGATGTTGAGGTTGGAAATATCCAAGTCAATTTCATCGGGCATGTCTTTCGCCATAGCAGACACCTTGAGTTTACGAACGTTCACCACAAGTTTACCCCCGTTTCTTACCCCGGGAGAGTTACCTACCACACGTACAGGGATTTCCATACGAATGGCTTTGCTGGCATCTACCAATTGGAAGTCCAAATGTAACAATGCGTCTGAAACGGGATCGAACTGAGAATCTTTCATCACAGATGGGTAGCTTTTGCCATCCACTTGTACGTCCACAAAAAACACTTTTGGGGTGTACACCAGATTGCGCAACTCCCTTTCAGGGACCGTAAAATGTACGGGGGCCTCTCCACCGTAAAGCACGCATGGAATCAGCTCAGCGCGGCGCAGGTCTGCGGCAGCTTTTTTTCCGGTTGCGGTCCGGATTTCACCTTTCAATTCAAGGGTTTTCATTGTATTTCAAATAAACGGATTCAAAATAAAAAAGAAGAACTTATAGAGTCATCGTTCAATAAGCGATGCATGACTTCAGCAAATAATGGCGCAACGGACAATACTTTGATTTTCTCGTGCGGTTGGCTCAATGGAAGCGTATCTGTAACCACCAACTCGGTAAGATGGCTCTCAGAGATACGTTCGTAAGCCGGTCCAGAAAGAACGGCGTGTGTACAGAATGCACGAACAGATTTGGCACCATGATTATGCATGATTTCAGCCGCTTTTGTTAGCGTTCCTGCGGTATCAATAAGGTCATCGATAAGAATGACATGTCGTCCTTCTACATCTCCAATCAAGGTCATGTGATCGATTTGATTGGCTTTCGACCGTTGTTTATAAAGAATGGCCATTTCACATCCCAAAAATTTGGCGTAGGCATTGGCTCTTTTCGAACCACCAATGTCTGGTGAGGCCACCACTACATCTGTTAATTTCAGATGCTGGATGTGCGGGGCGAAAATACTAGAACTGTAGAGATGATCTACCGGCATGTCGAAGAAACCTTGTATTTGATCGGCATGCAAATCTAAAGTCATGATGCGGGTGGCACCTGCGGCAGACAGTAAATTGGCCACAAGTTTTGCTGCAATGGAAACCCTTGGTTTGTCCTTTCGGTCTTGTCTTGCGTAGCCAAAATAGGGCATGACGGCAATAATTTGGCGCGCTGAAGCCCTTTTAGCAGCGTCTATGGCCAATAAAAGTTCCAAAAGATTTTCTGCGGGCGGCGGGGTGCTTTGAATAAGGAAAACATCACATCCCCGAACCGTTTCCTCAAAGACAGGCTGGATTTCTCCATCGGAAAATTTTTCCAAACGGAGTGCTCCAAGTGCTACACCAAAAGACGCAGCAATGCCTTGGGCCAAAGTTTGGCTTTCTGCACAGCTGAATATTTTGGCTCCTGCACTCATGCGGGTACACATCTTAAAAGGTCGGCAAAAGTAAGGATTTTCCCCCACCCTCACAAGGTTTTCACAGAATATTGTTAAAAACCACAAAGAATATTCTCCTACACACTAGGAAATATATAGATAATGCATGTATATTTGTGCCCTCATTAGCCCGGGTGGCGGAATTGGTAGACGCGCTGGACTCAAAATCCAGTGACAGCAATGTCGTAAGGGTTCGATTCCCTTCTCGGGTACATCAACTAAGGTTGTGAAGATCGAAAAGGCTTCTCTTGTAAAAGGGGAGTCTTTTTTGGTTTAACTCCTTTATAAAGGAAAATTATAATGTCATGGAACCTCTTATTTGACGAGGGGACTTTATAAAATCATGTAAAATCTTACATGAATATAGTGTGGTAGACAAAGGAATTATATATCTTAGTACAACGGAAAAACCGACGTATAAGGAACACCTCTACTTATTCACAACATGAAAACTTCATTAACAGCAATTTGTCTATGTGCGCTGCCTTTTGCTGCACAAAGTCAGCTGATTAATATTATCAATAACGATACCAATATTTGCATCGGCCAACAACTTAGCCTGCAAATTCAGTTAAGTGCAAACAATAATGTGAATCCAACTACCGTGTTTGGACCTCCCATGGCGGATGACCAAATGAGTCCCAATGTGCCGCTAAACTTCACATTTAACTTTTTTGGAAACAACTATACCAACGTATCTATTAGTACAAATGGATACATACGGTTTGGAACCGGTGGAGGTGGATTTTCTCCATGGGCTGTAAATGCAGCGATTCCAAGTGCGGCCAACCCCACCAACAGCATTATGGCGCCTTGGGGAGATATTTACCCCGGACTAAATGGGCAAGGTACAGTACGCTACAAAACCGTGGGAACCGCACCAAACAGAATCTTTGTGGTGGAATGGCTTGATAACCCTGTCTTTTCCAGTTCATGTTCTCAGTTTTGCTATGGGACTCAAATCAAATTATTTGAAACCACCAATGTTATAGAAACCCATATCGCCAACTATCAGTTTTGTGCCGCTTGGAACAATGGACGCGCCATACATGGAATTCAAAATGCAGCCGGATCTGTGGCTTTTGCTGTTCCAGGACGTAACTTCCCTAACCAATGGTCTACTTCTAACGATGGTCGTCGGTGGACGCCCACGGGCCCCAATAACTACACTTTAACCCAAATTCCTTTTAACCCTACGTTTATGCCGGCCAACGTGGCCACCAACCAAATTACGTGGACGGCCAACGGCCAAAACATTGGAACGGGACTCACCCAAAACGTAAGTCCTCAGGTGAATACCCAATATATCGCGCGTTTCAACTACTCTACCGTTTGTTCCAACTCTTTCGTTTTCTCAGATACAGTGAATGTTACCGTCGGCAATTTGCCCGTTCAAAGCAGTGGCAACCAAGCCATTTGTGCGGGGGGAAGTGCACAGATTTTTGTGCAACCCACCATTCCGGCACCTGGTGTTACTTACACATGGAACCCACCCACCGGACTTTCCGCCGCCAACATTGGAAACCCAATAGCGTCTCCTGCTCAAACTACACAATATTCTGTTTTGGTCGCCTCTCCGGTGTGTTCAACTACACAAAGCATCACCGTCACCGTAAATCCTTTGCCCAACGTAAGCATTACCCCGGCAGCAGTTTCCATTTGTCCTGAAAATACCGCCAACCTTACCGCCCAGGGAGCAACGCAGTATAGTTGGTCGCCGGCCACTGGCCTAAGTAGCGCAACCATTGCGAACCCAGTAGCGGATCCCGCGGCTACGACCACTTACATTGTTACGGGTACCGACGCCAATGGATGTGCAAATTCAGACACTATTGTGGTTACCGTATTTCCTTCGCCCGTTGTGACCATTTCACCCGCCAGCCATTCCATGTGCTTAAATGACACGGTGCTACTCACGGCTTCTGGCGCTGCACAATATGCATGGCTGCCTGCCGGACTTGGTGGAGCCAACCAAGGAAATGCCATTTCAGTATCTCCACCCGCCACTCAACAATACATGATTGTAGGTGTGGACGCCAATAACTGTGCAGATACCACCACGGTCGACGTTACCATTAACCCACTTCCAGTGGCATCTTTTAATCCACCGGGTGGCGCTTGTGTACCGGCTTCTCTCACGTTCCAAGACAACTCTACGGTAAGTAGTGGCGCCATTGTGGGATGGACCTGGAACATCGATGGTCATGGAACTTTCGGCACCCAGAATGTAACGGTTGGATACAACCAGCCCGGAACCTTCGGCGCCTCATTAATTGCTTTAACCAATTTTGGATGTACAGACACCATTCGCTTAGATAGCGTGGCTTTTGCTTATCCCATTCCAGTGGCCGATTTTATGGCGAATCCGGATAAAGCCACCATTGCCGACCCATCTTTCCAATTTGCCGATGAATCTACTGGAAACGTGGCAGGTTGGTCATGGACCTTTGACGCCTATGGCACCGCCTCAGCACAAAATCCCATCTTTACTTTCCCGGATGTCGGAGAGTTTTTTGTAACCCTCGAAGTCACCAGCGTCAATGGCTGTACAGACCAGACTACCCAAATGGTTACCGTTGAAGGAATCTCTGAAATTTGGATTCCCAACGCTTTTACACCGAATGGCGATGGCATCAACGAAACGTTCTTTCCCATTGGAACCAACTTGACCCAAGACGTCTTTCTTGAAGTGTTGGTGTATAACCGTTGGGGCGACTTAGTTTATGAAGGCTCTGACCCCAACAAACCTTGGGATGGAAGTTGTGGCAACTTAACTTCTTGTCCCGTGGGTGCATATTCCTATAAAGTCACCTACATTAATGAAAAAGGCGACTTTAAAGAATTTATGGGTCGAGTAAGCTTGGTTAGATAAATGTAAAGAAGATAAGATTTTTAATCCCCGGGAATCACTTCCGGGGATTTTTGTTTTGTAGCTTTCCAAATACGCTTTTTTATATCCTGCAATGAACACCTATGGCCGAATAAAAGAATAGTCATGTCTGGTTTTGACTTGCTAATGGCAAAGAAATTCACCCAATAGATAGGTAAAAGGAAACGAAAGGGTTCAAGAAGATGAGCTGTTTACGGGCAAAAGGACCACTTAGTCCACATAACCTTCAGGAAGGTCCTGGCAAAGCTCGATCAGTGCTCCCTGCGTCGTTTTAGGATGCACAAAGCAAATGAGCTTTTGGTCCGCCCCTCGTTTGGGCGTTTCATGGATGAGGGTAAACCCTTCGTCTTTGAGACGCTTCATTTCTGCGTAGATATCGTCTACATGAAATGCAGTATGATGAATCCCTTCTCCTCGTTTTTCAATGAATTTGGAAATGGGGCTGTCGGGATGCGTGCCTTGTAGCAATTCAATTTTATTGACGCCAGCCATGAAAAAGCTGGTGATGACGCCTTCGGAAACCACTTCCTCCCTTTTATAAGGCGGCACGCCTAAAAGTGCGGTAAAACGCATTTCTGCCTCCGCTAAATTGGCGACGGCGATTCCAAGGTGTTCAATTTTTCCAAACATAGTTCCGTGTTTACGGCCAAACGATACGTTGGGTAAAGGTACGGTTTCCAGCCTGCATTTGGATGAAATACATGCCTGGCGAAGGAGGCGATTGGTTCATGGCCACAGTTTGCCAGCCTGCATTAAGGCTTTCAGTTGGCAAAGAAAACACCAGTCGCCCTGCGAGGTCAAGTACCTGAAACGAGACCTCTGTGGCCGAAGAAAGCCAGAAACGCATGGTGACAGGACCGGAAGCCGGATTGGGAGAAATGTCCCAGGCAAGATCCGAAGCGCCTTCGGCTTCGTCCATGGACAATGGCCCGGTGATGTTGAGGTCGTCTAGATAAAAGTTATTGCCACCGGAGGAAGTAAATTCAAATCGGAATTGCACATGCGTTTGTCCTTCCCACGCCAGTAGGTTGGTTAGGGAATCTGTACGCCAATCGTTTGCGGTAGGAACAAAGGCGAGGTTTGTATTGATGCGGGTGGCTAAATCGGCGGCTTCAATGGTTTTACGGAGGCTCCATCCTTGGCCACAATTGGTGGAAACCATCACGCGAAGTTGTTCATTGGAATTGTTGTTCCTACGGGCAAAAGCGCGCTTCCAATACATGAAAACAGGGCCATTGATGGTCGTTAGGTCATAGGCCGGACTAATCAGGTTGTATACGCGTCCGGTGGGTGCGCCGAAGTTAGGGACCATCACGCATCCGGGTGCTGTGGCACCAAGGGTGGTAGATTCTTTCCAACCATTGGCTGGGGTGGCGGACCAAGTAGGAAACCAACGACCGGATCCAATGGGACTTTGGTCAAAACCATCGGCGTAAAACCAATTTTGGCTGGCTTGTGTGCCTTGGTAAATGCGAATAAAGTTGGTACGCGTCACGGAATTTTGTCCCCCTGCACTACTTGCCGTAAGTGTTACCTGATACAAGCCTGTATCGGTAAAGGTGATTTGGGGATTTTGTTGGGTGGAGGTGAGCTGTGTGGTTCCATTCGAAAATGTCCAATTCCAAGCGGTAGGATTTACATTCCATGAAAAATCGGTGAATTGTACCGATGCTCCTTGGCAAGCAGCAAGTGAATTGCTGGTAAAATCTGCTACTGGCGCACATGGGGTGGGTGTGAAGCCATCTTGTGTTCCGGTGGCCACGCGGTTGGCATTGGTCCAAAGGTTATTTCTTCCTGCCGTGGCAGAAACCACCACCTGATTCATTAATGAAGCTTGTAGTTTGGTAAACATGTTGGCACAGGTCGCATAATCCATGATGTTTTGAACATTATCAAGGGAGCCGCAAGTGACCTGGGTGAGGTTACACGTACTGCATGAGCCGCTGGTGGTTGGGGTATCGTTGATACCGTCGTTGGTGTTGTCGCAAGAACCACCGCAATTGTCATTGCTGCCCCATGGATGTTGAAGACCGAACCAATGTCCCACTTCGTGAGAAATGGTTCTCCGGGCAAAATTTGATCCGCCGGCAGCCCCGATGCCTCCGGTATATCGGTAATCTAAAACGACGCCATCTACCGCTGGAGAGGGCGCGGATCCGGGTAAATAGGCATATCCTGCAATAATCCCAGCCGTACCTGAGAAATTAGCAATGGAGCGAACTATCCAAATGTTTAGATATTTGTCCCTCGGCCAAGAAATGAGGCTTTTTACATTTTCTCTTGCATTTTCTGTAAGCGGACTTACCGTTCGTGTGATACCATTGGTACAGTTTCCGTTAGGGTCTTTTTTAGCAAGACGAAACTCGAAATTTACTTTCCCTTTGATGGATTGAAAGGCCGGAACCACAGCCGAAGTGTCTGCATTGAGCAGTTGAAAGTCTGCATTAAGTCCGGCTATTGCATCTTGGATTTGCGCTTCAGTGATGTTTTCAGCACCATAATTATGAATCACGTGAAAAACGACGGGAATCACTTTGGGTGCTGCGTCTTGCCCTTCTTGTAGCGGTGCCATATCCCGCACAGCCGCCATGATTTGTTCATGTTGACCTGCTAAACCGGGATGTTGCTGAAAAGCCTCTCCCATCACTGTATTAGTGCCACAAGAAACTTGAGAACGAAGGTTTTGTATGAAAAAAATGGACATGAAAATGCCAAGAATCAACTGGGTCCGATGCCTCATGAAAAAGTGAGAATTAAAGTTGTGCATGCTATCGTTAATCTAAGCTACGGAATAAAGTGGTAGAGTTTGCCAAACAAAAAATGAGGGTTATGGATGAAAAGCCTGAAGAAACGAGCGATTAATTAGGGTTAAGTGTCTTATGATTATTACTTTAGTCCTTGTTTTTTATCTTCCTGACCTATCAAGTTCAGAGACATTAATTTTTTTGATGTAAAAAAAGGGCCGCGTGTGGCGACCCTCTTCTCTCGTCTGTTTTAGGAGCGTAATGTGCCCACCATTTGTTCCGGTTTTACCCAAGCATCGAACTGTTCGTTGGTTAAGTATCCCAACTGAATGGCCGCTTCTCTCAGGGTTGTTCCTTTTTTATGAGCAGTTTTTGCAATGGTAGCTGCTTTTTCATACCCAATATGTGGGTTTAGGGCGGTAACCAACATGAGGGAATTTTCTAGGTTTTGTGCAATGGCATCATGGTTGGGTTCAATGCCCCGGGCACAATTTAGGTCGAAGGATACGCAAGCGTCTCCAATGAGTCGGGCCGATTGAAGCACATTGGCAGCGATCACGGGTTTAAATACGTTGAGTTCAAAATGTCCGGTTGCTCCACCCACAGATACGGCCACATCATTGCCAATGACTTGCGCGCAAACCATAGTCAGGGCTTCCGGTTGGGTTGGGTTTACTTTTCCGGGCATAATGGAAGAGCCGGGTTCGTTATCCGGAATGAGAATTTCTCCAATACCGCAGCGTGGACCAGAGCTAAGCATGCGGATGTCGTTGGCAATTTTCATCAGGGCTACAGCAGCTCTTTTTAAAGCACCCGAAAGTTCCACCATGGCGTCGTGTGCGGCCAATGCTTCAAACTTATTAGGTGCCGTAATGAAAGGAAGGCCGGTAAATTGTGCGATGTACGCTGCTACTTTTACATCATATCCTACCGGTGCGTTGAGGCCGGTACCTACCGCGGTACCGCCTAAAGCCAATTCTTTTACTGCTTCAAGGGCTTTTTCCAGTGCGCGTATAGAATTATCAATCTGTTGAACATAGCCAGAAAATTCCTGGCCCAGCGTGAGGGGCGTGGCATCCATAAAGTGGGTGCGGCCAATTTTTACAATGTCTTTATAGGCATTGGCTTTTTTGTGAAGTGTTTCACGCAAAGCTTTCATTCCCGGAATGGTGGTATGCACCACTTTGCTGTACGCCGCAATGTGCATGGCCGTTGGGAATGTATCGTTGGAGCTTTGGGATTTGTTTACATCATCATTGGGATGCAAGATTTTTGGCTCGTCGGTGAGCTGTCCACCGGAACGTACATGGGCGCGGTTGGCCACGACTTCATTTACATTCATGTTGCTTTGGGTACCGGAGCCGGTTTGCCAAATTACAAGAGGAAATTCTGTATCAAGGCTTCCGGTGAGGATTTCGTCACAAACCGCTGCAATGGCATCTCTTTTTTCTGCAGAAAGTACGTTCAAGTCGCAATTGGCATAGGCTGCCGCTTTTTTTAAATGGGCAAAAGCATGGATAATTTCTATGGGCATGGAAGCTTCAGGTCCTATGCGAAAGTTGTTTCTGGAGCGTTCGGTTTGTGCCCCCCAATACCGGTGGGCAGGTACTTTTACCTCGCCCATGGTGTCTTTTTCAATGCGAAATGCGTCCATAAAAGGTGTTTTATCGTTTAAATCGGTTTCTCAGCTCTTGGGGCACTTCTTTTCCCCGGTGCTGTTCGTCCATCAGATGAACATATTTTTTCCAGTTTTCCTCAGCAAGCTCTGGCAGATTTTTTTCCTGATACCCTAAGGCCAAAGCTTCCAGCCATTTTGGATCTGGTTTTACGCGAGAAAGGACAGACGCTAATAGAAGCCGTAAATCTTTCTCCTCGGATGTGGTTAAGGTGTGAAAGTAGGTGTCTAAAAGGGTGGTCCAAAGTGAAAGGTCGCCTTGTCCCATGGCTTTAAAAAAATCTTCGGCCTGGTCTTTTTTTCGCCAAACCAGCACTTCCTGGCCGGGTGGGCTTTCGAAGAATTGGCGTACCAAGGGATTGTAAAGGGCGGCGGATTGGTCTTTGGTGAGTTGAACGAGTGCTTGCATAACCTCGGGCACTTTTTGCATAACCATGGTATCCGGCCGTGTGCCAGACCAGTCACTCAATACTTCGATTTTTTCTTGCAGCGTTTTGGCACCAAACCAAGCCGCATTAAAGGAAAGTGTGCCGTCGGTAAGTTCCGTGGAATGCCATTGAAAGCGTTGGTCACGGAATACAAAACACTCTTTAAGAAGGGTTTTTCTTTCGGGAAGAAAGAACCGCAAACAAAGGTTTCCATTGGCTTCGGTGCTGGCTTGAAGCAGCAAGTCCGGATGGGAGAATGAAACCGGTAGAGGCCAAAAGGAAACGGGTCCGGAAGATGGATTCCAGCGCATGGCGGTGGCTCCTTCCTGCGGGAATCCGGGCATGACCGCAAAGGGTAGGGGAGATGCTGGAACGCCCGTAGGTGCGGAAGACAGTATCCACGGGTTTTGTCCATGAACATTTGTCCAAAACAAGATTAACCCGACCCACCCGGTTCGTCCCATGACTTATTTTTCAGGTCTCATTTGCGGAAAGAACAATACTTCCTGAATGGTCGATTGTCCGGTAAGCAACATGACCAAGCGGTCTATGCCAATGCCTAAACCGGCGGTGGGTGGCATGCCATATTCCAAGGCGCGGAGGAAATCTTCGTCCATGGCCATGGCTTCTTCATCTCCACGATCGGCAAGTGAAAGCTGGTGGATGAGTCGTTCCCGTTGGTCTATGGGATCATTCAATTCCGAATAGGCATTCGCAATTTCTTTTCCGTTGACAAACAACTCAAAACGTTCCACCAAACCGGCCTCGCTTCGGTGTTTCTTGGCGAGCGGGGTCATCTCGATGGGATAATCTGTGATGAACGTGGGTTGAATCAGGTTTTTTTCCACTTTTTCGCCGAAAATGGCATCAATGATTTTTCCAACACCCATGTCGGGGGCGAGTGGAACTTGATGGGATTTACACCATTCCCGCAACGCGGCTTCTTCCATGTGCCGGATATTGGTACCTGTATATTTTTCAATGGCGTCGAACATGGAAATCCTTGGATAAGGTCCTTGGAATGACAAGGTATGTTCACCTATGTTCACCTCCGTGGTACCCAGAACTTCTTTGGTTACATACGCCAAACACTTTTCCGTCATGTCCATCATCCAGTGATAATCTTTGTAGGCTACGTAGATTTCCATGGACGTAAACTCCGGGTTATGGGTGCGATCCATGCCCTCATTTCTGAACATTTTTCCAATCTCATACACGCCTTCAAATCCACCAACAATTAATCTTTTAAGGTAAAGTTCGTTGGCAATCCGCAGATACAAAGGGGTATCCAAGGTGTTGTGGTGGGTTACAAAAGGACGTGCAGCGGCACCCCCATGAACGGCTTGTAGTACAGGCGTTTCCACTTCCATCCATACTTGGGCGTCGAAGTACCGACGCATGGCGGAAATGGTTTTGGAACGTTTTACAAATGTGTCGGCCACATGTTCATTCACTACTAAGTCCACATAACGCATGCGATAACGCAACTCAGGATCAGTGAATGCATCATAGATTTGTCCGTCCGCATCGGTTTTTACAATAGGTAGTGGCCGAAGGGATTTGGACAACAATATGAGCAGGGTAACATGCACGGTAATTTCACCTAACAGGGTGCGGAACACAAAGCCTTCCACGCCGATATCGTCTCCAATGTCCATAAGTCGCTTGAAAACCGTATTGTAAAGTTCCTTGTCTTCGCCGGGGCAAAGTTCATCCCGATTAAGATACAATTGAATTCTGCCTGTATGGTCTTTGAGTTCGGCGAAGGAGGCTTTTCCTTGGATACGGCGGGTCATTAGCCGACCAGCCAATGAAACAGCGGCAAAAGGTTCTGGATTTTCATCCGAAAACTCCAGAAGGATATTGGCTGCCGTAGCGTTTACTGGGAAGGTTTCTGCGGGAAAGGGATCGATGCCCAGGTCGCGCAGTTGTTGAAGGGATTCCCTTCGTATGCGTTCTTGTTCAGAAAGAGAAAGACGTTCCGTCATGATGGTATAAAGTGGTCGGGCTTAAAACATGCCCGGTGAGTTTCGCTGAAGGCCCGGCATATCAAAGGGCGCTTCAAGCGGTTCAATGTCATGGTCTGTGTTTGTGTCCGAAAGGGTATGGCCAGCAGCCTGAGGCGCTTGCCAAGTGTTTGGTGCTTCTTCCTGATGGTTAGAATGCACTTCTTCCTGGTGTATAGCTGAAACAACCGGCTCGGGTTTGGCCATGTCGAACATGTTGGAATGGGCTGGAGCTGGAGTTGGAACCGGCTCCTCTTCTGCTTGGGACTTTTTCGTTTTGGCACGAGGAGCCGCAGGAGCAGGTTTAGAAAGCATGGGAGAAAAGCCTGTAAGCTCTAGTTTGTTTTCACGTAAAAACATTCCTAAAGCTACGGCGGGTAAAATTTCTTGAATGTCGAATTGTACCTCCCATTCATCGGCGCCATGGCGTGGAATCACGCGAAACGCCATTTTGTTGTCCATACAAAAATCCATTATCAGCGGTATAAAACGGCGTTTTACCGCAACGGAAGGTTGTTCAGTGAGCATGGCATTGAGCATGGGTGAGGGTTTTTAGTCTTCAACAATGGTTACTTTCAAAATTTTGTCGCCTTGTTTGATTTGGTCTACCAAGTCAACATTTTCTACGACTTTTCCGAAGCAGGTATGTCTCCGGTCTAAATGCGCTGTTTGGGCGCGGCTATGAACAATAAAAAATTGCGAGCCTCCGGTATTTGGACCTGCATGTGCCATAGAAAGGACGCCACGGTCGTGAAACTGGTTTCCACCAGAAAGTTCGCAAGGAATTTTGTAACCCGGACCTCCGGTGCCGCTGCCAATAGGGCAACCCCCTTGGGTCACAAAGCCAGGAATAACCCTGTGAAAAGTGAGCCCATCATAGAATCCTTTCTGAGCCAAATCCACAAAATTCTTTACCGTAAGTGGGGCGTCTGCAGGGAAAAACTCAATTTTCATGGTACCATAATCGGTGTCCAAAAGTGCATGCATCGTATACAGAGTTTTAAAAATAAATCAGTGAAACACGTTATATTTGGAAACAAAATTACAAAGATTTGGGCAGGCTTTTCCTTCTTTTTTTCATTCCCTTGCTGTTTTCCTGTAAATCTACGCAGGTAGGTTCGGTAGCGGACATGGATTATCCTTTCCGTACGGCGCAGCGCTTTGAGTTTCACCAGTCGGAAATTGACCCCATGGATTTTTTCGACCCGCTTAAGCCAAAGATTTTTAAGGCCGACATGAAGTCGTTTGTAATCATGGTTGGGTTTGAATTGGAATATCTAAACCTTCGCTGGATTGATGCCCATGCCCATGACATCATGACCCTGTATGCGTATCAAATTCAGCCCGGAATTCCGGAACCTTCTTACACCAATACCAAATTGAAATACCCTAAACTGGCCGAACTTCCAGCCGGCACATGGGTGTTGGATGCCATGGATGAAGAGAGAAACTTATTGGTATTTCGGGGTTGGTCCACGCCAAACCCCAAAGCCAAGGATCCGGCAGAGGAAGTTCGGAAGTGCGCCCAGCAAATTGTGAGTCAAATCCCTAACCGTCAATAAAACCAACCGATGATGCTACGCTTTACCCGCTTTTGCTCCCTAACCATCTTGGCTGCGTGGAGTACTTTTTCCTATGTTCAAGCCCAATCTGTCCAGCGCTGTGGAACCGTACAGGCCATCCAACACCGTGACCAACAATTTCCAGGCTATCTAAACGCGGTGAACGATGCGTTTGCTACGGCCAAGAGCCATGCTGCCTCAGCTGAAAAAAACAATACAGTGTATCGTATCCCGGTGGTCGTGCATGTAGTGTATAAAAGTGATGCAGAAAATATTCCGGACTCCTTAATTATCCAGCAAATTCAAGTTTTGAATGAGGATTTCCGCCGTAGAAATCCCGATAGCGTAAATACCCGTTCAGAGTTTTTACCTTTCGCAGAAGACACACGCATTGAATTTTTCCTTGCTACCACAGACCCCCAGGGCCAACCCACCACAGGAATTACACGTACCCAAGGTTCTCCTGCTTTCGGACTTTTTAGTCCGTTCGATGACAATGTGAAAAAAGGTGCTTTAGGTGGTAAGGACGGCTGGCCGGCAAGCAAATATCTCAATGTTTGGGTGTGTGACCTCGTTTTAGGTCTGGGAATTTTGGGCTACGCATATCCCCCGGTTGGTGCGCCCAACTGGCCTTCCGACCAGCTTCCGGCCGACACCACAGTGGAAGGCGTGGTGATTCATTATCCTGTATTTGGCCCGAATAATCCCGCCGCCTCTGGTCCATTGGCCACAGTAAATCGGGGAAGAACCCTTACCCACGAGGTAGGACACTATTTAGGATTAAGACATATTTGGGGTGATGGCGATTGCACCGCTGACGATGGGTTGGCAGATACGCCCAACGCCAGTGATAACGCCCAACAAATTTGTGACTGGACTAAAAACACTTGTCCAGAGCCCACCGGTCCGGAATTCCCAGATCAAATTGAAAACTACATGGACTATGCCGCAGACTCTTGCATGAACATGTTTTCAAAAGATCAAGGGGCACAAATGCGTGCCAACCTTGAAAATTTCCGCAGCCAACTGTACATCGAATCTACTACCTCAGTGGAAGAATATGGCCAGCAAACCCTGCTTGTTTATCCAAATCCAACGACCGAACAATTGGTCATTCCTGTGAAACAAGAAGAATCACACCCTTCCATACATATTTTTGATGTGCTTGGAAGAGAAATGCCAATCCTCCAACAACAATCCGAGGCCGTCGGCATACGCATCTATGTACAACATTTGCCAGAAGGTAGTTATTGGGGAAAAATGGGAAAATACACCTTTAAGTTCGCAGTGGTAGATTAATTACGAATGGGTTAATTACGAATTACGAATGGATAAATTACGAAGGAGTTTAAATATTAAGTTTCATTATTATGCACTAAATATTCCTTCCCAATTCGTAATTCCGTAATTCGTAATTCCGTAATTCCTAATTCGTAATTCCTAATTCGTAATTCTTAATTCGTAATTCCTAATTCCATAATTACCAATTGTTTATGAAAAAAGACAACGTAGTTCAGATAAAGAGTTACGCATTTGCAGTGCAGGTGGTGAAGGCTTGTCAGCATATACATAAGGAAAAGAAGGAATTTGTCTTGTCAAAACAGTTGTTGCGTTCAGGAACTTCCATTGGTGCCAATATTGAAGAAGCGATTGGAGGACAAACAGAAAAAGATTTTTTCGCCAAACTTACGATTGCTTACAAAGAAGCCAGAGAATCCCATTATTGGATTAGACTCTTAAAAGACACAGATTATCTAAACGATGAAGACGCAAGCAGCCTTACGAAAGATGTCGAGGAACTTCTGAGAATCATTGGCAGCATCCAAAAAACACTCCGAAAAAACCACAATCCCTAATTCGTAATTCCTAATTCGTAATTCGTAATTCGTAATTCGTAATTCCCAATTCGTAATTCCCAATGAAACTTCCTACCTTACTACTCACCCTACTCATTTCCAGCTTTTACCTTGAAGGGAAAACCCAAGGCGTTTTAATCGGTACTTCCGGACAAAGCCCTGATCCCTCGGCTGCCTTAGAAGTAAGAAGCACCCAAGGAGGCTTTTTACCCACAAGACTTACGGCTTCGGAAAGAAATGCCCTTTCGAATCCCGCCAATGGCCTAATGATTTTCAACACCACCAGCAAGTGTTTACAAATCTATTTAACCCAACAGGGTTGGACAGATATCACCTGCGATTGTACGACACCCCCTTCGGCTGCTTTTACTACTAATGCGGTGGCCATTGGTTCCGGTGGAACGGTGAATTTTACGGTGTCTAGTCCTTCAGGAGGTGTGATCTATCAATGGACGCTGCCCGGAGGAAACCCGGCCTCTGCTACCGGCTCTTCCACCTCCGCCATCTATGCGACCCCCGGAACGTATACCGCCAAATTGGTGGCGACCAATGCGTTGGGTTGTAAAGACTCTTCCACCACCACGATTACAGTAAGTGCTTGTCCTTCTATTGGTTCTAATAGTGTTACATTTAATGCGAGTAGTACCATCGGACAAACGGGAAGCATACAAACCTGGACTGTTCCCAATGGCATTTGTACGGTACGAATTCAAGCTTGGGGCGCCCAAGGGGGAGGAAATAATGGGGGGCTTGGTGCTACAGTAACCGGAGAATTTACGGTGACGCCCGGAGAAACCCTGCGGATTTTGGTGGGCCAACGCGGAGGTGTAACGTCCCAAGATCCCAGTTTTTGTGCAGGCGGCGGTGGCGGTTCATTTGTCTATCGCAATGCCAATGACGCCTTACCCATGTTGGTGGCGGCTGGTGGCGGCGGACAATCCCAACACGGCAGCGGTGGCGTAGGCCGTTCCGATTTAGGATTATCGAATGGAGGCGGAAGCGGTAGCGGTGCCATGGGCGGTGGAGGCAATGGCGGTGGCGCAGGCGGAACCATGGGCTTATATTCTTCCGGCGGTGGAGGTGGAGGTTGGCTTACCAACGGCACCAATGGCGTGAATTTACGGAATCCACCCGGCGAGGGCGGTCGCGCCCCTCGCAATGGTGGAAACGGCGGATCTTACAGCCATCCGAACTACACGGGCGCATTTGGTGGTTTTGGCGGCGGTGGCGGTGCGTCCGACAACTCTGGTGCCGGTGGAGGCGGTGGAGGATTTAACGGCGGCGGTGGCGGAAATAATTATGTAAGCAGCATTTGGGGTTGTGGTGCCGGCGGTGGTTCTTATAATGCAGGGGCCAATCCCTCCGGCCAGAACGGTGTGCGATCAGGTGCCGGGCAAGTGACCATCACCTGGTAAAACATATACAAGTATTATTACCGACCTAAAGCCAGCATCAAAGCTAGAAGTGCGCCGTCTCCTCCCCGACAAATTCAAGTTGATGTAACCCTTGTATGGGTTTGCAATGAATCTGTAGTGGATAGATTTGGTACATTTATAGTCTAATCCCATAAGGATTATGTGCAAAAAGCCATAACTCCCGCACCCATACCTTTAAGGCCTTACCCATCCACAATCCCCAATTCATAATCCCCAATTCGTAATTCGTAATTCCTAATTCGTAATTTGTAATTCGTAATTTGTAATTCGTAATTCCTAAAAACCTCCCATACAATCCCTTGCCACCCTAAACCCGATGTGTTGAAAAGCGGCATTTTCCTCGGCACGCATTCTTCGAGAGATGCGAAATCCTTCGCAACGGTTGGGTTCACATAAATAGCTGCCGCCACGAATCACACGGGTCGGGCTTCCTTGGAACGCCGGATCATCATGCTTTCTCACAGGAGATGTGCCGGGAAAAAGCAAATAGGCGCGGCTGTGATAGGCGTCTTCGCACCATTCCCAAACATTTCCCCCCATATCGAACAAACCATTGGATTGGGCCGGATAGTAGCCCACCGGCGCCGTGGTAAGAAATCCATCTAAGGCAAAGTTGGTATCGGGAAAATGACCTTGAAAGGTATTGGCGACTTGGTGAATGTCATTTGTTTCCGGCCAGGGAAAGGCGTTGTGGCCTGAAGCGGCCCATTCCCATTCAGCTTCCGTGGGTAGTCGCCCACCCACCCACGCGCAAAAGGCTTGCGCATCTTTCCATGTGACTTGTACCACGGGATGATTCATTTTTCCTTTGAGATGGGAACCCTTTCCCGCCGGACGGCGCCAACAAGCTAAGGTGTCGAAGATCCAGCCCTTAGTGGTCCAGACCCAACCGCCCGGATGGTTTGGATTTTCTGCTTCAGTTTGGTAACCCGTGGCGCGGACAAAATGGGCAAAAGCAGCGTTCGTGACTTCTGTTTTTCCGAGTAAAAAGGGGGAGAGGTTGACTTTGTGAACGGGCAAGGCATCCGGCTCATCGGCGAATTGGCCCATGTATAAAATGCCGCCCGGAATCAAAACGGTATTTTCTGCGTTGGGTAAGGGGTTGGCTTCGCGACATGCCCATGAAAGCCCGAACAGGAAAATGGAAAGAAATAAGTAGGGGCGTTTACCGATTGCCATTTGAATTAATCTCGGTAAATCCCACGAGTCGGTGCGTTAAATCGCCCGGCTGTCGCAGGTAAACAAACACACTATAATCATTTTCAGCCATGGCAAAATCTCCTTCAATAGGCCCGGTGAGTCCTTGTGGAGCATCTTTTTTTACCACCACATATTGGTAGTTGTAGTATCCTTGTTTTAGCGGAACAGATAGGAAATACATGTTTCTAGCCCGATCGGCTTTAAGTCGGTAGCGTTCCAAGATTTGGCCAAAGGCAAAGCCACCGGTGAGGTACACGTCCGCATTTTCAAAAAGAGCACCAGGTTGTAACACAAAATTGACAGTCACATAATCCGGATCTACGGTTTGGGCCATGTTTTCTTGGTTGTGGTACACAAATTTCCCATTGATATCCGGAATATCTGAATAGCTTAATCGGTTTCGTGGTGCATCTGGCCTGAGGCGGGCGTAGAAAACACCATTGATGTTTTCATAGCCAATCACCGGGTCACGGGTCGCCACCATGGATTTTAAGTCCAGCATCCGATACTGGTTGCCGCCGGGAAATCCGAGTTCGCCTGTAGCATAATCGTACACGAGGCGGTCCGATTCAATGTAGCGTGGTTTTACATCGAACCTTGCATTGTCCCATCGTCGGTTTTGACAAATGACAATTTTAAGGTCATCAAACACATTCTGGAGGTTCAGGAAAGTGGTGGACAAAGTAAAATAGATTTCTTGGTGGGAAAGACGCTGGTCTGCCATAGAGGCATTCCGGATTTTGGCACCCACCGGAACCATCGCATCCAGCACCATAAAGCGGCGTCGAAAAACCACATTTTCAGGTTCTTCTTTCAAAAAAACCTCCACGACATAGTTGCCAGCAAGGGTAGGTTTCATCATGTCTGAGGGAATGGTAAACTGGTAATGCGTGTAATGTCGTGTGGTGTTGTTGGAGAACCCATATTCCAAAACATCAAAAGCCTCAAAACCATTGAGAAACTGCATAAAGTTCAGGTCGGAAGAAGACCAGTCATACAGGCAGTGGCGAATACGATAAGCGTAATCTCTGGGCTCGTAACCAAATTCATCAAATTGGACGATCAATTGTTGGTTGGAGTTCAATTCATAAATGGCGGGCAATAAAGGTTCGTTGATGGGATGAATGTCAGCCGCACCAATGGACGGCCGAAAAATGCCATCTGCATTGGGAGGGGTAGCCGCCCGAAGGGAAACGCTCAAAAAACAAAGAAAAATGAAACTTAATCTACGCATGGCCTAAAGGTCGTGATTTTGGTGAAAACCATAGGTATAGCGCTTGTTTTTCAAAGAAATTGTGCTTTTTGACACAAAAAACATCGCCAAAATTCGAGTTCTGTTGAAAACCTGAAATGAATTTTCGTTGTTAGACCAGTAATATTCGGATAAAAAGAAAAATTAAGGGCATTTGAGGGATACAAGCTATAAAGCAATTTTTAACTTTGCACCGCTAAAAAGCGCCAAACGCTATGGGTCAAGTTCATAAAATCAAGAAAGGTCTGGATATCAGACTGGTAGGAGAAGCGGACAAGGTGGTTGTAGGAAGTGGAGCACTTCACACCATCATGGTTTCCCCGGAAGATTTCTTTGGCATCCGTCCAAAGACGTTGGTCACTGCCGGAGACGAGGTATTGGCTGGTACGCCCATCATGTTCGATAAGAACAATGAGGCTCATAAAATTGTCTCGCCTGTAAGCGGTGAGGTGGTTGAAGTGGTGCGCGGCGCTAAGCGGAAATTGTTAGGCATAAAAATTCTGGCGGACAAAGACACCCGCTACGTAGAACATGGTGCCATTGCTCTATCTTCTATTTCTGCAGAAGACCTCACGGAAAAACTTTGTCAGGCTGGTCTTTGGTCAGGTATCAAAATGCGTCCTTACAACGCCATTGCTTTTCCTGAATTAAAGCCTAAGGCGGTTTTCGTTTCGGCATTTGATTCGGCTCCCCTTGCGCCCGACTTCGATTTTGTGGTTCAAGGCCAGGAAGAAGCATTTGAGTTGGGACTTCAAGCCTTGGCAAAGGTTTCCGGTGCGAAAGTTCATTTAGGTGTTCACGCACAAAAAACAAAATCTACTGCATTCCTTCAAACCAAAGCAGCGCAAGTACATACTTTCGATGGCCCACATCCATCGGGCTTGTTGAGCACCCAAATTGGACTTATTTCTCCCATCAATCGTGGAGAAGTGGTTTGGACCTCCGGCGTTCAGGAAGTGATTGCCATCGGGAAATTTATCCAGACCGGTCGTTTCGATGCGACCCGGTTGGTGGCTTTAACCGGCGGAGGATTAAAAGAAAGAAAATATGTTCGCACCCTTGGCGGTGCACCCATGGCCAGTCTCATTACCGACGCGCAAACCAATGGCGCACATCAACGCTGGATTTCCGGAAATGTATTTACCGGTAGAAAAGTGGGTAAAGACGGCTATCTTGGTTATTTCGAGAACCAAGTGACCTTGATAGAAGAAGGCGGGGAACCCGAATTTTTTGGCTGGATTGCTCCTGGATTCAATAAATTCAGTCTTTCTCGTACGTTTTTCAGCTGGGCGATGCCAGGTAAAAAGTATAACTTGAACACCAGTATGAATGGGGAAGAGCGCGCATTTGTGGTTACAGGTGAATATGAAAAGGTTTTTCCTTTGGATATTTTACCCGTGCAATTGCTCAAAGCCATTATTACTAGCGATATAGAAAAACAAGAACAACTTGGTATCTACGAAGTAGTTCCGGAAGATTTTGCCCTTTGTGAATTTGTTTGTACGTCTAAAATTGAATCACAAGCCATTGTAGAAGGTGCCATGTTGCAGCTTTATGGTGAGTTGGTCGATTCTATGAAGCCGGAAGAACATCACCACGGTTAATTCAAAACAGACTTTTAACACGCACCTGTTTCCATGAAACCATTACGCAACTTAATGGAAAAGTTGGAGCCCTCCTTCCGCGAAGGTGGCAAACTCCACAAGTACTGGCCGCTTTATGACGGTTTTGCTACTTTCCTTTTTGTGCCTGGGCACACCACCCACAAAGGCACCCACATTCGGGACGGCATTGACCTAAAGCGCACCATGATTATGGTGGTGCTTGCCATGGTTCCTGCCTTACTTTTTGGCATTTTCAACGTAGGACACCAATATTTCCTCGCGTTGGGAGAAACTGCCACCTTTATGGACAAAGTCATTTATGGCGCATGGAAAGTGCTGCCCATGGTGGTGGTATCTTATGCCGTGGGTCTTGGGGTAGAATTCTTATTCTGCATCATCAAAGGACACCAAATCAACGAAGGATATCTTGTGTCCGGAATGTTGATTCCTTTGGTTTGTCCTCCCGACCTTCCCCTTTGGATGCTGGCCATTGCAGTGATTTTCGCCGTAGTGATTGGCAAAGAAGTGTTCGGCGGCACAGGAATGAACGTATTGAATGTGGCATTAACCGCCCGCGCCTTCTTGTTCTTCGCTTATCCCGCGCAATTGTCCGGTGATAAAGTATGGATTTCCGGCGTGGCCAATGGTGGACAAACCTTAGTCGATGGCTACACAGGAGAAACAGCCTTGGCTCAATTTATCAAGGCTGGTGATGGCATTACCCATTTAGGTGGCCAAACCATTGCTAACAGTTCAGACCTGTTTATGCAAGGCTTCCTTGGATTTATTCCCGGTTCCGTTGGAGAAACTTCTACCCTTGCCATTTTACTTGGTGCCATTTTACTTATCGCTACCGGAATTGGAAGTTGGAGAATTATGGTGAGCACGGTACTGGGCGCTTTGGCCATGGGATTCCTTTTGAATGGATTGGCAAGTTCTTTCCCTGACAATCCGTATTTGGCACTTCCACCCCAGTTTCATCTTGTGTTTGGTGGGTTTGCCTTCGGTGCGGTCTTTATGGCAACGGATCCTGTAACGGCTTCCCAAACCCAGACAGGAAAATACATTTATGGTTTTCTCATCGGGGTATTGGCTGTGATTATTCGTGTGCTCAATCCAGCTTATCCAGAAGGAATGATGTTGGCCATTTTGTTCATGAATGTGATGGCCCCATTGGTAGACTACTATGTAGTGCAAGGAAACATTAACCGTCGTCTGAAACGTGCTAAAGCCCTGAGCCATGCTTAACAAAGAAAGTAACAGCTATATTTTCATTTTTGCCGCTGCATTGGTGGTGGCCGTAGGGGTGGTTCTTACCATTGCCAATGAATCTACCAAGCCTGCCTATTTGTCCAGTTTAAAAAAGGAGAAAAAGCAAAGCATCCTTTTGGCGGCAACAGGTGAGTCTGCAGAGACCTTGACCAGAGAAGTGGCCGACGCTCGTTTCGACGAAGAAATCGTGGCTATGTATGCTTACACTGCCGATGGCACCAAAGTGAAAGAAGGAGAAGAGGTCTTTAATATTGATTTGGCCGCAGAGCAAAAGAAAAAGGGTGCCGAAGCTGAATCTGCACTCTATCCTGTGTACAAGCATGTAAAGGATGGAAAAACCCGCTATGTGGTAGCCATGCAAGGCGTTGGACTTTGGGGTCCTATTTGGGGCTTTTTAGCCGTAGAGAGCGATTTACAAACCGTCGCCAATGCCGTATTTGATCACAAGTCTGAAACTCCTGGCTTAGGCGCTGAAATTAATACAGAAAACTTCCAGAAGCAATTTCGTCCCTCTGGCGATTCTCGTAAACTCATCGCTGCTCTAGGGGGAGGAGAAACCTATCTTCATGTAGAAAAACCTGGACGTGTTGCGGCAAACAGCCCGGAATACACCTATGTAGTAGAAGGTATTTCTGGCGGAACCATTACGTCCAATGGATTATCGGACATGCTTGGCAAATTTTTACGTGCTTTTGTCCTTTTTGCCAACAAAAACCTCACCTTACCTGAAACTGCTGCTGCGCCAGCTGATAGCTTAGCCATCGACAGCACGGTTGTGAATGTTGACACGTTGAACCAGTTAACCGTTGTACCATGAGCGAAACTGCTGTAAAAGCCCCAAAGGCACCTGCTGAACCCTTGTTTTCAGCAAAAAACAGGAAACTTCTTTCCGATCCATTGGACGACAATAACCCAATTACCGTACAGGTACTAGGTATTTGTTCAGCCCTTGCCGTAACTGTTCAGGTAAAACCTGCTTTGTTCATGTGTATAGGAGTGATTTTTGTGGCCGCTTTCGGTAACCTAATCATTTCTCTCATGCGGAATATTATTCCCAACCGGATTCGGATTATTGTTCAATTGGTCATTGTAGCCACCCTAGTTACACTCGTAGACTTAGGTCTAAAAGCCTTTGCTTACGATACCAGCAAAGCACTTTCCGTGTTCGTTGGACTGATTATCACCAACTGCATCATCATGGGACGTCTTGAAGCTTTTGCCCTTGGCAATAAACCATGGCCTTCCTTTTTAGATGGAATTGGAAATGGTATTGGTTACTCCGTGATTCTCGTGGGTGTAGCTGTGTTGCGAGAGCTGTTTGGTAGTGGAAAAATTATGGGATTCCAGTTGGTTCCACAAGCCCTTTACGATTTAGGGTATGTGAACAATGGATTATTCATCCTTCCACCCATGGCCCTGATTTTAGTAGGTGCCATCATCTGGTGGCAGCGGAGCCGCAACCAAAAACTCATCGAAGCCAACTAATTCCGGAATAGCTCCAAATTTTAAAACCTATGGAACTAATAAACATATTCGTGAAGTCCATTTTTGTGGACAACATGATCTTCGCTTACTTCCTTGGCATGTGCTCTTATCTGGCCGTGTCTAAGAAAGTATCTACGGCCACCGGTTTAGGCGTGGCTGTGATCTTCGTATTGGGTATCATTATTCCCGTGAACTTTTTGCTGGAAAAATATTTGCTCAGAGAAGGTGCCCTGGCTTGGATAAGTGCGGACCTCGCTACAGTGGATCTTAGCTTCCTCACCTTTATCATGTTCATCGCCGTTATTGCCGCCATGGTTCAACTGGTGGAAATGGCCGTTGAGAAATTCTCCCCTTCACTTTACGCTTCCTTGGGGATTTTCTTACCCTTGATTGCGGTAAACTGTGCCATTCTTGGTGGCGCACTTTTTATGGTGGAGCGTTCTTATAATTCCGTGGGAGAAGCCACCGTGTTCGGACTTGGTTCCGGCGTGGGCTGGGCCATCGCCATTATTGCCATCGCCGCCATTCGGGAGAAAATCAGATACTCTAATGTTCCCGCTCCTGTCCGTGGATTAGGCATGGCTTTTATCCTCACCGGACTTATGGGTCTGGCCTTTCTCAGTTTTGCAGGTATCAAACTTTAACCTCCTCCAAATTGTTTTGATATGAATACGACACTCATCATAGCATCTGTAGCAGTTTTCCTTACCATCATTCTCTTGTTGGTGGCACTGCTTCTTTTTGCGAAGTCTAAACTGACCCAGTCCGGTCCCGTAAAAATTACCATTAACGGCAAAGACACCATCGAAGTGGCCGCCGGCAGCACCTTGCTCAATACGCTCGGAAATGCCAAAATTTTCCTTCCTTCTGCTTGCGGAGGCGGAGGAACTTGCGCCATGTGTAAGTGTCAAGTGTTAGAAGGTGGTGGAGAAATTCTACCCACCGAAGCGCCTTATTTCTCCCGCAAACAAATCCAAGACAAATGGCGTCTGGGTTGTCAGGTGAAAGTTCGCCAAGACATGAACATCCAGATTCCCGAAGAAATCTTCGGAATTAAGAAGTGGGAATGTGAAGTGGTAAGCAATTACAACGTGGCCACCTTCATCAAAGAATTTGTAGTAAAACTTCCCGAAGGCGAAACCCTCGACTTCCAAGCCGGTGGTTATATCCAAGTTGATGTACCCGCTTATGCCGCCAAGTTCAGCGACATGGATATTGCCCCACATCCTGATGATCCGGCCGGAAAAGATAAGTTTAAGCCCGATTGGGATAAATTCAATCTTTGGGATTTGTCCATCGATGTGAAAGAGCCGATTTTCCGTGCCTATTCCATGGCCAATCACCCTGCGGAAGGAAACATCATCATGTTGAACATCCGCATTGCGACACCCCCATGGGATCGCGCTGCAAACCGCTGGATGAACGTACCTCCCGGCATTTGTTCAACGTATGTATTCTCTCGCAAGCCCGGGGATAAAGTGACCATTTCCGGTCCTTACGGAGAATTCTTCATCAAAAACACAGACCGCGAAATGGTGTACGTGGGTGGTGGCGCCGGAATGGCCCCCCTTCGCGCACATATTTTCCATCTTTTCCATACCCTGAAAACCAACAGGAAAGTTAGTTACTGGTATGGTGGACGTTCCAAGCGTGAGCTGTTCTATATTGAGCATTTCCGCGCCATTGAGCGTGAATTCCCCAACTTCAAATTCCATATTGTCTTGTCCGAGCCCATGCCCGAAGACAACTGGAAAGAGAAGAAAAGCATCGACGATGATGGCGATGGATTCTTAGGCTTCGTGCACCAAGCCTTCATCGACCATTACCTGAGCAAGCATCCGGATCCCGAAGAAATTGAATTCTACTTCTGCGGTCCACCCCAAATGAACGCTGCCGTCCTTAAAATGGTAGACGATTGGGGCGTGCCCAATGAGAACGTAGCTTTCGACGACTTCGGAGGGTAATCAACCTCTTTTTTCGGTCAAATGAGTCATTTGGGCGCCTGCCGCCAAACGCTCGTACCGGAAAGCAAACAGTCGACCTAAGCATTTATGGTCTTGTGGCGGCACCGGGTGCTACGCTTATAGTCCTCAATACAAAAGCCTTTGGTTCATCACCAAAGGCTTTTGTATTTCCGGGCTATCGCTTCGCCCCCTGGCGCGGGGATTCGTGGTTGGGCGCACGTTCGATGGGACCTGTTGTATTCACTGTGCATAAGAAGGTTAAGCGTGGACATGAGGCATTGTTTGTTTGACCGCCCTTGTGCCCTTGAGATACCATTTTGGCCAATTACACCCACTAAAGCTCGTTTGTATTATTTCCTATTCTGTGGATAGGAAAAGGAACATCTTAAGTGAGGGTGTTTATTCCTACTTTTTATCCTTTAATCTAGGTCAAAAAAATTCTTGCGGGTTAGCGGACCTTCAATATCATCTTTGCCAATGCATACGCGCTTAGGTCATGCTGCATTGCCCGATAGAATGGTTCAATCCACCACTTCTTTTTTCCATAGCGGTAGGGAGAGTTTGCAGGTTTGAAGAAAGTCCACAATCCTTTCTCCCGTCACTCCACCGCTGAGGTCTAAGTCCAGTTCCAAGACAGGATCCCCTTCGTTGTCTATATAGGAACGCGAATATTTTCTGTTTTTATTCCATTCGTTTACCCGTGTGAGGTTGGCTTTTTTGCTGTCATTAAATCCAATGTACCACTGAATGCTTTTCTTACTCTCATGCACTATCAAAAGACTCCTATAACCTTCAATCATAAAGATGATATGGCGTTTATTCTTATCGCTAGGAACGCCTCTAAACTCGTTTTTTTTCATGATGGAGAGCAGGGCGGGTCTTGATATACGCTGGTAAATTTTCCCAAACGCGGTTCCAGAAACGCATAAAAACATGAAAAAAACCAGAACTCCGTTACGCATGAATATCTTCTTTCCCCAAAAATACAAAACCTCCCCTAACCCCGCAATTCATTGCGGGGACCTCCCCACCCTGCGAGCTCCGCGAGTTCCGCGAGCCTAGCGAGCTCCGCACGTTCAGCGAGCTCCGCGAGCCTTATAATCCCCGCGAGCCTATCGAGCCGACCGAGCTAATAATCCCCATCAACTTATCCAAACCACCCAGCCCCATGTCTCCGCCCATCACACTCCCAGCCTGCCTTATGCGGCATTAAAATTATCCTTGAGACCTTTTTCTCCTTTGCCCCTAAATATTCGTTCGGCTACTTATCAGAAAATGCTATCAGAGGTTTGTGTCACATCCAACAGTGCAGCCTCTTCATTCAGATTTTGCGAAGCAGAGAATAATGTGTTGCAATCCCGAGTTTTTGAGTTTATCTAAGACCTGCCCACCAGCAAACCTGGATACTATCGCTTTATGCTCTAACAATCGGCTTGGTCTTATCCCTTCTTTTTCCTCGTCTTATCCAACTTTTTACAAAAAAAAAGGCCGGAGCATTTGTTCCGGCCTTTTGAATATCTAAGTTTCCTTAGTCTACCACCTGTGTCTTCCACTGATTGAGCGACACGCGGCATGTCAGCAAAAAATCTACGATTCTGGCTCGATTCACACCGCCAACCAAGTCGAGGTCCAGTTCTAATACGGGATCTCCATCGTTATCAAGATAACTTCTGGAATACTTTTTTTCTTTATTCCAGGTGTTTACCCTATTGAGATTTGTACCATTGTTGGTAAAGGCACAATAAAACTGAATGGATGCACCATCCTCAGCAATGATGAGCAGGGTTTTATACCCATTGAGTTTCCACATCACATTTCTGGGCGATTCTGCTTCTTCGGCAGAATATCCCTCAGATTCCAAGATACTTAAAAGTTGGAATCTGGAAATGGTGCTGTACGATTGCGCAGAAATCGTTTGGGGCATCCATGCCAGCAAGGCGAACAATAACATTCCCAAGCGAAGCGTCAGTGTAGTTTTCATGCTTGTTTTTTTAGGTTTATGCAAACCTATTTAATTATCAGCAAAATGGGAAACTAAACTTGCATTTGTCAGATTAATTTAGTCTACAACTGCCGGTTTCCAAGCAGAAAGTGAAACCCTACAAGTGAGTAAAAAGTCCACTATACGCTCTCTGGTTACCCCACCGGCCAGGTCAAGGTCCAACTCGAGTACTGGATCGCCGTCGTTATCCAAATAGCTTCTGGAGTACTTTTTCTCTTTGTTCCAGGTGTTTACCTTGTTTAGGGTTGCCTTGGAATCGGAGAAGGCCACATAAAACTGGATGGATTCCATGTTTTCGGCAATCAATAAAAGGGTTTTATACCCATTCAATGTCCAGATGACATTTCGTTCCGATTCAGCTTCGGTGGCGGTGTAGCCTTCGCTGCTCAGAATCTTTAGCAGATCACGTCGCTCAATTTTCTTATACAATTGAGCGGAAACTGCTCCTGCGCTTAAGACCAGGGTCAGCATCAGAACACCTGTGCGAAACAGGTTAGAAAGGATTTTACTTTTCATAGTTTATACATGTTGGTTATAACAGATTAACACAAATCTGGTGGTTTTTAGTATGCACACCAAATAATGACCATATAAATTTTGTATGATTATTTAATTTACTGATAAATAACCTCATATCGTTTAAGTGTAGTTGGCTAAGTTTCATGTGAAGTACGTATTTCATGTGATTTAATCTTACCACCTATTCGTTTTAGTTTTTACATCCTGTAGGTCGATTCTTAGCCTTTTCTTAACCTTCCCACACCCAGCTTTCCCTACTTTTGACCAAATGAAAACATTGCGCTGGGCCGTTATCACGTTTCCTGGATCGAATTGCGACCGGGACATGTTGCACCTGCTCCAACATTGGATGGGACAAGAAGTTTATTCCGTTTGGCATGCAGAGGAAAAACTTCCCGAAGTAGATGTGGTAGTGTTGCCCGGAGGATTTTCCTACGGTGATTATTTGCGCTCAGGTGCACTGGCCAGTAGTTCCCATGTGATGAAAGCCGTTCGCACGTTTACGGAGAAGGGAGGGAAAATACTTGGGATTTGTAATGGTTTTCAAATTCTTACGGAGGCGAAGCTTTTACCCGGTGCATTGGCACGAAACGAGCAAAAGCGCTTCGTTTGCGATATGGTAGGACTTCACGTTCCGGATACCCTTTTGCCCGGGTGGGACATTTTTCAAAACCAAAATTTCCACATGCCTATTGCGCATGCCGAAGGCCGCTTTGTCGCAGATGAACAGACTTTGCAATCCTTAAAACAAAAAGGACAAATTGTGCTGACGTACCAGCCAAGCCAAAATCCAAATGGCTCCTCGTTAGATATTGCAGGTATTTGCAGTGAAAATGGCCGGGTGGTCGGTCTTATGCCACATCCTGAAAGGGCTGCGGCTCCTTGGATTTCTTCCCGCGATGGCCTTCGCTGGCTTTCTCACTTAATGGAGGTGTGGTTTCCAAGTAGTCTGTAGTTCTAAAGTTATCCTGAAAGAAACCTCCTCTTTTTTATGTTTTCATTTTTAGCATGAAAGTCATTATGTTGTAAATTGACTTTTTATTTGAAATAATAATGAAGAAGTTTTTCCTTTTTTTCCTGTTGGCTTTTCCCATGGTTCTTTTTTCTCAAGGCGTCCTTGTGGGAACTTCCGGTCAAACCCCGGACCCATCGGCCACCTTTGAAGTTCGTTCAACCCAAGGTGGTTTTCTGATGCCGAGAATGACCACCACCCAGCGCAATGCCATTGCTGCTCCGGCTCAGGGCCTTCAGATTTTCAATACCACCACAGGATGCGTGGAGCTATATTTTAGTACAGGCTGGCGGGCTGTGTCATGCGCCTGTGCCAACACACCCAATGCCTCCTTTAGTACCAGTCCTGCGGTTCCGAGTGCAGGATTTTCTACCCAATTGTTATCTGCGCAACCTGGAAATGCTAGTTTTCAATGGACCATTCAGGGAGCTACGCCTTCCACTGCGACGGGCGCCAATCCCACCGTGCAATGGAGTTCTGCCGGAACGTATGCGGTCAAACTCGTAGTTACCGACTCGGCAGGTTGTTCAGATTCTTTGACCCAACAAATCACGGTTTCTTCTTGTAGTTCTGGCTCTACTACTTTTGCCTTTACCGGTTCTGTTACTACGTGGACGGTACCTGCTGGCGCTTGTTCTCTTACGATTTTATGTGAAGGAGGACAGGGCGGGAACGGCCAAAGTTCCGGTACCGGCGGTTTAGGCGCATCTATTCAAGGTGTGTTTACTGGTATTGCACCGGGTTCTGTTTTGCAAGTCGTGGTGGGCGGACAAGGAACGTCTGGCCAAGCCGGCCAAAGCTCTCGGGGCGGCGGCGGCGGCGGTGGCTCATTTGTGTACACCAGCAACAATACGTTATTGGTGGCAGCCGGCGGCGGTGGTGGCGGTGGCTTTTCCAATGGAAATGGTGGTCCAGGTCTTACCACCACCAATGGGGGTGCAAGTAATTACGGCAATGCCGGAGGAACAAACGGAAGTGGAGGTTCAATTACGACGTCTAATGGCTACGATGGCGGTGGCGGTGCCGGCTGGCTTTCGGACGGCGCGTCAAACACGCAAGCCAGTGGCGGAAGGACCCGTACCAATAACTGGACCGGTGGAGGCGCCAATGCATATTCTCCTCTTGGAACCAATGGCGGTTATGGCGGTGGCGGTGGTGCAGAGCACGGTGCCGGGGGCGGCGGTGGCTACTCCGGCGGCGGTGGAGGAAGAAATGGAAACCCCTATGGTGCGGGTGGCGGTGGAAGCTTCAACGGCGGAACCAACCAAGTAAACCAACAAGGCGTAAGAGCCGGAAACGGAAGGGTCGTTATTATTTGGAACTAACGCATCCTTTTAATCAAAGGATTGGCCTGCCAAACGTGAGGTTCTTAATATCTCACCATATTCTTCCGGTGTGAGGTCGGTGAAATAAAAATTGACCGGATCTACAGGTTCGCCATTGCGATGTACCTCATAATGCAAATGCGGCCCCACACTTTTACCCGTATTGCCCACCGAACCGATAATGTCGCCCCGCATGACCTTTTGTCCGGGACGTACAAAAATCCTCGACAAGTGGCCATAAAGGGTTAGATAACCATAGCCATGTCGGATACGTACGTGATTCCCATATCCATGGGCATCTTGATCGGCCCGTTCGATGATGCCGTTTCCTGTGGCATAGACCGGTTTGCCAATATCCGCCACAAAGTCCATACCCGCATGAAACTTGGTTGTTTTATAAATGGGATCAATACGGTACCCAAAACCCGAGGCCATGGTTTTTAAATCCCGAATATGCACGGGCAAAATGGCTGGGATAGAAGCCAGCATTTGCTTTTGGTTGCGAATAAGCTCCCAAAGTTCATCGTAGGACTTACTTTGGACATAAGCATGTTTGGTGAGCTTGTCAATGCGCTCAGCAATTTGAATCAACCATTCTGAATGGCTATAACCCTCCAACGGCTCAAAACGCTGGTTGCCGGCAATGCCTGAGCCTCGAACTTCATCCGGAATGCGGCTTACTTCGAAAATGGCCCGGTAAATTTGGTCGTCGCGCTCACGGAAATCCTGTAAAACTTGCTCTGCCAAGGCTACGCGTTCCTCTAAATGTTGGTAATTTTCTGTGAGGTGTAAAATTTCCCGGCGTAATCTTTTTTCCTTGGGAGAATCCAAATACGCATAGCCAAGTACCAAAACTACGGCAGCAAATAACGTCGTGGAGGCCAGCCAATACAAAATGCGCAGCAGTTTTCTGCGGGTACTCTCCACATATTTTTCGTATCGGAGGGTCTTGGTATTGTAGTAATATTTAACCTTTGACATTTGGCCACAAGTCCGTGTGCAAGTTAAGAACTAAACTGTAATTTTGCCCCCATTGCATATGCTTATGAACGCTAAGGAAATCCGCCAAATTTTTCTCGATTTTTTTGAAGAAAAAGGCCACCATATTGTCCCTTCTGCTCCCATGGTTCTGAAGAACGACCCCACCCTCATGTTTACCAATGCAGGGATGAACCCGTTTAAAGACCTATTTTTGGGACATGCCGAGGTGGTGCAATCCCGCATTGCGGACACACAAAAATGCTTGCGGGTTTCCGGAAAACACAACGACTTGGAAGAAGTAGGTTTAGACACTTACCACCACACCATGTTCGAAATGTTGGGGAACTGGAGTTTTGGCGATTATTTCAAAAAGGAAGCCATTGCCTGGGCTTGGGAATTGCTGGCCGAGCGCTATGGCATTGACAAAGACCGGATGTATTTTACCTATTTCGGCGGAGATGACGCCGAAGGATTAGAACCGGACTTAGAAGCCCGTGACCTTTGGGGCCAATTTACCACAGCCGACCGCATTATTCCCGGTTCCAAGAAAGATAATTTCTGGGAAATGGGTGATACCGGGCCTTGTGGACCTTGTTCAGAAATTCATGTAGATATCCGCAGTGAGGAAGAACGCAACCGCGTTTCCGGCCGTTCGCTCGTAAATATGGGGCATCCCCAGGTCATTGAAATCTGGAACCTTGTATTTATGCAATTTAACCGCCTTGCAGACGGCCGCCTTCAGCCATTGCCTGCCCGCCACGTAGATACCGGCATGGGCTTCGAGCGACTTTGTATGGTTTTACAAGGCAAGTCTTCCAATTACGATACAGACGTTTTTACACCCTTCATTCAGGCGTTAGAAAATAAAACGGGCCTTTCCTACGGAAAAGATGAAAAGGTGGACATTGCCATGCGTGTGATTTCAGACCATATCCGTGCCGTAGGGATCGCCATTGCCGATGGACAGTTGCCTTCTAACACAGGCGCCGGCTACGTGATCCGGAGGATTTTACGTCGCGCCATTCGATATGGTTTCTCTTTTCTGTCTCTTCGCCAGCCGTTTATGACAGATTTAGTGACCGTACTTCGCCAAACCCTAGGAAACACTTTTCCCGAAATCACCTCCCAGGAAGCCTTTATTACCAAGGTGATTCGGGAAGAAGAGGTGTCCTTTTTACGGACTTTGGAAAAAGGATTACAGCGCATCGGCGAATTGTTGGTCGTCACGCCCGTAGGTGCGCCGGTTTCGGGAGAAAAAGCCTTCGAACTGTATGATACCTTCGGTTTTCCCATCGATTTAACCCGATTAATTGCGGCGGAAAATGGAAGAACGGTGGATGAAGCAGGGTTTGAGCAGGCTTTGAATGCCCAAAAAGAACGCTCAAGGGCCGTAGGAAAAACCGAAGCCGGAGATTGGGTGGTCCTGCAGGATACCAAGCAAATTCAGTTTGTAGGATATGATTCCCTTGAAGCCGAAGCTCATATCGTGAAATACAGGACGGTGGTGCAAAAGGGAAAAACCGAGGTGCAAGTGGTGCTCAACCAAACGCCCTTTTACGCCGAAAGCGGAGGACAAATTGGTGATACCGGACAATTGGTCTCGGCCCATGAAACCCTCGAGGTCTTGGATACGGTGAAGGAAAATGACTTAATTATTCATCGGGTTCACCGCATTCCCGAAGCCCCCGAAGCCTCTTTTACGGCCACGGTAGATGTGACCCGAAGGAAAGCCATTCGTGCCAATCATTCCGCTACACACTTGTTACATGCCGCTTTGCGTGAGGTGTTGGGCAAACATGTGGAGCAACGCGGCTCCTTGGTAACAGACGCAGGTTTACGATTCGACTTTTCCCACCCGGCCAAGCTCAGCGCTGAGGAATGGGAAAAAGTGGAAAATCTGGTCAATGAAAAGATTCGGGCCAATATTCCTTTGAACGAGCAGCGCGATGTGCCCATGGCCGAAGCTTCAAAGATGGGAGCCATGGCCTTATTCGGCGAAAAATACGGGGACAAAGTCCGTGTCATCACTTTTGATGCGACCTATTCTGTGGAGTTATGCGGAGGAACCCACGTGACGGCTACAGGAGAGATAGGCTTATGTTTGCTTAAATCGGAAGCTTCTGTGGCCGCTGGTATCCGCCGTATTGAGGCCATCACCGGTGTACATGCTTTACAAGAAGTGGTGGGTTATAGACAGACGTTGCAAGTGCTTCGGGAAAAATTGAAAAATCCCAAAGATCCCGTTCGCGGAGCAGACGCGTTGTTGATGGAAAATGAGCAGCTTAATGCAGAACTGGCGAAGTTACAAGCGGCCGAAACCCAGCGGGTCCAAGAACATTTACTTGCTTCGGCCGAAACCATAAACAGCATACAGGTTATTCAAGCCATGGTTGGTTTGAATGCGGAGCAAATTCGTCAGGTGGCTTTCGCTTTAAAAACAAAACCTGGCCTCGTGATGGTGCTTGGCGTATCCCACCCGGAAAAACCAGGTCTTTCCATTATGGTGTCCGAAGATTTGGTCGCTAAAGGAAAATCTGCGGTGGAAACCATTCGACAAGCAGCGGTTCACATACAAGGTGGCGGGGGCGGACAACCCTTTTTCGCCACGGCAGGAGGAAAGCAAAATGCCGGACTCAAGAAAGCCATGGAGACGGCCGTTGCTCTGCTCACCCAATCCTAATTTTTACAAAGGAGGCCATGCGCCTCCTTTTTTGTAACTTGAACTGCTAAAGCCAAACCTATGAAACACGTTTTCTTTATTTTTATCATTTCTCTTATTTTAAATGCTTTAACAGCGCAATTTGTCGTAGGGGAACGAGATATTATTTTTACAGACCCTGCCCGTGCGGGTCGTCAGGTACCCATGAAAATTTGGTATCCTGCCTCCACCGCCGGTGTGAATACCCCACCAGCCAATGGGAGTTTTCCCGTTCTCATTATTGGACATGGGTTTCTCACCAATGTAGGTCCCTACCGGAATTTTGCAGATTCGTTGGTGCCGCAGGGTTATGTAATCGGCGTGCCGGCCACAGAAACATCGGCTGCCCCAAATCATTTAAATTTCGGGAAAGACCTTCTTTTTGCCGGACAAGAAATGGTGCGTCAAGGCAGTCAAGAATCCGGTTTTTTCCTTTTTCAAAAGTTGAATGGTCGTTTTGGACTAAGTGGACATTCCATGGGAGGCGGCGCCACTTTTCTGGCCGGAGCAGAAGACGTGGCACAGACGGCCAGTTGTTTGGTCGGATATGCGCCAGCCATAACCAATCCATCTTCAGCCACCGCAGCCTTGTCTGTGGCCATGCCATCCTTGATTTTGGCAGGTGAGGCCGATCGGGTTACGCCACCGGCGAGCAACCAACAACCCATTTTTGACAACCTTACGGGATGCAAAGCTTTAGTTACCATTCAAGGAGGCGGACATTGCTTTTTCATGAATCCGGATATTCCTTGCGATTTCGGAGAAACCACTTCCGGAAGTCCTATCACCATTACCCGCGCCACCCATCAGGCACGTCAATTTTCGGTACTTCGTCCTTGGTTGGATTACTTCCTGAAACAGGATGCCTCTGCTTGGAATCGGTTTTTACAAGCAACTTCCGGAGCAGGACTTACCTCCAACATTGTTTGTCAACCTGCAGCATTAGCTGGCTCTGAAGATTGGAGGCCTACCATTGTCGGCCGAACTTTTTTCTTAGGAACTGGCGTCACCACCCTTCGCGTTTTCGATGTTACCGGTAGATTATTATGGGAAAAGACCGGCATGACACAAGAAGGAGAAACTTGGACTTTGCCGGATACCGTAACTTCGGGTCCCAAGGTGATTCAAATGTCTCAAGGCGCTCATCAATTCTCCAAAACCATTCATATTCCTTAAAATCAAGATATTAATAATGCAAAAGATTGCTTTAGTTACCGGTGCAAGCCGCGGAATTGGACATGAGGCCGTGTGTCAATTGGCAAAAGCCGGATTTGTGGTGTATGCCGGTTATCGGACGGATGTCCCCGATTATGGTCCCTATGCGGCCTCTGTACGGCCCGTTCAATTGAACATGGAGCATCCTGAAGACTTTACCCGTATTTTCAAACAGATTGATGCAGATTTCGGTCATTTGGACGTGTTAATCAACAATGCCGGTATTCAGATTGAAAACCGCGAGTGGTCCAGCAACACCACCTTAACCCTTTCCATGGATGTTTTGCGAAAAACCATGGAGGTCAATTTTTTCGCATTGGTGGATTTAACCCGGATTCTTCTTCCTTTAATCGAAAAAAGTGCTGCAGGTCGCATTGTGAATGTGTCGAGCATTATGGGTTCTCTAAGTTTACACCAGAACCCGGAAGGCTTAGGAGACAATAAGCCTTTTGCGTACGATGTGTCCAAGACAGCAGTGAATCAGTTTACTATACACTTGGCCCATGCGTTGAAGGATACTACGATTAAAGTGAATGCTGCTCATCCCGGTTGGGTAAAAACAGATATGGGGACAGACCGCGCGCCATTATCAGTGGAAGAAGGAGCTGCTACCTTAATTCAGTTGGCCACTTTAGGTGCAGATGGTGTCACCGGTCAATATCAACACATGGGTAAGGACCTTCCTTGGTAACTTCAGCGCATATATTGCGTAAAAAGACACGGCGTTAAAAGATAGCATGATGAAAAAAAATATGGGAACAGTAGACCGCATCATACGTGTGGTTTTGGCCATCATTGCCTCAGGGCTTTATATTACGGGAACGGTTACTGGGGCCGTTGGTGTGGGAATGATGCTCCTTGGAGGAATTTTTCTGGTTGTCAGCTTTTTGGGTTTTTGTCCCATCTATGCGTTGTTAGGAATTAAAACTTGTTCTACGGAGAAGTAAGAAGGAAGGACATTTGAGGTGGTTAGAGGTAGGGGATAAACAGCTTCGGGACATTTTTTTTATACCTTTGCCCCGGAGTGGATTAAACCACCCTTGAACAATAGCATTCACAGGAATGAGAGAAATACAATTTCGGGAAGCCCTACGTGAGGCCATGTCCGAAGAAATGCGCTTGGACTCTTCCATTTTCATTTGTGGAGAAGAGGTAGCAGAGTATAATGGTGCGTATAAAGTCACCCAAGGCATGTTGGACGAATTTGGTCCAAATCGTGTGTTGGATACGCCCATTGCAGAGTTGGGTTTTGCGGGTATATCTGTTGGCGCTGCCATGAATGGCTTACGTCCCATTGTAGAATTCATGACGTTCAACTTTTCCTTGGTGGCCATCGACCAAATCATCAATAACGCAGCAAAAATGCGTCAGATGTCTGGTGGTCAGCTGAATATTCCAATCGTATTTCGTGGTCCCACCGGTTCTGCCGGACAATTGGCTGCCACGCACTCACAGAGCTTTGACAACTGGTATGCCAATACGCCCGGTTTAAAAGTGGTGGTGCCCTCTAATCCCTATGATGCCAAAGGTTTGCTCAAAACTGCGATTCGCGATAATGACCCTGTGATTTTCATGGAATCTGAGCAAATGTATGGAGACAAAGGCTTTGTGCCAGAGGAGCCGTATTTGATTCCAATTGGCTTGGCGAATGTAGTACAAGAAGGAAAAGATGTCACGTTGGTATCTTATGGCAAAATGATGAAGGTAGTTATGGAAACCGCTCGTCAGTTGGAAGCCATGGGTATACAAGCCGAAGTGATTGACCTTCGCAGCCTTCGCCCTATTGATTATGCGACCATTATCGAATCCGTGAAGAAAACCAACCGTTTGGTTTGCATCGAGGAGTCTTGGCCGCTCACTTCGATGTCCACAGAAATTAGTTTCAAAGTGGCCAAAGAAGCTTTTGATTATCTTGATGCGCCTCCGCTACGGGTAACCGGCGCGGATACGCCCATGGCCTACGCACCTACCATGGTAGATACCTTCCTGCCCAGTCCGGAACGTATCATCCGTGCGGTTCGCAGCGTCATGTACCTGGACTGAAGCGAAGTATCTACTTTAGGTATTTTCCCTTCCGGTCTATGACCAATTCGTTTTTTACATGGCCAGGAAAGGACCAACCAAGCGCGATTTTCAGAAGAAACGCGCCAACTTCTCTAAACTCATTGAGAAATTTTTCCGGGATAATCCGGGAAAAAGCTTGAATTATAAGCAATTATCTGCGCAGTTGGGCGTCGCCCCTGAGGATGATTTTTCCAGACTTCTCGTACGTGAAGTACTTGATCATTTGACCGTCAAAGGCATCATAAATGCCGATGAACATGGCAAGTATTCCCTTCATACCACCAAAGGATATGTAGTAGGTAGGGTAGATATGACCAGTTCTGGGAAGGCCTTTCTTATTGTAGAAGGCATGGAAAAAGATGTGGTGATTCAGCCACACAACACGTTTACAGCGCTTCATGGGGATACCGTTCGCGCCTTTTTGCTGGCCAAAAGGAAAAGAACCAACCTTGAAGGGGAAATTGTAGAAGTGCTGGAACGGGCACGAGAAGAATTTGTAGGCACTTTGGATGTGCGGGAAAACTTCGCTTTTTTCCTTCCCGATTCCGACCGGATGCCCATGGATATTTTCATTCCGTTGTCCAAACTTCATCAAGGGCAGCATGGCCAAAAAGTAGTCGTACGCATTACAGAATGGCCGGACCATAAAAAGAATCCAATAGGGGAAGTGGTTCGCGTATTGGGAACACCCGGCGAAAATGAAACCGAAATGCACGCCATTTTGGCGGAGTATGGTTTTCCATCGGCTTTTCCTGAAGAAGTCGAGGCGTATGCAGAGGGGATTAGTTTCACCTTAGATCCTGCTGAAATCGCCAAAAGAAGAGATTTACGTGGCGTTACCACCTTTACCATTGACCCGGAAGACGCCAAAGACTTTGACGATGCACTAAGTTTTAGGACATTGCCCAACGGCCATGTAGAAGTTGGCATTCACATTGCCGATGTATCCCATTATATGCCCGAAGGTAGTGCTTTGGATATAGAAGCTTTTAAACGCGCCACTTCCGTTTATTTGGTGGACCGGGTTGTACCCATGTTGCCTGAAAAACTTAGCAACGGGGTTTGCTCCCTTCGGCCGAATGAAGATAAATTTACCTTCTCCGCCATTTTTGAAATGGATGAAAAAGGAAATGTGCATCATGAATGGTTTGGACGAACGGTAACCCATTCTATACGTAGGTTTTCCTATGAAGAGGCCCAGCAGGTTATCGAAACCGGACAGGGCGATTTACATGAAGAAATCGCTTGGCTTTGGAAAGTGGCCTCTCAACTAAGGAACCATCGTTTTGCGGAAGGCGCCCTGCGCGTATCCCAGTCAGAGGTGAAATTTAAACTGGATGTAAAAGGGAAGCCCCTTGGTGTATATTTTAAAGTCACCAAAGAAGCCAACCATTTGATTGAAGAATTCATGTTGTTGGCCAACCGTAGGGTCGCTTCATTTTGCGGGGAAAAGCGCAGGCGGCAGGATCCCATACGCACCATGGTGTATAGGATACATGATAGTCCGGACATGGATAAGCTTCGGGAATTTAAAAAGTTTGTAGCCAAATTGGGTTATACCCTTGACCTAAGCAATAAAAAAGCCGTTTCACAGAGCATCAACCAATTATTGGCCGATGTAAAAGGGAAGCCGGAGCAGGGCATGATCGAAACCCTGAGTATTCGGAGTATGGCCAAGGCCGTTTATACCACCAAGAACATTGGTCATTACGGGCTGGCGTTCGATTATTATACCCATTTCACCTCGCCCATTCGCCGTTATCCGGACGTAATGGTACACCGACTTTTGCAACATTATTTAGATGGCGGAGCTTCTGTGCCGGAGGAACCATTGGCCAAAAAGTGCGTTCATTCTTCCGCGCAGGAAAAAAGAGCGACGGAAGCAGAGCGCGCTTCCACAAAGTACAAGCAAGTGGAGTATATGGCCGAGCATGTGGGTGAAGTGTTCGATGGCATCATTTCAGGCGTAACAGAGAGAGGTCTTTTCGTAGAGATTGTAGAAAACAAGTGTGAAGGCATGGCCCGACTTCGGGAAATGGATACCGATTTTTATGTGTTCGACGAAAAGAATTATTGTGTCCGGGGACAGCGTTCCGGCAGGGTATTTAGGTTAGGAGATGCCATAAAAGTTCGGGTGAAAGCGGCCAATTTAGATAAGCGTCAATTAGACTTTAAACTGGTATTAGAAGATGAAGAGCAGTTTTAAATTCATGTTGTTGGTCTTTTCGGCCGTGACCTTTGGCGGTTGTGGCGGGGGAAATCAAAAGGCAGAAGGAAAAAATGCTGACAGCTTGGGGGCTTCCAAACCCCATGTAAAGCCTATTCCACCGATTGCCCCATTAGAGTTGTTAGAGAGTCCCCACATGAATGGGAGTCGCGTAGCTACTCGAGAAGACATCGATTCAACACGTGCCGTTTTTGCTATGAAGCCCCAAGGCGTTATACATCAGGCGTTACCCTTGCGCATGCCTTATATGGTGTATTCCCTTACAGACATCCATCGAGATACCTTGATGGTCATTATACAATGTGAGCAGGTAGGAGAAGACACCTTGGTTGGGATTCGTACCAGTTGGAACAAATATTATATGACCCAGCTTCGGCAAGTGAAGTGTGCCACCCATTTGCGTCCGATTGGGCAGGATGCTTTTGGCGGAATTTAATTCGTCTGGTGCAGCCTTTACAAGCATGTCATCTTTGAGGAATTCCCTTATTTTTGCAATAAATAATTTATCACATGGCGAAAGCGTCCGATTTATCAGTGGGTAGTTTTATCCGTTTCAATAACGAATTAGCACAGGTGGTGGAATTTCAGCACCGTACGCCCGGCAACCTCAGGGCCTTTTATCAGGCAAAAATGCGGAATGTACGTTCCGGAAAGCAGTCGGAGTATCGTTTTCGTACAGATGAGGAAGTGGATATGATTCGTGTAGAGGATCGGGATCTTCAATTTTTGTACAAAGAAGGCAATGCATTGGTTTGTATGGACAATGAAACGTACGAGCAATACACGGTTGAAGAGCATCATTTTGGAGAATCCGCCAAGTTTTTGAAAGAGGGGATGATGGTTCGCGTGGCTTTTGATGGTGATAATCCGGTATCTGCCCATCCACCTAAGTCTGTGGATTTGGAAGTGACCTATACCGAACCCGGTTTAAAAGGCGATACAGCCAATCGCGCATTGAAACCAGCTACCGTAGAAAATGGAGCCACGGTAATGGTCCCATTATTTGTGGATGCGGGAGAGAAGATCCGTGTAAATCCTGCCACAGGAGAGTATATTGAGCGCGTGAAGTAAGCTCGAACAAAATTAGACCCATAGAAAGGGTTGGTTAGTAAAAATCCGCAGAAGATGTTGGGATAAAGAATCCTTCTTCTGCGGATTTTCGATTTTAAACGACTATATCCGTTTGTTCTCCGGCTTAGATGGATGTAAATCATTAGATTAACCACGGGGAGGGGAGGGTGCTAACCCCAAATTTCTCGTAGTTTTGTTCATGGCGACAAACACCCTCATTTTTACATAGACTTTTATGATAAATTTCTTTCTGCGTGGTGGTCTCTTTTATGGCACGTGGGGTTGCTATTGTGTTGAGTGATTTAGATTTTGTATTGTAATGATTGGGTTATTCTTCATGTTTAAACGACTATATCCGTTTGTTCTCCGGCTTAGGTGGATATAAATCATTAGATTGACCACGGGGAGGGGAGGGTGCTAACCCCAAATTTCCCGTTGTTTTGTTCATGGCGACAAATGGCCCTGTTTTTATTTATAGTCATTTAGACTTGGTTTTTCTTTTCGGCGTTCTCCTCAAAGGCACTTGGGTTCGGTCTTGTGTAGGGTAATTAAGATATTGTAATGTTTTGGGGTTATTCTTCATATTTAAACGACTATATCCGTTTGTTCTCCGGCTTAGGTGGATTTAAATCATTAGGTTGACCACGGGGAGGGGAGGGTGCTAACCCCAAATTTCCCGTTGTTTTGTTCATGGCGAAAAACACCCTCATTTTTGCATAGACTTTTATGATAAATTTCTTTTTGCGTGAGCGACTCCTTATTGGCCCGTGGGTTCGATATAGTGTTGAATGATTTGGATTTCGTTTCGTATTGGATTTGGTCCGCTCTCATATTTAAACGACTATAACCTTATGCTTTGCGACTTAGGTGGATTTAAACAATAGATTGACCACGGGAACGGGAGGGCTATAACCATGGTTGTTCATCCTGAACTTTTGATGTTTCCGGTCTTATCTAACTCAACATTTTTCAAATAATGGTCAAAGTATGCTTGGGCATTATTCGTAATTAAATATCTACATGAGTCATTGAGCATTGGTTTCGCAGCCGAAATTTTTATATATTAAATTAAAAAAATCAATATTTTAAAGAAAAAAAATGCAAATTGAATTACGTTTGAATTTTAATTTAAAAAACAAAGTGCCTATCTTTATGTCACCTAAACTAAGAGATGATGCGGATAGATTTACAAAGAGTTCAAGCTATTTTGAAATGGCTGCCAATATGGTTTGTTTCAGGCTGGCTAATCTCCTTATGGGGACAGTGCCATCCTAACCCGGCCGTCACAGGAAGTACATCCATTATTTGTGGTCAAACCACGACACTTACTGCGAGTGGTGCAGGAGCTCAGTATTTGTGGTATGATGCGGCATCAGGTGGAACTGTGTTAGCGACGACGGCAGCGTATACTACTCCGCCCTTGCTTGGTGCAGATACTTTCTGGGTTGAGACAAGGGATGTGACGAATGGTTCAGCGTCTTATACATCGCCTGGCCAATACAATTGGACCGTTCCTGCTGGTGTCACGTCTATCAATGTAGATATTCGTGGGGCTGAAGGAGGACGTGCTCGTGGTTCATGGGCGATTGGTGGCGCTGGAGGACGGGTTCAGGCGACCCTACCTGTAACGCCGGGCCAAACCTTGCAAATTTACGTGGGTGGTCGCGGAAATGATGGGAATAGTTCAAGTTGGAACTCCGGTGGGTATAATGGAGGCGGAAGCGGTTATCGTTACGGTGGTGGCGGAGGTGGATCCTCAGATATTAGGACCTCTGGGTCTTTGAATGATAGAATCATTGTGGCTGGTGCAGGTGGTGGCGGTGGATATGATTGCTCGTCAAGTTCCACCACAGATAGAGGAGGAAATGGGGGAGGTTTAACAGGAGAAACCGGGTACCGGTGTAACGGGCAAAGTAGTTGCTATGTTGGTGGCGGAGGAACCCAATCTTCCGGAGGAAGTAGAGGAACCTGTTCCAATGGTCAAAATGGTGGATTTGGGTTTGGTGGTCAGTCTTCAAGCAGCTGTTGCAGCTATAGTGGCGGTGGCGGAAGTGGCTGGTATGGAGGCGGTGGCGCTTATTTTGCCGGTGGTGGTGGCGGATCGAGTTACACCATTCCTTCTGCAACCAATGTTTCTCATACCCAAGGTTTTCAAACAGGGAACGGTGCAGTATTTATCACTTGGCAGGTGATTACCTGCGCTTCTGCCCGTGAACAAGTGATCGTTGGAGTAAACACAACCGTTGCTCCACCAACAGTTTCTGGCGTGTCTGCTACTTGTGGGGTACCTGCGACCTTAACTGCTAGCGGAAGTTTTGGACATTTTCAATGGTTTGATGTACCAACCGGAGGGTCACCTTTGGCTACCACAGATACGTTTATTACACCTGAACTTACCACAGGTCAAATATATTATGTACAAGCTAGCTCTGTGGCTTCCGCACCCAATTGTTTAAGTCCTAGGGTCGCGGTTCAAGTATCCGTTACACCGGTGGGTCTCCCTGCAGTTACTGGAGATACTGCGATATGCGGGTCTAATGCGACCTTACTCGCTACTGGTTCAACCGGTATTTTTAGCTGGTATACTACGCCATCTGGCGGCTCTCCATTTCTTGTTAATGATACCGCTGTGGTTACTCCCTTATCCACAACAACGTATTACGTAGAAGCGGCATCAACTGCAGGCCCGTATTCTGGTACTCAAACGTATTCTTCGCCTGGTACTTATACTTATACAGTTCCTGCTGGTGTCACAAGTCTTACGGTCGATGTGCGTGGCGCAAGAGGTGGAAGTGGCTGGTCAAATGGAGGTTTGGGTGGTCGCGTTACTGGAACGGTGCCCGTCACACCTGGCCAAACGATTACCGTAAATGTAGGTGCGGCCGGTCAAAATATTGCAAACTATGGTTGCTGTAACACCTACCAAACATCCAACGCCTTCAATGGCGGAGGTTTGGGTCGCGCACGTGGATGCTGCGGAAACGCGGGTGCCGGTGGCGGTGGTGGTGCTTCTGACCTACGTATTGGGGGAACGGCTCTTTCTAACCGTATTATCGTAGCGGGTGGCGGTGGCGGTGCCGGTGGATGGAACTCTAATGGAGGCACTTCCGGTGGTCAAGGAGGTGGGTTAACAGGTGGAAATGGTGGGGGTTGGAACTGGCCAGGATCAGGGGGAACACAGTCTTCTGGCGGAGCTGCCACGAATACCCAAGCTGGTACTTTTGGCCAGGGTGGTAATGGCGATTGGTGGTCCTCAAACTACGGCGGCGGCGGCGGCGGCGGCGGCTGGTATGGTGGCGGCGGCGGTAATTATGGCGGCGGCGGTGGCGGCGGATCAAGCTACACCGACCCAACGGTAACAGGTGTAA
>CAZRHR010000010.1:0-48436 GCA_964599915.1 uncultured Candidatus Competibacteraceae bacterium | reverse complement strand
TCTCCCTGAATATAATGCAATGATGAGTCCATACTTTTCTTGTTATAGTTTAAAAAATCGCTTGTTCAATTGATACATTATGGCATGTACAAAATATTTTTGAAGCCCTAAGAAGAAATGGGCATCCCGCCCAACTTTATACCTCAATTTCATTTTTCCATCTGTGGCCGCCTTAAAAATAACCTCTGCCACCAACCGAGATGAAGAGGCCTTTTTTAACATATCTGGAAATGCCGACAAAACCTTATCTACAAGATTTTGATATTCCGGCAAACTTTCGTCATAACAAAAATCAAAAGAGCGGCCGGCAAATTCCGTTGCTGTAGCTCCTGGCTCAATTATTTTCACTCTTCCTCCAAAAGATTCCAATTCGTATCTTAAAGATTCAGATAGACCTTCAACGGCAAATTTGGTTCCATGGTATAACGAGCCCAATGGGAACGTCACTTTTCCACCCATTGAGGAAACATTGATAAGAATCCCCCTTTTATTTTTTCTAAAATGCGGCATTATAGCCCTTGAAACATCAAGTAAACCGATAACATTGGTGTGAAATTGCCGCAAAATCCGTTCTCTGGGAAATGATTCTAAGGGCCCATAAGCCCCATAGCCTGCATTATTAAGCAGCACATCTATTCTGCCAAATCTTTTCAATCCTGATTCAATAGCAGTTTGAATGGAAATCAAATCTAATACATCCAACCTAGTGACCAGCACATTTTCTAGATGTTGTAACTCATTTTCGTGCGTTGGTTGCCTCATGGTGGCAATGACATTCCATCCTTTTGCCTGAAAAAATTTGGCGGTTTCCCTGCCTATCCCGCTGCTTGCTCCTGTTATTAATATAGTTGATTTCATAGCTTTCTTTTGATTGGTCAAAATTGCATCCATGGATCCATAAAGGTGTATACAAAAGCGGGGACTTTGTATACAGAATCACTTTGCGGAACCGTCCTTTAACTCAAATGAAATTAATATAAGAATCGGTTGCCTGAAATTCACGAAAGGGTTTGCACCAAACAGTGGCAGGATAGAATCAAAGAAATCAAATGAACGGATGAGTTTACCACATCCCACCCACACATTAAAAACGGAAACGTGAATGTTCTCTTTTGGTGAGTCTCCTATCAATACTTGTTACGTTTTCTATTCACCAAAAAGTTCTTAGGAAGGTATCACCCAAGCACCTTACCCTCACCATACATTCTCCTCCACAACACCTGGGCCAGCGTCCTTGTAACACCATCCGTTGGAATCCAACCTTCTTTCCAAGCCCATAAACCTATCGGACTTAACTGATAAATGGAATCCTCTGCTTCTGGCCAAACCATGAGGGGAGACATCGCCAGCATAGCAACATCCACATGGGCTTTTAATAAAACCACACGGTACAAAGTAGGCGATGGCCCTAACCCGGTAATGGCATCAAAACCACGATGAATCACTTGAAATTCCGCCGGAATCTCCTTTTCCAAGAGTTTTCGGTGCCAAAAAAGACCGGTTTCGGCTTCCAGCCCTTCCCACCAGAGCAAAAAATCTTGCCCAATCACATTTGGTCAGGTGCGTGAATATCCAGCAGACTTAAGGCGTATCGTAGGGTGTTCCGGGTGGCTTCTGTTAAAGCCAAACGAAACATCCGCGCCGCCTTATCTGTTTCTCGAAGTACCGGACAATCATGGTAAAACTGGCTGTATTTCACGGCTGTTTCATAAGCAAAATGGGCCATGAGGGCTGGAGAATATTGCTGGGCCGCCTCAGCTCGTACCTCTGGCAGGGTGGCCAAATGACGAACCAGTAAAATTTCTTTTTCCACAGGTGCATAACCTTCCCATGTGCTTTGTTGGTGCCAGTCTGCTATACCTGATTTTTCTGCGTTACGCAGTAGAGAACAGGTGCGGGCATGGGTATATTGGAGAAATGGGCCGGCATCTCCATTAAAATCAATCGTTTCCCGTGGATCAAACACCATTCTCTTGCGGGGATCGACCCTCAAAATGAAATATCGTAAAGCACCTAAGCCTATGTGCTGGTATAAGGTACATTTTTCATCCTCTGTCAGTCCGGATAATTTACCTTGCGCTTCTGAAATCTCTTTGGCTGCTTCGGCTACTTCTAAAATCAGATCATCTGCATCTACCACCGTACCCTCCCGACTTTTCATTTTTCCCGTGGGTAATTCTACCATTCCATAGGATAAATGATATAAGTTTCCGGCGGCTTTGACCCCTAAACGCTTCAAAATTTCAAATAATACTTTGAAATGATAATCTTGTTCATTGCCAACGACATAAATGGAACGGTCAAAAGAAAATTCTTGTTCTTTTTGGTAGGCCAAGGCAATGTCTTGGGTCATGTACACGGTGGTGCCATTGGACCTGAGCACCAATTTATGGTCTAAACCTATATCTGTGAGGTCAATCCAAACGGAGCCGTCCTCCTTTTGATAAAATACGCCGGATGTGATTCCTTTGGCCACGGTTTCTCTACCAAGGTGATATACATCCGACTCATAATACACTTTGTCGAAGGATAGCCCAAGGGCTTGATAGGTTTGTTCCACCCCTTCGTAAAACCATCCGTTCATTTTTTTCCAAAGTGCGCGCACTTCCTCATTTCCCTCTTCCCAGGCCACGGTAAGTTCCGCTACTTTGGCTTCGTGTTGGCTTTGCGCCCTAGCTGCATCTTTATCCACCCCTTGCGCCACCAAAGGGGCTATTTCTTCCTGTAAACTCTGATTATAAGCAACATAATAATCACCCACCAACTTATCGCCCTTGATGTCTGGACCGGGCGTGCGCTTTTCCTGAGCATTAAGATAGGCCAACATGGATTTAGAAATGTTGGTTCCACGATCATTGTAGAGGTTCACACGATGTACTTCATATCCCTCCGCAGCCAAAATCTTCCCTAGTGAGGTACCTAAAAATATGTTTCGAAGATGACCAAGGTGGAGTGGTTTATTGGTATTGGGAGATGGATATTCGATTAAAACACCTGAGTTTTTCGGCGCCGCTTGTGGAACTTGTATCACTCCCGCAAGGGTTGCATGCCAAACTTCCGGAGCCATGGTAAGGTTCAAAAAGCCTTTGACCAACACTGCTTCCTTCACTTCTGGTCGTTTGGCGAAGGCTTCTTGTAAAAATGCACCTAAAACAAGCGGCTGGGTTTGAAGTGGTTTAAGCCAAGGAAACAATACCAATGTAAAATGACCAGGCATGCCCGGAGGTGGAATTTGCAAACTTACCACAGGCGTTGGATCCGGAAAAGAAATCTCATGTAGGGTTACAAATTGATGGATGGCATCTAGAAATGTCTGAGCCAATAAGGCTTTTAAATCGGTTTGGTTCATTCTACAAAGATATATATGGTAAGAAGCGATGAGGTCTTTACTTCTTCTCGGACTTTATTTTCTTTTTAATTTGCTTTTCAATGGTGAGTACGGCGCTTCGAAACAAAGGATAAATGCGCAATGCGGTTTCATTTCGCACGTCGAGCAAAGGATTAATCTCGGTGATTTCAAAGCACACCAAACGAGGGTCTTTAAGTAGAATGGAAAGTATTTTCTGGGCCTCATTCAAGGTAAGCCCGCCCGATACTGGTGTTCCCGTACCGGGAACCAAAGGTTTATCCAAGCTGTCAATATCAAAGCTGATGTACAAAACATCACAATGGGAAAGATGGGCCAAGACCTGCTTACAGATTTCTTTAATTTTTCCCCTTCGGATTTCAGGGACAGTAACCACCCGGATGCGGTTTTTGCGAATAAAGGCCCCTTCCGGCTCCTCGTAATCTCGCAACCCAATGAAAACCAAATCCTGAGGTGTAATTTTCGGGGTGATATTCCCAATATTTTTCAACATTTCCCAAAGCGGCATGGTGTCGTCTGTAGGGGTTTGGATGGCCTTGGTGATGTTATCTACCGCCAAAGCAGTGGCCAAAGGCATGCCATGAATATTACCACTGGGCGTGGTGTAAGGAGAATGTAAATCTGCATGGGCATCAATCCATATTACCCCTACCCTTTTTTCCGGATGCGCCATTTTCACACCCGCGATGGTTCCGCCGGCGGAACTATGGTCACCACTTAGCACCACAGGAAAACGATTCGCTTGAATTTCTTTGGAAATGGTGGTCGCAAGTCGGTTGAAGATTTTCACCACACCCCGAATTCTTTTGGCATGGGTGCGCACAGGATTCTTATAAAGCAACCTGGAGCTGTCCTTAATCTCTACATTTTTATATCTACCAAAGAAGTACTCCCCATATTCCATGGAAGCCAATTTCAAGGCATCAATGCCCAAACTTGCGCCTCGGGTACCGGCCCCTAACTCAGAACGGACTTCTACTAATTTGATATTTTTCATAATCTAACTCAGTTAGTTTCTTCATTTTTTTCTCATCTAAGCAACTTGGATTATTTTTTTTGGTAAAATCCAAGTGCATCCGATGGTTTTTTGTTTCTTTGAGCGCTGAAGCAAATAAGTAATCCCACAACCATGAAAATTCGATACGAAGACCTCATTCACCAAACTTTTGAATTCCCCCAAGAAGGTTTCCATGTAGAAGATGGTGAATTGTACTTTCATGATATCCCATTAATGGAAGTCATTAAACAATATGGTACTCCGTTAAAAATTACTTATTTGCCAAAAATCAGTGCGCAAATCCAGAGAGCGAAGATAATGTTTAAGGTGGCAATGGCCAAAGCGGACTATGCAGGAACTTATACCTATTGCTACTGCACCAAAAGTTCTCATTTTTCATTCGTTTTAGAGGAAGTACTTAAAAATGAAGTACATATAGAAACATCCTCTACCTACGACATGGAAATCATCCGGGAATTAATCAATACTGGACTTGTAGACACCAATAAATATATTGTATGTAATGGATACAAACGTGAAGCCTACCAGGAACACATCATCCAATACCACAATGAAGGATTTAACAACATCATTCCGGTTTTAGACCACAAAAATGAGTTAGATTACTACGAAGAACATGCCCAAGGGGTTTTGAAATTGGGTATTCGTATTGCTTCTGAAGAGGAGCCCAATTTTGAATTTTACACCTCCCGCCTTGGTATCCGCTACAAAGACATAGTCCCCTTCTACCAAGAAAGAATTGCAGGAAAGGAAAAATTCGAGTTAAAAATGCTGCATTTCTTTATCAATACCGGTATCCGCGATACAGTTTATTATTGGAGTGAACTCTCCAAATGTTTGTCAGTGTACTGTGAACTCAAAAAGATTTGCCCAACACTGGATTCGCTCAACATCGGTGGCGGATTGCCCATTAAAAACAGTCTAGGATTCGATTTCGACTACGAATACATCGTACAAGAAATCATCGCCCAAATCAAATCCATTTGCAATGAAAACGGCGTTCCTGAACCCAATATTTTTACTGAATTCGGTTCATTTACTGTGGGGGAAAGTGGCGCTTCCCTTTATTCTATATTGGACACCAAACAACAAAACGATACGGAAATCTGGTACATGATTGATTCCAGCTTCATCACCACTTTACCAGATACATGGGGATTGAAACAACGGTTCATCCTTTTAGCCGTAAACCATTGGGATAAACCTTACCAACGTGTGAATTTAGGTGGACTCACCTGCGATTCACTCGATTATTACAATGCCGAAGCCCATATTGGTCAGGTGTTTTTGCCAAAATACGAGGAAGATTCTCCGTTATATATTGGATTTTTCCATACCGGGGCATACCAAGAATCGTTGGGCGGTTATGGTGGCATTCAACATTGTTTAATTCCTGCGCCCAAACATGTAATCATAGATAAAGACGATCAAGGTGATTACACCACCAAGCTTTTTTCTAAGGAACAGAGCTATAAGTCCATGCTCAAAATCCTCGGATATTAAGCCAAGGTTTCCCTTGCGTTAACTTTAGGATTCAATCCATGGAAGCCAAAGTAATTTAAGACCTTTGGTGTATGGGAACACCAGACCGCTACCTTGCCCGTGGCGTTGCCGCAGGAAAAGAGGATTTACACCGCGCCTTAAAACATAGCACTCCGGGACTTTTTACCGATACTTTCTGTAAAATTCTCCCCTTCCCTACCTTAGAAAACACGTACCAGGTGCTCCATGCAGATACCGCCGGTAGCAAACCCACCCTAGCCTACCTTTGGTACAAAGAAACAGGCGATCTTCAGGTGTGGAAGGGAGTGGTTCAAGACGCCCTGGTCATGAACCTCGACGACATGGCGTGTAGTGGCGTACTGAACCATTTTACCGTAAGTTCTACCCTGGCCAGAAACACCCATCATATTCCCGGAGAAGTCCTTTCCAAACTGATAGAAAGTACAACCGAATTGGCGGATTGGTTCCAAGAACTTGGCATTACCCTTCATTTGGCAGGAGGTGAAACGGCGGATGTAGGCGATGTGGTCCGAACACTGGATGTAGGATTTACCGTTCATGGTCTTTTAAGGCCGGATCAGGTCATTCATATTCAACCCAAACCGGGTGATGTGATGGTAGGCGTTGCTTCCTATGGACAAGCTACATATGAAGACACGTACAATTCAGGGATGGGCTGCAATGGCCTAACCGCGGCGAAACATGAGCTACTTTCTCCTTGGTACGGCCAAGCGTACCCAGAAAGTTATGACCCTGCCATTCCTGCCTCCTTAGCATACTGTGGAAAATTTCGATTACAAACCATAGAGCCAAACACCCAAAAAACGCTGGGTGAACTTTTACTCTCCCCTACCCGAACGTATTTACCTGCCTTAAAAAGTCTGATTCCTCATTTTAAACCACACATTCGCGGCATCATTCATCATACCGGAGGTGGATACACCAAACCCTTACGGTTTACCCCACATTTAGCGCTTCAAGTGGATCATCCGCTACCCGTTCCGCCCCTTTTTAAGTGGATTCAAGAACAACAGCAGATGCCCTTAGACCAACTTTATAAAACCTTTAACATGGGGCAACGCCTTTCATTTTTTACCACAAAAGAAGCCGCAGATGATTTGGTGGACGGACTCAAAGATTTTGGTCTATTGGCCCAAAAGATAGGACAGGTCGCCCACAGACAACCCGGCGGACCGGCCATGGAAATCCACACTGAAACGGAAATTTTGCGCTATTTTTGAGCCAAAATTATAGGGAGTGATTGCGCAATTAACGGGTATTAGGGAAAAGTTTCAGGAAATAGGACTTCAATTGTCCGACCCTGAACTTATATCTGACCAGAAAAAATATATTCAATTACAAAAGGAGTATCGAGAGCTACAAACCTTGGTGGCCGTAATGGATCGATACGATACGGCATTAAAGCAGCTGGAATCTGCTAAGGCCATGTTGGCCGAGGAAAAAGACCCAGATTTTCAGGCTTTAGCCAAAGCGGAAATTCAGGGCCTTGAGACCAGCATTGAGGCATTGGAGGAAGAGCTTAAACAACTGCTTATGCCCAAGGATCCGGAAGATGGAAAAAACGCCGTTCTCGAGATTCGCAGTGGAACAGGAGGAGATGAAGCGGCCATTTTTGCCGGAGATTTATGGCGGATGTACAGTCGATTTGCAGAAAAAAAAGGTTGGAAAATGACGGTGGTAGATGTTACCCCAGGCACCGCCGGTGGATATAAAGAAGTCATTTGCAATGTGGTAGGCGATCAAGTGTATGGCACCCTGAAGTTTGAATCCGGGGTTCACCGGGTACAAAGGGTTCCAGCCACCGAAACCCAAGGCCGAATTCACACCAGCGCCGCCTCTGTGGTGGTTTTGCCGGAGGCAGAAGAGTTTGATGTGGACATCAAAATGAACGACATCCGGAAAGACACCTATTGCTCCTCCGGAGCGGGTGGCCAGTCAGTAAACACTACGTATTCGGCGGTTCGACTCACGCATTTACCCACAGGAATTGTGGTTCAATGCCAAGATGAACGAAGCCAACTTCAAAACTTTGACAAGGCATTGATGGTTTTGCGTTCCAGAATCTATGAAATGGAATTGCAAAAGAAAATCGATGAAGTGGCGGGTAAAAGGAAAACTATGGTTTCCACGGGTGACCGGTCGGCAAAAATCCGAACCTACAACTATCCCCAAAGTAGAATTACAGACCACCGCATTGGATTTACTGCCCATAACCTTCCGGCCGTTATGAATGGGGATTTAGATGAATTGTTGGAAGCTTTACGCCTCGAAGAACAAGCAGAACGACTTAAAGCGGGAGAAACTCATGGATAAAGGATGGAATCAACGGCGCCTCCATGCGGCCATGTGGGCTAAAAAAACGGCCCTTTGTGTGGGATTAGATACCCAGCCCGACCAACTTCCCCCTGAATATTCCAAAGATGCCGAAGGATGGTTGGCCTACAATCAAGCAGTGATTGACGAAACGCGGCCCTATGCCGTAGCCTATAAACCCAACCTTGCGTTTTATGAAGCATATGGCGCCATGGGTTGGGAGGTGCTTAAAGCCACCTTTTCCTACATTGGACATGATTTCTTTAAAATTGCAGACGCCAAACGTGGCGATATTGGGAATACGGCAGAAGCTTATGCGCGGGCCATGTTCGAAGAATTGGGCGCGGATGCAGTAACCCTTCATCCCTACATGGGCACCGACAGCCTTCTTCCTTTTTTGGCGTATAAAGAGAAAATGAGCATCGTCCTTGGCATTACAAGCAATACAGGTTCAAAGGACTTTCAATTACAACCCATGGCCAATGGAGCACCCCTGTTTGAAGCGGTGTGTGAAAAAATTAAATCCTTGGGGAGCCCCGATCAAGTCATGGTGGTTACGGGAGCTACCCAGCTCCAGGCCCTTGCCCGAATCCGGGAAATTTTACCGCATCATACTTTTTTGGTACCCGGCATTGGACACCAAGGCGGCGACCTCAAAGAACTCATCCGCCTGGGAATCGGCGATCCGGCACCCGGTCTATTGATCAATGTAAGCCGCGGAATCACCCACCAATGGCCCGGTAAATCTGCCCAACAAATGGCCACAGATTACACTTTTGAGTTAAAAAAGCTCTTCAGTTTTTAAAGTTTTTCAAACCCTTCCTTAAATCTTCAATACACCTTTAAAGATGTTTTCACGTTGAGATTTCAACAATATAAACGCTCCATAAAATAAAATAAATATATGAAAACAAAATAGTTAAATGTTAAATTCATATAGGTTTTCAACACCACCCTAAAGAAAAAAAGACAATATTTAAACAAAACCTTTTATTTTTATTTTAAATTTTAAATAACTTTGTGCTTATCTAAGGAAGGATAAGACATGTTTAAAAATTTACTATTGGCCACCGTAGTGGTTCTGTCGTTTTTTTTAATCAAAACCGGTAATCCCGTGGTCTTGGTGATAACGCTAATTCTCTTTTTTCTGGCCTTATTTTTCGAAAACAACATTCGAAATCAACCAACAAATGCCTCTTCGGAAGAGGAAGCGGACACCATTATTGTATCGAATCTCTTGCTGGCTCGTTTTTTTGAGATTTGCATCTTGGTCATGGGTATTGTATCCCTGTTCTAATAGCACCATTCTTTTTCTTTTATTTTCCTTCACTGCCATCTTTTCTAGTCAATCGTTTTGATATTTGAAAGTATAGTTTTACCCAAAAACAGGGTTTACGGTGTATTTTGAGCCTTACCCAAATTTTTTATCACTTCAAACGCCTAATAAGTACTTTTAACATCTGATTTTCAGATTTATATTTTTAATTTTAAGAAAATATATGGGATAGCGGTCTTCTACTTTAGAAAAACCCTATCTATCCTTTATTTTTGTGCGATTGAATACCCATTGAATGCAAACAACCACGATAAGAGCATTTTTAGAATTCCTTTACCAAACTTACAAGGACGACGGCAAAGCCTCGGACGAACTTAAAAAATACCTTAGAGATTACAGGGACGGATTTACCATCAGTCTGGAAACCCTGAACCAATTACTTCAGGATGTAGGTCACATGCTTAACATCATGATGATGCGCACTGCCGCTTCACGTGAGCAGGTGGCCCGATTTGCCCAAACAAGTCCATTGCCCTTGATTTTACTGACAAAGGATAAGAACGGCTTGGCATGGATTGAATGGCAGGGCAAACAATACCGAATTCTATGGTTTCATCCGGAAAAAACCAACGAAACCCTATCCGACACCCTTCCTTTTGAAGAGTTTTTTGAGGAACCACAAGGTTTTCCTTTATTTCTACTTTCTCCACAAGAAGAAATGTTCGGTGCCGAAGGAGAAGTGATTCCCGGTACCGAAGCATCGCGCCCCATTTATCGTTTTTTGCGTTTGATGCGCCCCGAGAGAAAAGAAATTATTCTCCTCTACATCTACGCCATTTTTAATGGATTGGTGGCCCTATCTCTTCCCTTAGGAATTCAAGCCATCATTGTATTTCTTATGGGTGCGCAACTTTCCTTTAGCCTTATCCTGCTCATTGGTCTTGTACTTTTGGGTACCCTAGCCTCTGGTTTCCTTCAAATTATGCAAATTTGGATTGTTGAGGCCATCCAACAAAGGTTGTTTGCACGCGCTGCTTTTGAATTTGCACACCGTATCCCAAGGCTGCGTTTGGACGCCCTAACCGGCATTTACCCACCAGAACTTATCAATCGTTTTTTTGATATCCTTTCCGTGCAGAAAGGCATCCCAAAAATCTTGATTGACTTTTCCACCGCCTTGCTTCAGATTTTATTTGGGCTGATTCTCCTTTCATTTTACCACCCAGTCTTCCTGTTTTTAGGACTTTTCCTCTTTCTCCTTTTGGTGTTTGCCATACGGCTTACCGGACCGAAAGCCATGATTGCGTCATTGTATGAATCTAAATACAAGTATGAGGTGGCCTATTGGTTAGAGGAACTTGGTCGCAGTATGTCCATCTTTAAATTGGCGGGAAACACCAATTTACCCATGGAAAAAACAGACCACTTGGTCAGCAGCTACATGTATTATCGGAAAAAAAGATTTAAGGTCATTGTCACCCAAAACTGGTATTTCGTTGCTTTTAAAATGATGATTACGGCTTCCCTATTGATTTTGGGAGGAACCCTTGTAGTGGAGCAACAAATAAACATTGGACAGTTTGTGGCAGCTGAAATTGTAATCCTACTCATTCTAAGCTCCATAGAAAAATTTATCTCAGGTTTGGAAAACGTGTATGATGTACTTACCGCCTCGGAAAAACTCGGTGCCGTTACGGACATTCCCATGGAAAGACGCCATGGCGTTAGATGCCAGGATTTAATGGTGGAAAATGGCATTGCACTGGAAGTTAAAAATCTATCTTATTTATCTCCGGTATCCGGAACACCTATCCTTGACCAAGTGCAATTCCGTATTGAAAAAGGTCAAAAGGTGGTGCTTATGGGTAAAAATGGCAGTGGTAAAACCACCTTGCTGACCCTGATTGCCGGTATGTTTGAAAATTGTGAGGGACAAATTTTCTTCAATGACATGCCCTTACGAAACATCGATTTATACAGTTTACATACGGTAGTGTCGGAAAATCTGGCACAAGAACTCATTTTTAAAGGAACCGTGTATGAAAACATTGCGGTAGGACGACCCGAGGTGGGACTGAATGAAGTTATGGAAGCAGCTAAAGCGGTGGGATTAGAGTCTTTCCTTCAAAAATTGCCGGATGGGTACGATACTGTGCTTATTCCGGACGACCGAAGCCTTCCATCCGGGGAACTTAGAAAAATCACTTTAGCCCGCTGTTTGGCTGAGCATCCTAAACTCCTTTTACTTGAAGACTTTTTGGGCGTGTATGGTGGAACCGAAAAGAGAAGAATTATTCATACCCTTACCCATGAAATGCCAGATTGCACTTTACTGGCCGTAACCAATGATTTAGATTTTGCCCAGGCTTGCGACCTTGTCATCTTTATGGACAAAGGCCGGATTGTAGCCATGGGGCCACTCGAAGAAGTACAAAAAAATGAGGTTTTTAACCGCATATACGGATAAACATGTTAGATATTTCCAAGCATAAAAAAGCAGTACCCATAGATGACGACCGATTTGGCGCGTGGCGGCATATTACCGACCCCAAAGCCGCTCGGATTTTAGCGTATTGGTTATTGGGATTTTTGGCATTCCTCATTATCCTCATGTTTTTGCCTTGGACGCAAAACATTCGATCCGTGGGAAAATTGACCACCCTTACCCCTGAAGACCGCCCCATGCAATTGCAAACACGGATTGATGGAAGGGTGGAAAAATGGTACGTCAGGGAAGGTGATACGGTTTTGACAGGTGACACCATCGTATTTATTTCCGAGATTAAAGATGCCTACTTCGACCCTGCGCTTTTACAAAGAACTCGGGAGCAGATTGAAGCGAAAGAGTCGATGGGACGCAGTTATCAGGAAAAAATTGAAGCCCTTGAAGACCAAATCCGCAGTGAAAAGGCCAACCTTCAATTACGGCTAAAAATGGCCCGCAACCGCCAACAAATGGCCCAAAGACGGGTGACCATTGATTCTGCTGAAGTGCAAGCGGCCCTGATCAATTTTCAAATTGCTGAAGAACAGCTCTTGCGTGGAGAAGAAATGTTCAAGAAAGGTGTGATGAGCCTTCGGGATGTAGAAAGCCGCAGAAATAAGATGCAAGAAACAAGGGCTAAACTTATTTCAGCAGAAAACAAATACGCAAATACTCAACAGGAACTCATCAATGCCACCATTGACCTCAACAGCATTGAACAGGACTTTTTATCTAAAATCTTCAAAATTGAATCCGATCTGGGTTCCGCCATGTCCGAGTTGTTTAAGACGGATGAAGAGATTTCGAAGATGGAAAACAATTACACCAACTATTCCATTCGGTCCCGGTACTACTATATTACCGCTCCTAGGGATGGTCAGGTGGTCAAAATTGTAAAATCGGGCATTGGGGAAACGGTAGCCGCTGGGGAAGCCATTGCCACACTCACGAGTTTACGGCCCAATTTGGCGGTTGAATTGTACGTGCGTCCTGTCGATTTACCACTCATCCGCATTGGTACCAAAGCCAGAATCATTTTTGATGGTTGGCCTACCATCGTATTTTCTGGATGGCCCGGAGTGAGCATCGGTACGTTTGGCGCCAAAGTATCCGCTATAGATTCAGACATCAGCGCCAATGGAAAATACCGCATCTTGGTTTCACCCGACCCGGACGAAGAACCTTGGCCGGAGCAATTGCGCGTTGGCGCAGGTGCCCAAGGCTTGTCATTACTCAATACCGTACCCATTTGGTACGAAATATGGCGACAAATCAACGGTTTCCCGCCCGACTATTATTATGACGAAAACCTTCCCCCAGCCTTCGTGATTCCCAAAGGAGAAAAGAAAAAGTGATGAGGAAGTTATTCATTTGGTGGAGTTTTAACCTGTTGTGTTTTGCCGGGATACAAGCCCAGGAAGTACTTCCTATTCGGACCGTGCTGAACTGGGTGAGTGAACACCATCCGGTGATGCGCAGAGCGTCTATTGTCTCCGACCAAGCAGCAGCCCGGATTCGAACCGCGCGTGGAGCATTTGACCCCGTGTTGTCCTCCGATTTGGACCGAAAAGCCTTTGAAACAAAGGAATATTGGACAATGTTGGAAACAAAACTCAAAATTCCCACTTGGTATGGCGTCCATGTATTTGGTGGCTACGAGTATTATCAGGGCAATTTTATCGATCCCAGCCGCACGGTGCCTGAACTTGGTCTTTTCTCAGCCGGACTTGGGGTTTCCTTGGCCAAAGGATTATGGTTCGACGAAAGACGTGCTACCCTAAGACAAGCGCAAGCCCTTGGTGAAGCCGCCCAAGCCGAACAACTAGACATGGTGAACGGATTGTTTCTCAAGGTCACAGAAGACTACTGGGATTGGGCTTATGCCTACCAAGAACAAGAAGTATTTAAACGTTCTGTAAGCCTGGCCATGGACCAGCTCCAGTTGGTTCGCATCAGTTTCCAACAAGGCGACCGACCTGCCGTAGATACCTTGGAAGCGCTACTGCTCTATCAATCCAGGTTGGCCGCACTGCAAAACGCACAACTGAAATACAGCCAATCTAGGTTGAAATTGGAAAATCATCTTTGGAAGGAGGGCCGAATTCCCATGGAAATGGATACTTCACTCATTCCAGAGCCCGTAATGCGCGCCAGCCAATTAAGTCCGCTAACTCCAGACAGTCTTTTACAACTGAATCAAATTATCCTCCAAGCCAACCCAGGACTGAATGCCTTGCGCTTTCAAATTAAGGCATTGGAACTGGAGCGAAAACTCAAGGCAGCTGCCATGATGCCCCAATTGGATGTCACCTATAATTTTCTATACAGCCAAAACACTCCCGTCTGGGTCACCGACAATTATAAATTGGGCGTAACCTTCAAAGCACCTCTATTGCTTCGAAAAGAAAGAGGCAGTTGGCAACAGGCCCGACTCAAAGTAGAAGATGCGCAGCTCAAGCTTTCAGAATCACAGGTAAAAACCAAGAATCTGCTCCAGGCCCACTTGGCTGAATATCAAACCCTCGTGGCACAGGTGGCATTGTTTGGACAAATGGTAGATAATTTCACCAACCTTTTAGCCGCCGAACGCCTGAGGTTCGACAATGGAGAATCCACCGTTTTCCTCGTTAATGCCAGAGAACTATCGCTCATTGATGCCTCCATCCGGTTGGCAGATTTTCAGCGAAGAATGCTTAAAACAGCGCAAACCATCCGGTTCATTGCAGGCACCAAATAACCCAACAGCAAAAACTAATCGCCAAAAGCTAAAGGTCTATAGCTAAAAGCCACCCCTTACCGTATACGAATCCCTTTGATTTTTGCGTACACATCCATCGCCTTTCGGTCAGATAACCCCGCAATGAAATCAAGAAGCACGCGAATACGGAGATAAGGTGAAAGGTCTGCCTCCCATTTTCCTACCTCATATGGAAGCAAACCGCATAAATTTTTGAATTTCGGCGCGGCCTTTTTCCCATGCTGAAAAACAGCTTCTTGCGCTTCATAAAACATATGAATCAACTCAGGTAAAATTTCATATCCAGTGGCTTGAAGAAAAAGTACCTCTTCGGACTGATAAATATGACGCACAGAGAAGTTCGAAATGTCGTCCAACGCTTTGGCTGCGGGAATTAAAGCGGTAAGCGGCTGTTCCAGTGTTCCGGATAAAATGGCCTGATGGTGGTTTTGAAATGCCCCCACGGATTGTTGCACCAAAAGATTGATGCCCATAGCGCGTAAAAGTCCGGCCCGTTCTTGGGGCGAGCGTGCGGCATAGTTTGGGCCGGCAGGCATGGATGCGCCAAGTACTTCGGCCATGCACGATTCAAATAGCCCAATGTCTATTTTTCGCATGCCTACCGCATCTTCTAAGTCAATAAGCAAATAGCATAAATCATCCGCTGCTTCCACCAGAAACGACAACGGATGTCTTACATGCGCCAAACCAGCTGTAGAGAGACCCAATCGCAGAGCAAGGTTTTGAAAATCCAACTTTTCAGATTGGAAAAAGCCATACTTTTTCTGACTTTTTAAGGCCGTATTTTTACCCTCAAAAGCAGAAGCACAGGGATATTTGGTGAAAGCGCCCAAAACGGCTAAAGTAGGTCGGAGGTCTTTTCGTGTAACCAAAAGGCGAAATCCTTGGGCATTTCCTTCAAATGAGGTGAGGTCTTTGGCTTCAGCTTCAGAGAAATCGGAGAGGTCGATATGTTGAAAGAAGTTGGATATAGCCGCTTCCCCGGCATGACCAAAAGGCGGATTACCCAAATCATGCGCCAAACAAGCCGCCGCCACAATGGCAGAAATGTCAAAAGCAGAACAACCCGCCTGGGTCAATTCAGGGTATTGTTCACAGAGCCACTGGCCCACCATGCGTCCAAGACTGCGCCCTACGGAGCTTACTTCCAAACTATGGGTGAGGCGGGTATGGACAAAATCATGGTCAGGCAGCGGCACCACCTGGGTTTTATTTTGCAGGCTTCTAAAAGGTTGAGAAAAAATAATCCGGTCAAAATCGGCTTCAAAAGCGCTGCGATCTGCAGGCAGAGGGCCAGGCATTTGATGAAGGCGTTCCGGGGTAAGAAGTTGCAATAAATTCATAAAAAGGTATGAAGGTGATGAAGGAAATGAACGACGGATAATCCGGCGGTTTCCGTTCTTAATCTAGCTTGGCCCAAATCCAGAAAAACAGCACCGATGTCTTGTGCCATGTGGATTTCAGCAGGCGTAAAATCTCCCTCAGGTCCTATGAAAACATGCAGAAAGGGGAGCGTTTTCCATGCCTGCTTTGGTTTTACTTTTTGAATTTCACCGGCACAAGTAGCCATAAACATGGCGTCTTTTGTAGCAGAGGAAAGGGCTTGTTGAAGGGGAATGGCAGGATAAATGCGTGGGAGATACGCACGTTTGCTTTGTTTCATGGCAGCCAATGCGATGGATTGCAACCGGTCCGCTTTCAATCGAAAAGCTTGGGTTCTTTCACAAAGCAAAGGGGAAAAGTGACCCAAACCAAGTTCAACACTTTTCTCCAACATCCATTCTAACCGGTCGGGCTGACGGGTTGGAGATACATAAAGATGTAAAGGTAAAGGCAGTCCGGGGTGCATCAACTCTTCTTCCCGAAGGATTTCACCTGAAGCTTGAAACCGTCCTTTAAACAACTGTCCCGCCCCATCGGTGCATTCCAAAACATCGCCCTGCCTCACGCGCAGCACTTTAACTGCATGATTCCATTCAGCCGGAGGCAAGCCATACACACCAGGCGCAGTTTCTTCTACCAAAAAAAGGGTATCTGCCATGGAACGAAGGTACAGGCTTACGACCAAAAACTAGAAATAAACCACCGAAAATCCTTCAATTCCTGCCAGAAATTTGGTTTTTTATTCCATTTAGCTATATTTGAATTAAGGAAACGTTGGGAATCCGGTTTATACCTGTTTCTTAACGATGCGAGCATTGGGTTCCTTTCCAAAGGTTTCCTCCCTCAGCCTAATGTTTCGCCAACGAGTAGGACCGGTTTACCGGTCCTACTTTTTTTTTAGCCTTTTTTAAAAATTGACGCGCCTAATTCTGTTTAACCTTTTTGGCTAAATATTAAACAATGCCTATATTTGAGTAAAATAAAACTCCACCATGGCAAATGCAGAGGCCTTCGATTTCACCCACCACCTTACCCAACATCATTCGGCCCTAAAGTTTTTTGCCCTAAGCCTGACCAGAGACGAAAGTGATGCCGATGATTTGGTTCAGGAAACCACCCTAAAAGCCCTTATCTACAAGGATAAATTCACTGAAAACACGAACCTTAGAGCTTGGCTTTATACCATCATGAAAAATATTTTCATCAACAATTACCGCAAACAAAGTCGGCAAAAGTTGATGTTGGATGGGTCTAAAGACCTGTATCATTTGAACATTCCGGATTATCGAAAAACCAACGAACCGGATGCCGCACTCAACTTCAAACAAATCCATGCCTGCTTAATGGCATTGGATCCAGAATACGCCGAACCATTACGTCTGTATTTCGAAGGATACAAGTACAAAGAGATTGCAGACAAATACGATTTGCCCATAGGCACAGTGAAAAGTCGCATTTTCCTTGCCCGGAAAATTTTGTCTGACCAATTAAAAGAGTTTCGCAGGGATTAATCTTGTTGAATCAGTTTAACGATTTTTCAAACTCTCGTTAAACAACATAAATACCTATAAATCAATTATTTATTTTAAAAACAGCGCCTGACAATAAGTTCAAGAGAGAATCTGCTTGCATTTTGTTTAATATTTACTATCTTTATCCTAAACAAAATTAACCTCATGGAAAACGTATCGTTAGACTTTACCACCCAGGTCGTTGCCTTTCGGGATCCCCTGAGGTATTATGCCCTCAACCTGACATCCAATACTGAAGAAGCAAGTGATTTGGTGCAGGAAACCATGCTCAAAGCTTTTACATACCAACATAGGTTTGAGGAAAATACCAACCTGAAAGCGTGGTTATATACCATTATGAGGAATATTTTCATCAACAACTACCGCCGCACCCAAAAAGCCCGTACCATTTACGACCATAGCAAAGAATCTTATTACCTCAACATTCCTCAAAGTCAAAAGGACGCCAACGACCCTGAATCACAACTCAGATGTAAAGAAATCCTTCACCATATTCATGCCCTTTCAGATGAATTTAAAATTCCCTTGAACATGTATTTCGAGGGCTACAAATACAAAGAAATTGCAGACCACCTAGACCTGCCTATTGGAACGGTAAAGTCAAGGATTTTCTTAGCCAGAAAGCAAGTGGCCTCCTCACTTAAAGACATGTCTTACCTCGCATCATAAGCCTATAAAATTTCAGGACCCAATCTCCCACTGAACTAAGCCTCTGCTCCAAAACAGAGGCTTTCTTTTTACCTATTTTTCCATCAACGCATCCATTCCTCTTGGGTAGGTCGAGTTCCTCCATAATGCATTCGTATTTCTGTGGCGCCCTGACCATACATCCGATAGGGTGCGTCAAAACTTTCTGCTTCCGCATATCGGTGAAGAAAGTCCAAGACCTCTTCCTTTAACTTCCCCTTCCCTACCCCATGGATCACAAAAGCACGACGGATTTTCTTCCTTCTCACTTCTTCCATGAACAAAAAAAGATGATGCAATTGCAATTGTAGCGCTTCGCCTGGAGAAATATCCCGAATATCTTCTGACAAGGCTTCCAAATGCAAGTCTATTTCCATGTAATCAGGTTCCTTCTTCCCCTTATGCACCGGAAAACCTTTCGTTTTTTTTATGTCTTTATCCTTGATGGGTAGGTTTCCTTTATCATACACTTTCGGAATCCTGCGTTTGTTTTCCCAAAGCGATTCCTCTTCCTTTGGCAGCATCGGTTTTGCGGGAGCAGGTGCATCGGGTAAAAGGGGCGAATTGGCTTCCTCTTTATTGTTCAAATGACTTGCTTTCAATTCAGGAACCAATTCGTGCGCCATACAGGGAAGAATCATGCCCTGGTGATACACTTGCACACGTGTTCCTTGGACTTCCACAACGATGGCGAGGCCCGGTGCGTCCAAGAAATAGACCCTATCCCCAGGTTTCAACCTCATACTTCGGAGAATTGTAAATCGAACAACCGACGATACACGCCTTGTTTCGCCAATAAATCTTCATGGCTCCCCTGCTCCACAATACGACCTTGGTCCATCACAATAATTTTATCCACGTGCTGAACGGTACTTAACCGGTGTGCGATAAGAATGGAAGTTCGGCCTTGGGTAATGGTTTCTGTGGCTGCTTTAATCAGTTGTTCCGATTCAGAATCAATGGCGCTGGTGGCTTCATCCAGAATCAAAATCGCCGGATTGTACACATAGGCCCGAATAAAAGCCAATAATTGACGCTGTCCGGCAGACAACATGGCCCCTCTTTCTCTCACGTTGAAATCAAATCCACCGGGCAACTTTTCAATAAAAGGTAAAGCGCCTACGGCTTTAGCGGCTTCTCTGAGTTGGGCTTCAGTGATTTTTGGGTCATTTAAGCTAATATTTTTAGCTATGGTGTCTGAGAATAAAAATACATCCTGAGTTACCACACCAATATGTCGATGAATACTTTCTCTTTCGAGGGTATTGAGGGGAATTCCATCAATGGTAATTTGACCTTGCTGGGGTTCATATAAACGACATAAAAGGCTGATTAAAGTGGATTTTCCTGAACCCGTAGCACCAACCACGGCCAATTTTTCCCCCGGCTTCAAATGAAGACTTATGTGATGTAACACAGGATGTTCGGCTTGATAACCAAAGGAGACATTTTGGAAGACCACCTCACCTTTCACTTGGGTTAGGGCGGTAGCACCTGTGGGCTCTATTTGATCTTTTTCATCCAGCAATTTAAAGATGCGTTCCGCACTCACCACGCCCATTTGCAGGGTATTGAACCGATCGGCCAGTTGGCGCATGGGCCTGTAAAGCATGTAAGTGTATAGAATAAATGAAATAATCACACCGGGCTGTAGTGGCCCTTGCGGATGAGACATGATGTAATACGTTCCCCACCACACCACCAAGGCAATGGAAATGGCCTGCAACAATTCTACGGCGGGAAAAAAGACGGAATAATACCAAACCGAGCGAATATGGGCCTTTCGATGTCTTTTGTTAATGGCTTTGAACCGCCTCAGTTCTTCCTCTTCTCGGTTAAACGCCTGTACCATGGTCATACCGGTAATGTGCTCCTGGGTAAAAGCATTCAGATTAGCTACTTCATTCCGAACTTCGGTGAAACTTTTTCGTACCCCATTTTTAAAAATCCATGTCGTAAGAACAAGTAAAGGCACAGGAATGAGGCTAACAATCGTCATGCCGGGAGAAATCCACCACATGGCCACCAGCACCAACAAGAGTTTCAGCAGGTCGCCTACAATGGAAAGCATACCTTCGCCGAACATATCCGCAATGGTTTCAATGTCATTTACCACCCTGGTCACGGACGTTCCAATGGGCGTTTTATCGAAATGTCCCAACTTAAAACGGGTAAGGTGTCCAAATAATTTCACCCGTAAATCACGGATCACTTGCTGTCCAATCCAACCTGAAAAATACGTTTGTAAATACTGAAATCCAGTTTCAATGAGCAGTACGGCCACCATGGCCAAGGTCATGAGGGTCATGCCATCTACATCGCCTGTAAGAACGTAATGATCGACGGTCCATTGAATCATATAAGGCCGCAACGGAGAAATCAGGGCCAATAAAAGGGTGAGTGATAGGGTCAAATAAAACCGGCCCTTGTATTTCATGGCATAAGATATCACCCTTTTAATTAAGTAGATATCTAATGCTTTTCCCTTTTGATTTGTGGCCACCCTTCGTTTTCCTTATTGTTTGCTATATCGGTCCAAAAGGGCCTTTTCGTCTTTGGTTAAACTTCCCATGCCTTTGGCACTGATTTTATCCAAAAGCTCATCGAGGGTCGCTTCTTTTTCTTTTCTAAGAAAATTGTATTCATCATCTTGCAAGGCCCTGCCATGCATCATTTTCACCTGAATTCTTCGCATTTGCTCCTTTTCGGCAAATCCTTTACGTCCTTTTCGCCGTCCTACCCGGAGCCAATCTCTGCCCTTTTTAAATTGGTTGGCATATAAAAATCCAAAGCCCATACCGCCCAATTGGGCCACTACACTTCCGACATCCTGTAACACCACCAACAAAAACAGCAGTACTACAATTTGAACTATCAGAATATTTTGGACTTTCACCCGACCAAACAGCGGAAGAGTCACAGGCATGTCAGGATACAGGAGCACGGAGGCCGCCAACATGGCGATGATGGCGGGAGAAGCGCCGGCAAGTGGCGAGGCGCCGATTCCCTCCGTAAGTGCCATGGGAATTTGGGCGAAACCTAAAGCCACCAAACTACCCACCACGCCAGACCATATGAAAAAGGGCCAAACACGACGATCACCCATGAAATACTGAAAATGATTTCCAACGAAATACAAGCCAATCATGGAAAAAATAAAATCCAAGGGATGGCTGTGAAAGAACAAGGAAACCAGCGGCGTGTAAAAGCGCCAAATAAAGTCGTTCCAAACCAGCGGCATTTGTACCCAAGAGAAAATAAACTGGGTCCATTCTTGGGCAAGAATTCTTTCAGAAGCGACCACCAAAAGAATGAATCGGATGAGTACACTAAGGATAAAAACAGCCACCAGCGTCCACGTGAGACGCGAAACAGCACTACCATCGAACATCCGACGCAACCCATTCATAGAGGTCATTCGCATCATTTAAACCACCTTTTTATTTTGAAAAAATGTAAAAACACAAAGGCTCCCAAAGCCCCACCAAGGTGCGCAATATGCGCAATTTGTGTAGTTCCGGCTATGCTGTAAAAAACGTCCATACCAATCATCAGCGCCACGAAGTATCGGGCCTGAATGGGTAGAACAAAATAAATGTGAATAGGTTGTCGGGGAAAATAATGGGCAAAGGCCACCAAAATGCCATATACAGCCGCCGAAGCCCCTAAAATGGAAGGCGTATACGTTGCCCAACCCAGCGACATGCCAATGGAATAAAGCAATAAATGGAGCGCTGCGCCGGAAAGCCCGGCGATCAAATAAAAGTTGAGAAACCTTTTACTCCCCATGGTTTGTTCAATTAAACTACCGAACATCCACAGCGAAAACATATTAAACAAGAGGTGAAAGATGTCTTCTTGCGAGTGCATGAACATGTAGGTCACCAACTGCCAAGGATAAAAATGGGCATCCACGTAAGCACCGGGTGCATGAAGAATAAGGTATTGGTCCATGAAAACGCTCACACCCTGAAGGGGCGAAAACCGATAAAACAGGAACAAAAGACCATTGATGATGATGAGGTTTTGTACTACAGGCGGCGCAAAACCAGAACTTCCAGAAGATCCAAATCGCATAGGTACAAAAATACAGATTCCATTGCCTCCGCCCAACGGACTTTGGCATTTTTAAGTGGTTTTATCGACGCTGTAAAAAACGCTCATCCAAATCTGCCATGGTAAATTCTTGGACGATGGGTTTTCCCTGCACCGAAACAAAAGGCATTTTACACTTAAACAGGTCTTTAACTAACCTGTGCGCTTCTGCAGTATCCAGCACAATGCCATTTCGTATGGCCATTTTCCCGGCTAGACTTCGGGCCAAAAGTTCCTTTTTTTGTTGTTTCAAAGAAGAAGGCGCATGTAAAAATTGCTGTAATACCTCTTCCAAAATTACCCGAACCGGCAAGGCGGTTGCTTCGGGTGGAACGCCGCGAATCACAACGGCGGAAATGCCTAAAAGCTCAATATCGAATCCCAATTGCCGAAGCCAAGGCATCATTTCTTCTAATACGGTGATATCGGTAGGAGGAAACTCAAGGGTTTCAGGAAAAAGCGTTTGCTGTGAGGCTGCGGTTTCTTCCATCAAAAGGCTCATCCACCGCTCGTACAAAACACGTTCGTGGGCTCTGTGTGGATCGATGACCACCAGTGCGCCGCCTACAGAAGTAACCAAGTAGTGTTGCTTTAATTGAAAAAAGCGAAAAGGGGTTTCTTCTTCTTCTTCTTCGTTCAACGCAGCGATCGCCTGGGTGGGAACTTTTATTTGCTCATCCGGGAAAAAGGTTTCCCAAGGCTGTCGAGGTCCTTTTTCCTTTTTCTCAAATGGGTTGAAATTGGGATTTACTTGAATTTGAGGTGTGGGCACCGGTCCAGAACCTTTGGTAGATGGAAATTGAAAAGCAGTTTCTTGGTCAAAATCCAAAGAAGGTGCCACATGGTACCGTCCCAAAGCCTGCCGAACCGAGGAACGAAGCACGGCATAAATCATGCTTTCGTCCTCAAATTTTACTTCCGTTTTGGTGGGGTGAATGTTGATATCAATGCGACTTGGCTCTACTTCTAGATAAATAAAATAGCCGGGAAAAGTATCAGGAGGCAGCAACTCTTCACAAGCCTTATTTACCGCATGGTGAAGGTATTGGCTCTTGATAAACCGGTCATTTACAAAAAAATATTGTTCTCCCCGGGTTTTTTTGGCAAATTCGGGCTTCACCAAAAATCCGGTTACTTTCACCAAATCGGTCTCTTCGCTTACAGGCACCAATTTTTCATTGAGGGGGGCACCAAACATTTGCACAAGCCGCTGCCTGAGGTTGCCTGCCTCGAGGCGAAAAATAGCTTTTCTATCTTCATACAATGAAAAAGCAATACCGGGATGGGCCAGGGCAATTCGTTGAAATTCTTCCAGGATATGGCGCATTTCGATGCGTTCAGCTTTGAGGAATTTCCTGCGTGCGGGAACATTGTAAAACAATTGTTTCACGGTAAACGAGGTCCCGGGTTCGGCGGCGGTAGGTTCTTGTACTTGAATGGTGGAGGCTTCGGCCCGGATACAGGTGCCGTGTGGGTCTTGTTTGCGGCGGGTCACCAAAGTCACCTGACTTACGGCCAAAATAGAGGCGAGGGCTTCTCCTCTAAATCCTTTGGTATGAATATCGAAAAGGTCTTCGGAAGTGCGGATTTTAGAGGTTGCATGTCGTTCAAAACAAAGTCTGGCATCGGTTTCACTCATGCCACAACCATTGTCGTGCACCTGTATAAATGCAACACCGCCCTCTTTTACAATGACCTCAATTAAGGTCGCCCCTGCATCTACCGCGTTCTCCATGAGCTCTTTAATCACGCTGGCTGGTCGTTGAACCACCTCACCTGCGGCAATTTGGTTGGCTACGGCATCCGGCAAAATTTGAATCAGGGAAGCGCGAACATCTATCGATTCGTCCATGGGTACAAAGGTAAGAAGGGAAAAAGAACGAAAGGGCATTCGCCGTATTTTTACAGTGACCTCGCCATTATTCCAACTCCGGTGGCTCTGGTAGCTTTGGTGTACCCGGGTCGGGATTAGGATTTTCAGAGGGTGGCTGTTCTTGCTGCTGCTCCCATTGTTCCTGAAGGCTTTCTATGCTTTCATCGCCAAGGGTGGGAGGTGTAATCTGGTCCTCCAACATTCGCTGGTCGCGCAATTTACGCGCTTGCTTTCGGGTTTCACGATTTCCGCGAAATAACTCTTTCCAGGTATCAAATTCCCGGCGATAAGACAAACCAACGCCTTGGGTATAAGGAACGGAGTTTTTTAACAGATTAAATTCGTTGCTGCGGTTAAACGCTCGGACACGAAGTCGTCCATCGTTGGTGGCTTTTACTTCCACGGTGACATTTCCCATCACAGGGTTTTGTGATTTGGAGCCATTGGCCCTGGCACCAACCCCTAAATCACCATCGATGATGACCCGGTCATTGAATAATTGACCTTGGAGACCAACGGTGACGCGGTCGGCCTGGTTGTTGGTTTGGTCGCCGGCTTGATATTCGAGGTTTACATTCACATCCCGTGTGAAATTGCCCAACCAGTTGTTGATTTGTCCGGAAACCAGGCTTAGGGAATTTCCACCCAAACCTGAGGCAGCAAGAGAGCCGCCAGCGGTTCGCGTTCCAATATTTTCGGGTGGTAAAAAATTACCCAACAGCAGCAAGGCAAATACTTGCCTATTCACTTCTTCACGAGAATTTAAGACGGAGCGCACCAGACTTCTGGCATTTTCGTCCGCATCTGGCAGGGAAAGGTCAAAACCTAAGGTGGGGTCCAATAATTTACCCGTGAGGTTCAATTCGCAGAAAATGCGCGTACTTCGGCGGTACAATTCCTGTTGTGCTTCGTTGGAAAACGGCGCCACAATCGGTAGCAGCGGAGCGCGGGTGATGTGTATGGCTGTGGCTTCAATTTGTGCGGTGTAAGGTGACCCTGTCCAAGTGACAAAACTTCCATTTTTAATGATAAAAGCCCGGTTCACTAGATTGCTTAAGTTAAAACGATAATCTCCTCTGGCGATGACAAAAGTGCCATTCATGGTAAATTTGTCCTTCAAATCCATGCTTAAGTTGAAGTTCTCTGTGGTTCCCTGAGCGGTGAGCACATCATTGGTAAGCTCATCAAAAATGACATGGAAGCGGGCTTCGGGCTTTACGGACACATTTAAATCCAGGGTAAGGTTTCCGGATGCGGCTTTGGTTTTTACCACCGCCCGATCCAAAGAATCTTTAGAAGAGGCATCTGCACTGTTCACAAAGGTGACAAAAGTGTTTTCAGTGGCAGAACTTCGCATGTCTAAAGGCAAACTCACCTCTGTTCCTTCAATCAAGTCTAGCCAAGCCGAAATAGTAAGGTCTTCCAGAGGTCCTTTAATGGTAACGGCTTTGCCTCCCGGACGTCGTAAATCCTGAGAAAACAAGACCACCTGCCCATAAAATTGTGGATTGTCTTTGCGGCTGGTGTTCATGACCTGCAAGTCTTTGATTCGCTGAATGTGCAGGTTAAAATCCATTTCAGTGAACATTTTATGATAAATGACGCCTGAAAGTTGGGCTTCTCCTTTGATGTCGTCTCTCATGCGCACCTTTGGGAACCGAATGGACCGATTAGACACCAGCACCGGTTCACTGTCGAAATCCAGGTTAAATGGTGCATTCAAAAAACCTACGCGAATGCGCGTTTTTTCAAGATATAAAGCGCCATTTAAGAATGGGTCTGCTGCCGAACCACGCAAATTGACCCGACCAGAAACCAGTCCTTGCATTTCTGAGAAAACCGCCGACATCATTTTTTCAAAAGCACGAAGGTCTACCTGATTTAAATCCAGAGAAATATCGAGCAATTGCTCAGGGTCGAAAGGTCGAATCTTCGCATTTCGAACCCTTGCAACTTCTTTTCCATGATCTTCCAATAAAGCATTTAGGGTAATAATGCGGTTCTCGTTGTTAAATTGAGAGTTCAGGTTTAGTTGGCCCAAAGGAATCTGGTTCAGGGCGAGATGTTCCACCTGCAATTGGGCCGTAAAAAAAGGGGAATCCAGCACCCGAAAGGCAGAAAGATAACCGGTGGCTTTTCCATCCAATTTTACTTTTCCTGCCGCTAAGAAGGGATTCACTAAAGATACCGGAAATCCACGCAGCGTGGCGCGCAACTCATCTTCTTCCCTTTCCCCAATACGTCCGTCTAAGGTAAACATGGGGGTTGCTTCTTTGAAACGGAACAAGGCTAAGTTTTTCACCTGTATTCCTGCTGAATCCATGAGAATGGCCGCTGAAGGACCTAGGGTCCACAAGGAATCCTCGTAATAAAACATGGCTTCAGAAAATCCAATATCCAGCATAGGCGCATTTCCCAAATACGTGGCTCCTTTAATATGTCCGGCATTTAATCTAGGACCGTGATTAGAAAAATCTAATCCAAATTGCACACTGTCTTTTTGGGTGGTTACGGCCAATTTCAGCTCATCTATATGGACTGAATCGGTCAGGAAAAAAGCCCCGGCGGTAGCATCTACCTGAAGGGCATGCGCGTTGATGTTTCGAACGCTTAACCCAAAGTCTACCACCGATAATTTTTTGTATCCTAATCCACCAGAGCGGAGGGAGAGTTGGAGGGTTTGGTCCTTGCTTTTAAATCCACCATACGCAATGCTGTTGGGATGAATGCGCAGGTCCGGGAAAAACATTTGGGTAAAAGGGCTCAAATCTTTAAAATGCAACGCATAAGAAAAATCTTGCTGGGCGGTATCACGCAAGGGTTGAGGTTGAAACCCCGCCACGGGGAGCAAATCGGCCAATCGGTTGTTCAACTGAATGGCCAGGGGTTTAAATGAAAAAGTTCCGTCAATGTCTACATCCATGAAGTCCGAACGCAATTGAATCACCTTACCGGCCTCTAATTTCTCTGCATGCAAGGAAAAATCTTCCATGGTAAGGGTTCGACTCCCTTTTTGAAGGTGCATGCGTTGAAAATGGACATCTCCGGATAGGGCATCTATATCGGAACCTTTAAGGTCTAAATCCATGTGCACTTGCACGATAAGATCCGAATCTAGGGTTAGGAATTTCAGCCGGACCGGATGAAGTTCATGCACATCTGCACTAAAATTGAAATGTGGGATGTCCTCTTCAAGGTTGATCTCACCTGCAAAATCGAAAGTAGCATTGGGGTCAGCCATATTCAGCGTCCCTTTAAAAACATCTTCCCGGAAAGAAGCGGCCATGGCCACTTGTTGGTAGGGATAACCCAAATAGGTAAAGGATTCAATTTCGCCTTCAAAATTTGCATCCAAATCTTTTCGCATTAAGCCTTTGCCATGCACTTGACCGGAAAAACTGACTTCACCAAGGTCCGGAATATCTAAATATTGACCGAGGTGAAACTTTCTGGCCATCAAGTTTCCATGATACATTGGCAAACTCCCGTCTCGGGGAAGTTGCATTTCCATGTCCACACCCAGGCCTCCGATGCTGGTCTGTAAATCACCATTGGCGGAAAAATCATGTAGAAATCCGTCGAAATGACCGGAAAAACGAATGACGCCTAGTCGGTTAATTTCTCGCGGCAACTGAAGCACCATAGGTTCTGGACCATTTGGCCCTTGAACAGGCGGAAGAGGCAACCTTTGCAAATCATAGGCACTGGTTACCATTTTTTCTAAATCGGCATAGAAATACGTTTTGTCGATCTCAGGCAAACCTAAAATATCCAGCTGACCATCAATTTGGGTTACAGTTCCTAGAAGCAAACGTAAATCTCGGAATTTCAAATCTGCCAATGGACCGCGTATTTCACCACGTAAACGAACATCCCCCTCCCACCCTTTTAAACTGCTGCTAAAAAACTGAAGGTCTTTGAACGAAAGGTTGGATAATCCCAGATGAACCTGAAAGGTGACCTCATGGGCGAAATCCTGAAAGGCTGTCCAATCTTTAAAAAGCATGGCAAAATTGCCATTGATTTGGCTATGTCCGGTGTGCAGTGAAAACTTTTTTAGGGCCAGGGTATGGGCATTCATAAAAAATTCACCGGATAATTTTTTGAGCACCAGACCACTGCGTTCCACAGCAGCAAGGTCTTCCACTTTCATGGCAATGGTATCCTTGTGAATATGAAAATCATGCACCACACCATAGATGCCTTTTATCCCCAAATCTTCCGACCTAAAATCGGCCTGGGTATGCGGCCCTGCCTCATTGAGCAAAGCAAACCTGGCATTGCATAACCGCACGCTTTGAAAATGAAGGGTAAAATCACCCGGCTTTTTGGGTTTTGGTTCAGTGGTAGCCGGTTGAAACGCCTTGATAAATCGGTCGAGGTTGGTTTGGTCTTCTGTGGCGTGTCGGATTAAATAGATACCGCCATCTTCCAGCATCACTTCCCGAATGGTGAGGGAAGGTGATTTCAAAGAAAAATCTGCGATATCTACTGCAATATGTTGGGCAAAAATAAGGGTATCTACCCCTTGGGCGATATTTACGTCATAAAGACCTACACCATCCCACGGAGACAGCGTGAGCCGGTCCAATTGTACCGAAAAACCAGTTTTGCCGCTCACCCAATGCGCCAATTTCTTACCCAAGAAAGTTTGAACCCATGGGATTTGAAGCATAAGCATCAAAGCCAAAAGCATCGCGCAAGGCCAAAGTAAAAAGACCAGCCACCTCCTTCTTTTAGGAGATACCGGCACCTTCCCTTCTTCTTGTGGCAGCGTATCTTTTGTATCTTTGGGCGGTGAATGCATCCAATGAATTATGGGACCCTAAACGGGTGGTTTTGGGAATTGAGTCTTCTTGCGATGACACATCGGTGGCGGTTTTGCGGGGAAACCGAGTACTTGCAAATGTTACAGCCAATCAAGACGTTCATATTCAATATGGAGGTGTTGTGCCGGAACTGGCTTCAAGAGCACACCAAACAAATATCATTCCGGTATTGCACCAAGCCATTTCTCAGGCAAACATACGAAAAGAGGAGGTAGATTTAATCGCTTATACCCGTGGACCTGGATTACTTGGTTCATTAATGGTAGGTAGCGCGGTGGCCAAAGGTTTGGCTTTAGCGTTTAAAAAGCCATTGATCGATGTAAACCATATGGAAGCCCATTTGCTGGCTCACTTTATCGAGGGAGCTGATATTCACGGGCAGGCACCGCCAGCATTTCCTTTTATTTGTTTGACCATTTCCGGTGGTCACACCCAGCTTGTGAAGGTAAACAGTGTTTTAGAAATGGACATCCTAGGCGAAACTATGGATGACGCCGCAGGCGAGGCGTTTGACAAAGGGGCTAAAATGTTGGGATTACCTTATCCCGGTGGCCCGGAAATAGACCGGCTGGCCCAAAGAGGCAACCCCAACGCTTTCCCTTTTCCTACACCCCAAGTGCCTGCCTTTTCATTTAGCTTTAGCGGACTAAAAACCAGTCTTTTATACTTGGTTCAAAACAAAAAAGAAGATTGGATTAAAACCCATCTAGAGGATTTGGCCGCCTCATACCAACAAGCCATCCTCCACGTTTTACTGCAGAAATTAACATTTACGATTCAGGAAACAGGCCTACACAGGGTCGTTTTGGCAGGTGGCGTCTCTGCGAACCAAGGCCTTCGAAACCAAGCCATAGATTGGGCCCAAAAACACAAAGTGCAGTTGCATATTCCTGCATTATCTTATTGTACAGACAATGGCGCCATGATTGCCATGGCTGGGCATTTGGCCTTTCATGCGGGACGTTTGGGACATTTACACCATGGCGCTACCGCAAAATGGCAGTTAGGTTCAGGGCTCGTTGACCATTAAATCCATGCGGTAAGACAGTAAAATTTCTGCCAAAGAATCGAGAGAAGTCGCTGAAAGATTTAGATTGGGCCCTTGAAGTGAAGAAAGAAAGGCTGTGGGTCTTTCCTCTCGCAGGGGCGCCCATCCGTTGAGATTGGCGGAGGTAACTCGACACAAGCCTGCGGCTCCATCGGGTTGAAAAATAAACTCATAGGATTCGGCACTGGCCTCGAGGGTCATTTTTGCACGAACCAATTCTTTCTGTGCATTATAGCCATAGGTGTAGGTTTGGCCGGTGGAGGGCATAGATTGGATGCTCAAGGTTCCATTTAGGCTATCGGTCGATCCAGCCAACCCCAGTTCCGGAAACAGGTCTATAACCGCCACTTGAGCGAGGGTGTCGGGCGCCGTATCTGATTTGCCACCTCCGCAGCTTGGAAAAGAAACGGACACAAGGCCGGCGAATGAGGCCATTAAAAATAAAGAATGAACGTAAGAGGACATGGTAAAAAATTATTGGTGAATACCGATACCGGTCGAAAATTGAGATAGAAGGTCAGCCTCAAAGGCGAGCCATTCGGCCCACCGTTGATCCACATAGGTTCTTGGTGCTACGTCTCTGGCCAAAGTGATAAAAGTAGTGTAGTGAGCCGCTTCGCTTTCCATTAATTCCCTGTAGAAAGCAGCCAGTTCTGGATCTGGATGTTGTTCTGATAGAAGACGAAAACGTTCGCAGGAACGCGCTTCGATAAGGGCGGCCATGAGCAGATGATCCACCATTCGAAGTCGTTTTTCGCCCCCTTTACGTGTGAAGCCCAATAAAGCGCCTACATAAGGATCTTTTCGTTCCGGGCCTAAGACATAGCCACGGGCTTGAATCATGGAAAAAACCTGCTGAAAATGGGAAATTTCTTCAGCTGCAAGGGCAGACATAGCAGCTACGATTTGAGGAAAATCTGAATAATGCACCATCATGGAAATGGCGGTGCTGGCCGCTTTTTGTTCACACCAGGCGTGGTCGGTCAGGATATCTTGTTCCTGCATGCTGGCGATATCGGCCCATCTGGGATCAGTGGGAAGTTGAAGCCTAAACATGGAGCAAACATACATGGATTTTACACATCCTGCAAGGTGGGGCTTTATCAGGAATGTGAACCAGCGCAAAAAAATATATGATAGATGTGATAAAGAATGTAGAATTAAAACAACCAAGGTTTTAAAGAAAGAAAAAAGTTAAAATTTACAATCTTACTTAATTATCTTAAACAAACGGGGTGTAAACTTGATTATTTGAGTTAATTTTGCGGCTTTGCCACCACACAGATAATACTTTAGAACCCCTTACATGCAAAGTGGCCTTAAAATATTTATTGTTGAGGATGATCCATGGTATGGAGAATTCCTAGAATACCATATTCGTCTGAATCCCAGCCATGAAGTACATCGTTTCGACAACGCAACAGATTGTATTCGGCAGTTGGGATTAAAGCCAGATGTCATCACCTTAGACTATCGCTTGCCTGACATGAACGGTGAGGAGGCGGTGAAGGAAATTCTTAAATATCAACAAGATTTAAAAATTATCATCATCTCAGGGCAGGAAGATATTGGTACTGCCGTTCAACTACTCAAAAACGGAGCATACGATTACATAACAAAAGACGATGACACCCGCGATAGATTGTGGAAAGTATTCAACAACATCGCAGCAAGTCGTGCACTTGAAATTGAAAATGAGGAGTTAAAGAAGAAACTTTCTTTAACCCTTCACCCCATTCGTGATTTGGTAGGCGATAGTCAATCCATGTCGCAGGTAAGGGCCCTGGTAGACAAAGCAGCTAATTCAAGGATCAACGTCATTGTCACCGGAGAAACAGGTACAGGCAAAGAACTGGTGGCACGCTCTATCCATTACAGGTCTGACCGGGCCGATAAGCCTTTTGTGACCGTAAATTTGTCTTCACTCCCGGAAGACATCGCCGAAAGAGAACTTTTTGGGGTAGAAAAAGGTACCTATGCCGATGAGCCATCCGGCATTCGCGGAAAAATAGAGGAAGCCAATGGGGGCACCTTGTACATCAATGACCTCACTCGACTGAGTTATAATTTACAAAGTAAACTTTTAAGAGTCTTACAAGAGCGCACCCTGACACGGAAAGGAGGCACCATGGGTATTCCCATTGATGTACGGGTAATCATTAGCAGTTTGGTAGATTTGGGTGAAGAAGTGGCCAAAGAAAGTTTAAGAGAAGATTTGTATTATCGTCTTTTGGGATTGTCCATCTATCTTCCACCCTTGAGAGATCGAGGTATTGACCTCATGGAACTGGCCAGGTACTTTTTAAACAACTATGTGACTGAAAACGGTTTACCTTCAAAAACCCTCAGTCCGGAAGCCGAATTAAAATTGAAGCGATACACCTTTCCAGGAAATGTAAGGGAGTTAAAAGCCATGATTGAATTGGCCGCCGTGGTGTCCAATGGGCCGGTGATAGCAGACCGTGATATTATTATCCATAAAGTAGAGAAAAACAACAATGGTTTTCTTGCGGAAGAAAAGACTTTAGAGGAATATAACCGCATCATTATCTATCACTTTTTAGATAAATACAACCAGAAAGTATTGCTGGTCGCAGAGCGCCTAGGCATAAGTAAAAGCACCATTTACAACCTCCTTAAATCTCAGAGAAATCGTAAAAAGGGAGCTTAATGTTTACTCGAAAACCCAGACTTTTCTTAGCTGAGGATGATCCTGTAAACCAAACCATTCTTTATCATCAACTTCAGCATCTACCCCTTCAAGTGATGTTGGCCTATAATGGTAAAGAGGTTTTAGATGCTTGTGCCAAGGGACTTCCTGACCTCATTATACTAGACATCGAAATGCCCATTATGGATGGGATTGAAACCATCCAAGAATTAAGGCGTATCTACGGCCCACAAATTCCTGTGGTTGCCCTAACCGGACATGAACATTTTCCCTATGCACAGCATGGATTTCAAGATGCCTTAACCAAACCTGTGCATGCCCAAAAACTACTCAACGTAGTAAAAACCTACTTCAACATCAATCACATGGTAGAGGAACAGTACCATTATCAAAAATTACTTGAGGTGTGCAATGGCGACGCTAAATTCGCCTTACGCATGTTGGACCTCTTCATCCAACAAACCGATGTGGACCTTAAAGATTTAATGCAATTGAGCCTAGGTTCAGAAAAAGAAAAAGTGAGAATGATTTTACACCGCATGAAAAGTACACTAGGCTACATGGGTTTGGGGGACATTCGGCAAGAAGCCATACGGTTAGAAGTATTGGCGAAAACAGAGATGCCTTCTCCCTATGAAATTGGTCAGTTCGTTACCTCTTTAAGAAATAAAATGCCCACGTTCCTAAAAGTAAAAGCCTTGCTTTAATATGCCATTTTTTGGAATTTATCCAAGTTTTTGACAATCTGCAACTATAGGCATTGCTCAATAGTCTTTTTATATAGATTTGAATTGGATAAGCGTAATGGACCCAAGAACCCGTAGAAAAGGGAGGACTTTCATGGTCCTCTTTTTTTTTGCAAATACATGAAGCAACCTCGATTCCATGTACCTTTAGGGAGATTTTATTATGGAATTTACAACGGAACAGTTGGCGGAAGAACGGGCTGAGATTCTTCGTCGTTATCGTAAACTCATGAAAGCCGCCGGAAATAATCATGTACAACCGGCAGACAAAAAACGCATTCGGAAAGCTTTCGACCTCGCGGTGGAGGCCCATAAAGAAATGCGCCGAAAAAGTGGGGAACCCTACATTTATCATCCCATTGCGGTCGCACAAATTGCAGCCGAAGAAATGGGACTCGGGGCCACGTCCATCATTTGTGCTTTGCTGCATGATACGGTGGAAGACACCGACCTTACTTTGGAGGATATGGACCGCCTATTTGGAAAAAAAGTAGGTAAAATCATCGATGGCCTCACCAAAATTGAAGGGGTTTTTGACCAATCTGTAAGTTTACAAGCCGAGAATTTTAGGAAAATTGTGCTTACCCTAGCCGAGGATATCAGGGTGATTCTCATCAAAATCGCAGACCGATTGCACAATATGCGTACCCTCACCCATATGCGGCGCGATAAACAACTCAAAATAGCTTCCGAAACCCTTTTTCTCTATGCCCCATTAGCACATAGGCTTGGTTTGTACAATATTAAAACCGAGTTGGAAGACCTGGCTTTAAAATATACCGAACCGGAAACGTACGAGGAAATTGAATCCAAACTCGAAAAAACCAAAGCCGTAAGAGACCGATTCGTTTCACGTTTTGTACTGCCCATCCGCAAAGCCTTAGACGAACATGACATCCAATATGAAATCAAAGGAAGAACCAAATCCTTATTTTCCATTTGGAACAAAACCAAGGTAAAAGGCGTCCCTTTCGAGGAAATCTATGACATCTTTGCCATTCGGATTATTTTAAAGGTTCCCCCCGCCCAGGAGAAAGCAGAAATCTGGAAAACGTACTCACTCGTAACAGACATTTACCAACCCAAACCCGACCGGCTGCGCGACTGGATTAGTTTTCCAAGGGCCAATGGATATGAATCTTTGCACGTAACCGTGATGAGCCCCACCGGCAAATGGGTGGAAGTGCAAATTCGCAGCCAGCGAATGGATGAAATTGCTGAAAAAGGATATGCTGCCCACTGGAAATACAAAGAAAAATCGGCCGAAACTGCAGTAGATGAATGGTTGGGAAAAGTCCGGGAAATGCTGGACAACCATAAAGAAGGGGCCGCCATTGAACTGATTGACGATTTTAAACTCAACCTCTATTCCGATGAAATTTATGTCTTCACCCCGAAAGGTGAGCTTAGGTCATTGCCCGCAGGTTCAGGAATTTTGGATTTTGCCTACGACATTCATTCTGAACTCGGTGATAAATGTCTGGGGGGAAAGGTAAACAACAAACTTGTCCCACTTTCCTATGTACTGAAAAATGGAGACCAAATAGAAATTATTACCGCACAAAAGCAAAGTCCAAAGGAAGATTGGTTGAACTTTGTGGTCTCAGGAAAAGCTAGGGCACGCATAAAAACAGCCCTAAAAGAGGAAAAAAGACAGGTTGCAGAAGAAGGAAAAGCCATTTTTGAAAGAAAAATCAAACGGCTTAAAATCAATTTTGATCACGCGGATGTTCAAAGGCTCATTACCTTTTTCAACAGTCCTGACCTCACTGATTTTTACTTTAAAGTGGGAAAAGGGCAAATATCCTCCCAACAAATCAGAGATTTCTACAAAGAAGAAGGGAAAAAAAGTTGGTATAGTTACCTCACCCAAAAATTGGGGAAAAAGAACTTGGTACGCCAAGCAGAGGAAGGAAGCCAAGCAGACAAACTCATTAAACAATTTAAAAGAGAGGAAAACCAATTGCTTATTGGGGAGAACGATGACCGCATCGCTTACACCCTCGCCCCTTGCTGTAATCCCATTCCCGGCGATGAGGTGTTTGGATTTGTTACCGTAAGTGATGGTATTAAAATCCATAAAACCAATTGCCCCAATGCCGTTTCCTTACTATCCAATTATGCCTACAGGGTCATCAAAGCCAGATGGACCAAAACCGAAGACCTCGCCTTTCTGGTGGGTTTACGGGTCACTGGATTCGACGATGTAGGAATTGTAAATAAAATCACCCGAACCATCTCCAATCAAATGAAAGTAAACATGCGTTCTTTGAGTTTTGATGGGAATGATGGTATATTTGAAGGGAAAATCATGCTTTACGTTCAAGATACAAGGCATTTGAATGAACTTATGGACAAACTTAAACAAGTGGCCGGGGTCATTCAGGTGGAGCGAATGAACGCAGAAAAACATCATGGCTGAAACGGCAGTTAATCATTATCTCAAAGCAAAGGATATATTCTCTGCTTTTATGGAAACCAGGGGGCTTCGAAAAACCCCTGAAAGATTCGCTATTCTTGAGGAAATCTACACCAGGCATGACCACTTTGACGTGGAAGAGCTTTTTGTTTCCATGAAGGATAAAAATTACCGCGTTTCACGGGCCACAGTGTATAATACCCTCGACCTTTTACTTGAATGTAATTTGGTGCGAAAACACCAATTTCATGGCAACCTGGCCCAATATGAACGCGCTTTCGGATATAGTCAACATAACCATCTCATTTGCAATCAATGCAAAAAAGTAACTGAATTTTGTGACCCAAGGCTTCATCACATTCAAACCGGCATTGGCGCTTTGTTGCAATATCAGGTAGTGAACCATTCCCTCATTTTATATGGAGATTGCACAGACCCTAAATGCCAGGAAAAAAAGCTGTGGTAAATTTTTTCCCTATCTCCTAAAATTGACTTAACCCCTATGGCCGCGACACCCACCGAATGGATTCCTTTAGGATTTGAAGCACCTGATTTCCTTTTACCCGAACCTGCCACAGGTGCCTTCTGGTCTCCGGCGCAGCTCAAAGGACCCAACGGACTGGCCATTGCATTTATCTGCAACCACTGCCCTTATGTCATTCATATGATAGACCAATGGGTGGCCATTGCTAAAAAATACCAAGAAAAAGGAATTGGTTTTGTGGCCATTAGCGCCAATGACGTGGAAAAATACCCACAAGACGCCCCAGACGCCATGGTGACCTTTGCCCAAAAACATGGGTTCACCTTTCCTTATTTATACGATGAAACCCAGGAGGTGGCGCTGGCATATTTCGCAGCTTGCACACCTGACCTTGCCGTTTTCGATGCACAAAACAAATGTGTGTATCGAGGCCAGTTCGACGGATCAAGACCCCAAAATGACGTTCCCGTATCAGGACAAGATTTAGCGCTGGCTTTAGACGCTTTACTTACGCATGCACCCCCACTCCCCAACCAAATTCCCAGCATCGGTTGCAACATCAAGTGGAAACCGGAAAAAGCCCCCTCTTACTTCATTCCCAAGCCTAAAAGCTGAGTTTTTCCTTTTTCCCCTGCCCCCAACCCAATTTCTTCCCTTACCAGCACAGGTAAATATGGTTCGGCATGCGTATATTTACATATAAATAAAGGTATTCCAAAAAAACCATTGCTGGAAAGCCCAAGTTCTGCCATGCCTCCTGCCATGTCCCAAGCCAAACCCTCTGTACAAAGTTCCCTATTGGAACAAGGCATTGCCTATTTGGAGCACTGGATGCATGTAGGAAGAACCACTGGATTCCATTGGTTACAAGAAAGTTGTCAAACCTTGGAATGGGAACAGATGGCAGGTTACTTCCAAAACCAAAAAGCCGAAGGAGCCGCAAAGTGGATGCGACAAATAACCACAGAAGCCAAGGTTTCCAATAGCGCTTTTGAAAACATACTCACCCTTTTGACCCAATGGCTCAACCTATACCGAGAAAAAGACCGACTTTGTAGCTCCTGCCAACATCGCTTGTGGGAAGGCTGGGGAAAAAGGAAAGAATCTTATCCTAAAAATCATTTCCCCGCTTTTGTTTTAGGGCAAAAAACACCCATTTCGCCTGTAGAAAAAAGGGCGATAAACTGGGCATTTTCTCCAACCTTGGGAATTGTACCAACCCCCAAAAAAACTGAGGATAAAATGCCAACCACCGCCGGATTTGCACTGGCCGAATGGAGTCAAAAACAAGATGTTTTCCCCACGTGGGAAGCGGCCCATCGTTTTTTCCAAACCTCCGGTGATTGTCCCATGTGCCACTGGCAAAAAGTATTTTTTGTGACCCAAATAAAACCGGGAAAAACAGCCCAAGGCTGGTGGGTGGATGCAGATGGACAAGCTTGTAAGGTGGAGGTAAACTCAGAAAAATGGGAGAAATGGATTTGGTTTTCCGAAGGCGCCCCCTGTGTGGTTGGATTTGAAAAAACCGGTACCCAACTCCGCTGTTTGGGTGGTTTAATAGAAAACCAGTGGCTAAGGCTATGAGCGATTGGAATCATGTATTTCAAACTTCCCTTCGGCAGGGTTGGAGCACGTGGACCGCTGAAGAGAAACTACGGTTATCTCAAAATTTAGATGCTGTTCCTAGGCCTTTTTCCCTTCAAACCCAAAGCCAACGCGCCGTGCATGAATGTCCAAGTTTAGGAGCAACGCTTCTACCAAAAGACATAGAAAAATGTTGGGCAGAATGGATGAAAAAGCCTGATAAACACGGGTTTCAAATGGGTTTATGGCTTCGGCATGCCGACCGGCTCTCCTACCCGATTTCCAAAGCAACAGGCTGGGATTTGATGCAAATACTTCCCCTTTACCCGTCTTATCGTGTCTTGGTTCAACGGCTTTTGAGGGAAAAGTTCCATTGGTACGCATCCGCCATGAAGCCATTTACCGGGTGGGAAACCTGGCATCCCGGCGCATGGAAGCGTATGACCTATCACAGCTACCTCAAAGGCTGGGAAAAAGCACAACTTTCGCGTCCTGAGTATTTAACAAACTGGTTATTGTCCCATCCTCCTCTAGCCCCTACCCTTCTCCTTTACACCGAGGGCATCGAAACCGATGTTTCCACCAGAAAAAAACTACTCACCCAACTTTTAGAAAAAGCAGATGGCGCCTTGTGGCTTATGGCGCTGCAATCTTTGATGCGGCTGCACAATGGCATAAATGAACAAGCCCTAAGGAGCCTTTTGCCCACCCCACATTGGACCTTAAATTACCCGCCCTCACTTTGGCAAGCGACCTTATCGGGACAGGCAGAGGCCTATTCCGGTCTAGAAGAAAACAAAATTCAGCTGCACTCTACGAGAAAACAAAATTTTGGGATGTTTGGCCTCGCTTTTGCCTTATGGCATGGAACGGAAAATTTCCCATGTCCAGAGGCGTTTTTCCCCGATTTCCAAGAAGGTCATGCCGGATTAGACCTATCCCCGGGCCTGCTGAAAGTTTGGTCGAAAGCCCGACCCATTTCCTTTTTCAAGCATCATAGGTTTCCTGTTTCACCGGAGATTTTTTCCCTGAATGAAAAAGAATTTGAGCATCTACAGATTCCCGAATCTCCCCCGAAAGCTGTATTAGAAGGCCTCCTTTGGCATATGCCCTACCCGTTCACGCCTGAGGTGTTTACCTATCTTTGGGCGCAAGGAACCTCTTGGCCCAAAGCAACCCGTGCGCATTGGCACGCAAAACTAAAAGCCAAGGCCGAAATTGACCAACTTTTTTTCCATGCATAACCCCTATTTACCCTTGTTAGATGGCCAAATTTTGGCAGACGAGCTTGACCGATTAAAAAAAGTAAACGGAGTCAAACCCGCAGGCTGGGCCCTTACGCCACAGGCCGTGGTTTGGTTTTTAAAAGGACATCCACAGGTAGAAGGGTTTCCGATAACGCCCAAATATATTGGCGCCCAAAGACGCATTGAACTGGCTGTAGCTGCATTGGCGACCCAGCGCGGATTGCTACTCACCGGGCCACCGGGCACAGGAAAATCCATGATGGCTTATTTTTTAGCCTTGGCCATTTCAGGAGAAACGGACCTTTTGATTCAGGGCACCGGCGGCACCATGGAAGAGCATTTGAGGTATGGATGGAATTACGCCTTGTTGTTGAACGAAGGCCCCAGCCGCCAAGCCTTGGTGCCTTCCCCGGTTTTTTCGGCCATGGAAAAAGGAAAATTGGTGCGCATAGAAGAGTTGAACCGCATGCCTACAGATATTCAGGATGGTTTATTGGGTCTGTTGTCGGAAAAACAAATCGCTATCCCGGAATGGGGCACCGTACTCAAAGCCCAGCCGGGGTTTAACATCATTGCTACTGCCAACACCCGTGATGCGGGCATTTATCCGCTTTCGGCTGCGCTTGAAAGACGCTTTCACTCCGTTATCTTACCTTTTCCTTCAAGTGAGGAAGAGCAAATATCTATTTTATTGGCACATACGCCGCCGTCTGTTCAGCAAAACTGGCCCTTTTCCACTCCTTTGCCTGCGGTAGTCCAACAACTCCTGCGGTTGGCAGAAGATGCCCGCCCTTACTTTTATTCGACCCAACGAGGAAAAGAGGCCGGCGCCATGGATATGGCCCAAATCCTGGATTCCGTACATCATATGTATGCCTGTCATTTCACTCAGCCGGGCATGTCCCTAGAAGCTGCCTTGGCAGGTACATTGGGGTCTTTGCTGATTAAACACGTGCCGGAAGATCTGAAAAGTTGGCAACTATGGGTGCAGGACTCTCTGGCGAAACAGCCGGCTTGGGCCTCCTTTTTCCCGTATTTTTCTTCCTTTCAACCCTGACATGGGATTTCACTGGCTTCCAATTTCCAACCAGACACTCCCGTCCGCTAAGGATTGGGAAACCATGCTTAACCGTTTCCCATGGCAGGAACTTTGGTTGCAATGGCCGGAAGATTTTCCGGGTTTAAACGAAACTCTGGATCAAAGCTATTTGGTGGCGCCGGTGGATCAGCCGCATGTGGCCCAATGGGTCAGTTGGAAAGGCCATGAGGCCTTGCGTGAGGTTGTGGCTTGGGCGAAAAACAAGCAGATTCCCATCAAATGTATCGATTGGCCTATGGGATATCGCTTTGCTCACCATCACTCACATGCCGAACCGTTGGAATCCGAGTTTTTTTCATTCCCAAAGAGCGATTTAGCCCAACGCGCCGCTTGGTTGGCCCAACATCTGAGACGGGCTCAAGTAGAGGGCCCCATTGGGATGGTCGGAGAAAAAGAAGTGCTGGATTGGTTAGCATCTCATTGGCAGGATAAAAGCCCGCTGAAAAAACCTAAAAAAGTTAAAGTTCAGTGGCTTTTGGCGCCCAACGTAGACCAACGCACGCCTGAAGTGGCGGAGGATGTACCCTCTTCTTTATCCACGTTACAGTTCCCTGGTTTACAATCTTTTGAACAACTTTCTCAGTGGGCCAACTTGCTTCGGGAAGAAGGAAAGGTCTTCAGCACCACCGACGTGCAGGATGCATGGTTTTTGTCGGAAGAATTGGCCGCCCTTCGGGGAAAAAGACAGGCAGATACGTTGGAAGTACATGATGCATGGTCAACGATACGTCCCTTTTCCGCCTTAGATAGGGAAACAAAGCTTCCCATGGGTGGCGGGACTCATACATGTCTGCTTAAACCTTGGGAAGTGCGCCTCTGGGAAAAACTTGTCCATGGATGGGCACAAAGGTTGGGCATGCGAAATGGACTTACGCTGCAAGTGTCAACTCATTTACCCCATGATGCACCGCTGCGCAAGTGGCTTTACCGAGGCGTGCTGTTAGGATGTATTGAACCGCCTGAAAATCAGGCTATCCATGGATTGCCATCTACGATTTCGACTTGGACATGGCGTGCATTTGAACCCATTTTATTAACAAAAGCGGAGGAAACCTTTGTAATGACCCTTTTAGAGCAAAGGCTGTATGAATTTTTTGGGGTGGATGCATCCATTTCCTTTTCATCAGAGGTTTGGTTCCATGCGGATTTACCCTGGCGGCCTTGGAGCAACCAAAATACAAACATACGTTCGTTTGAAGAAGCCATGACATGGATGTGGCAGGTGATATGGCAGGCCCAAACCTTACCCCCAAAGCAATTGACCCAAGTTCTTGAAGCCGTGGAAAATAGGCTGTTTACTTTCCCCGAAACGGCCGCCGCAACTGTGGATTTGTTCTTAGGTGTATGGGATCGTACCCAAAGGTCTGTGGGGCAGGTTTTGGTGCAAAATAAACTTTGGTCATGGAGTCAAAATTCCCGCTTCTCCATGGAAATGAAAGGCTCCATATTGGCGAAATGGCTGTCCATAGCGCCCCAAAAAGATTGGCCGACCTTCTCGAATCTGGTGCAAGGATTTTCTCAGGTAGAAGCTACGGCGTGGATGCGTGGACTTTTAGGAAACCAACCTGCCGTGACTGTATGTTTGGCTTTAGTGCACCAAGCCATTACTCAAGCGGACCATGATAAGTTTGCCTCATCGTTACCCTTTTGGCAAACATGTTTCTCTCATTTACACTTGACGGCCGGACAAGAGGCACAACTCTTGAATGCATTAGCCGCACTTTCCCCTTTCGAGGAAGGGAGTAAAGAAAGATGGTCGTTGGTTTTGAACAAAACGGCCTCAATAATGGGAAGCATGAACCCCATTTTTATTCAACAAGTAAAGTCGGAACAGAAAGATGGTTTATTGTCTATAGAGGGAAAAAAATTGTTTTTTCCTTCAGAAGCCAGAGACGAATATTCTTCCAAGGAAAGCAGCTTTGAGTTTGGCAGCAGACAAAACAAAGTATTCGAGGCTGACTACCCTTCCCCAAATGTGGAAACGTCCTTTTGGGAAGCATGGAGCAAATACATCCAATCGCCGGATCATGAGCCCTTATCGAGGGAGGTTATGGCTCAAATATACCCTTTGATGCAGCCTTGGCAAACCTCGGAAAAAAAGGCCATCGGTAACCTCAGGTCACGAAAAATAGACCTTCATGCCACGATAAAACATAACCTTGGACAATATGACAGGTCGCGAGGCCAATTGTTACCTAAAGTGTGGAAATACCGCCAAAAGGCCAAATCGCCGGGTAAGGAGCTTTGGTTATGTATAGATCGAAGTCGTTCCATGCGGCAAACCTATCCTGCGGTGTTGTGGATGGCCTCCATACTTTGTAAAAGCGAGGCGTATCGTGTAAAAATTTGTTTATTCGATGAGGACGTGATTTTTTTAGACGGCCCCTTGGCGAATCATTGGACCACCTTATTGGAGGTGACCCCGGAAGGGAATACCAACGTGGGAAAAGCCTTGAATGCCTGCTTATCACACATTCAAAACACCCAAGCGCAGGTGTGGTTATGGTCAGATTTTAGAGATGCGACGCATGCAGTGGAGGCCTTTAGCGCCATTTCCAAATTACAAAAATCAGGTGTTTGGGTAGGTTTTGTCTATCCTGAGGTTCCCAGAGGAGCGCCGGTGCATAGAGGCCATGTGGAGCAGCTGAAGGCCATGCAAATCCCTTGTTTTCTGGGACAAATGGAAGGATTTACATCGTTTTTAGCGCAGTTGAGTGAAAAGGGCTTTGCGTAATGAATTGGATGCAAAAAAAACTGCATATCAGCCTTAATGTCTTTTAGAGCGCTCAGCCATGAGGAGACCCTCGGCGTCTTTGGCACCCTATTCATTGTAATGTTTGGTCATGAGTAACACATGATACATTTCATTTTTTTAGATACTGGGGAAAAAGTTTGCAGGGTAAAGAGACAGACAAGGCCTATCAATGAAAGCTAGTGCCATTTTGCCATGTTCAATCCATGATGTACCATTTTTTACCTAGTTAAAATTCTACAGCCGATTAGAAGGACCCGTTTAGGCTTATCCAACACCTACTATAAATGCAAACAGAATTTAAACGCATATATCCGATTGTATGCGATTAACATCCGATTGAACATCTATCCTCTGCACAACTTCGTACCATGAGTTACCTAATCATTGACCTGACGACAGACATCCGCCGGTTGGCGGCAGGTTTGTCGCACGGTTCCGGCCGTCCAAACCGGGAAATGATTGCCGACCTTATTCAGGTAGAACAGAAGTTGGGTAAGGGTCTCACAGATTTAGAAATGCAAACCCAACTTTGGTATTTATGGGTTTTACTTGAAGAGTTATCGGCGAACCCAAGAGAATACTTTGACCAGCAATGGGAAAATTACCAGCGCATCATGGTTCGGATTCAGAGTTCTGCCTTTCGTTTGGGGCAGCGTTGGGCCCAGGTATCGCAACTCCGCGCACCTGAGCTAAGACCCCGACGAGTTGGGGCCATGCAGGAGCAGAAACGGGTGTATGGTCTGTTTTCAACCAAAAATGAAAATCCAAAGGGTCCTGCGCCGCTTGGCTGAGCAGGGCTGCTTTCCAGACTTTTTTCCACTGAGAAAGCCAGCGACGCTGGGCTGTTTGAGGTCCATCGCCCACCCAGAGAAACAGCGTATCGGGACCATCTTCAATCCCCGGATTTTTCGGGTGTATGCCGCCCCAGCGAGCAGGCCAAATTTGGTGGTCTATGCCCAATGGAAGCACCGAAGAGGTTCCTTTTGGCTTCGATGACCTCACTTCCACCCATTTGACATGATGCGCCAAACCGGCCAATTGGGTCATCACCCACGGCCGATGAGTCACCTCGCCTTCCGGCATGAACAGCCAGATGTCTTTCCATGGCACTGAACGACTCATGAAAGCATTTGGATGAACGTTTCTTCCGAAATAATTTGCACCCCGAGTGATTCCGCTTTTTCTCGTTTGGCAGGACCCATTTGATCTCCCGCCACCACATAATCGGTTTGCTTGCTGATGGATGAACTCACTTTTCCTCCGGCTTGTTCAATGGCTTCTTTTAATCCGTCTCTAGAAAAATGAGAAAAGACGCCTGAAACCACAAAAATTTTGCCTTGTAAGGGTTGCGGTCCTTCCACCTGCTTTTTCACCGCTTCCATTTGTAAACCCACTTCCGCCAATCGGTCCATTTCGGCTTGCAAAGTAGCGTCCTTTAACCACTGCCATACGGAATCTGCAATCACTTCGCCAATTTCCGGCACCGACAACAGGGCTTCTCTGGACGTTTCCCTCAACGCGGTTAAACTTCCATAGGCGGCAGCCAGCTTTTGGGCCACCGTTTCTCCCACGTGCCGAATGCCTATGGCAAATAGGACCCGTGGGAAAGGAACCGCTTTAGCCGCCTCTAAACCCGCCAAAATATTTTCAGCCGATTTCTCTTTAAACCCTTCTAAACTTGTAATTTGCTCCGCGGTTAATTGATAAAAATCAGAGGGACGACGCACCCAGCCTTGGTCAAAAAAAGTTTGAATGGTCTTTTCACCCAAAGATTCAATGTGCATGGCTTTGCGGCTCACAAAATGAACGAGTTTTCCAATCAATTGTGGGCGACAACCCCATTCATCCGGACAATAATGCTGGGCTTCTCCGCTTCTTCTCACCAGTGTCGCGCTGCATTCAGGACATTGGGAGGGAAAGGTCAGGGGCTGGCTATTTACGGGACGCAAATCATGGTTTACCGCGACTATTTTCGGAATAATTTCTCCGCCCTTTTCTACCGCGACGGTATCGCCAACCCGCAAATCCAGCTGGGCAATAAAATCGGCATTATGCACGGAGGCGCGCTTTACGGTAGTTCCTCCCAAAGCGACCGGTACTAAATTGGCCACCGGTGTAATGGCTCCTGTGCGCCCTACTTGAAAATCGAAGCTACGGATTTGGGTAAACGCCTGTTCTGTTTGAAATTTATAGGCCAAAGCCCAACGTGGACTTTTCGCTGTAAATCCCATTTGGCGTTGCATCTCCAACGGATTTACTTTTATCACTACCCCATCGGTATCATAAGGCAAGGTATGCCGAAGGGCATCCATGGCATCTATTTGTGCCATCACCTCTTCGATGGTGTCACACACTTTCACCACATCCGGCACCTTGCACCCCCATTGACGGGCTTTTTCAATCAATTCAGCGTGGGAATCAACCGTAGGTTCATCTTCAATCACGTGATAAATAAACGCCTCCAATCTGCGACGGGCCACCTCCTTGGAATCCTGAAGCTTTAACGTTCCGGCCGCCGTATTTCGCGGATTTTTGTATTTCCTTTCTTGGATGTCTTCCGGACTTAAACCTTCTTTTCGCCCTTCCTCTTCAATTTGTTGGTTGAGGGCATCAAACCTGGCACGGGGAAGATAAATCTCACCGCTCAAGGTTAAGGTTTCCGGGATGTGGGCGCCTTTTAACGTTAAAGGAATAGACCGTATGGTTTTTACATTGGCCGTTACTTCATCGCCCTGCACGCCATCGCCGCGTGTCACGGCTTGAAAAAGCACACCATTTTTATAGGTAAGTCGAATGGCTACGCCATCAATTTTAGGTTCACATACATAGGAAACCGGTTGAGCCGAAGTTTGCCGCACCCTTTTGTCAAATGCCAAAACTGCATCTTTCTCATAGGCATTGTCCAAAGAATACATGCGTGGTTGGTGCACCACGGTAGGAAATTGCTTGGTGATGGTTCCGCCGACCCGTTGGGTGGGAGAATCCGGCGAGGCCCATTGCGGATGTTCCGTTTCCAGCCTAATTAGTTCAGCTAAAAGCGCATCGAACGCCCGATCGGAGATTTCAGGCTTGGCTAAATCGTAATACAGGTGGTTATGATGCTGGATTTGGGCCTCCAACTCACGCATACGTTCCTGCACTTGTGCCTGTTCATTTGGAACTTTGTCGGACCACGTGAATAAATCTTGGTTTCCCATGGATATCGTTTAAACAATGGGCAGATGCCCATGGTTCAAAGGTAAAAAGTTCCCGTGTTTCTTCGCCATAATCCTTGTGAATCTCCATAATCAAATGCCCACCCGGCGTCAATTTTTCTTTGGCATAGGCTTCCAGGTGGCGATAAAAGAAAAGTGGATCGCCCTGCGGGGCAAAAAGGGCCAAAGCCGGTTCGTGGGCCACTACATGCTCCATCAATGTGGGCGCTTCTTCTAAAGGCACATAGGGAGGATTGCTTACAATCACATCGGCTTCCGGCAGCAAGGAAGGATCTCCGGCAAGGTCAAACTTTTGAAAATCAACCTCTAAATTCAGGGTTCGGGCGTTTGCTTTGGCCACTTCCAAAGCGGAAGCCGACACATCGAACCCGGTAATGTTCCACTGGGGGAACCAATGTTTAAGTAAAAGTGGGATACAACCGCTGCCGGTACAGGCATCCACTACCCGTAGTGAAGGCCCCCAACCTTGCTCCCGAATCCACTGACATAACTCCTCGGTTTCCGGCCGTGGAATCAAAACACTTTCGTTGACCATCAATTTTAATGGGCCAAACCAAGTAAAGCCCGTCACATATTGAACAGGAATTCCCTGTTCCAATTTTTCCAAACCGGCTAAAAACCATGCTTGCTCTTCCGCAGTTAGCGGATGTTCTAGCATCATACGCCAACCTGCGCCTTCCGTATTCCATCGGGCGGCCAGAAGAAAACGAAAAATGGCCGTGGCTTCCTCCTTCCCATAACGTTCCTCCAGCGCATCATTAAACCGTTGCAGCGCGTCCTTTCCTGTTTTCACTTTACTAAATATTGGATAAAGCGATGCCGAAAGTCCATACAAAGTCTGAGTTTTGTCGTCCAGGTAAGACCACATTTTCATAGGTATAGGTGGCCCCGGTTTTCACACTGAGAATTTTGATAATGGGAATGGCGATGGACACATTGGACTCGACCCGAAAGTTATTAATATCTATGGTAGATTGCTGAAAGCGTGCACCATGGGTAATGATAAACTTTCCGGAAATCATTTTATGGGTCCCCGTCCATCCCACTACGGCACGTAAGGTATTCAGGTTGTTGGTGGTGTCTTCATTCACAATGATGGGTGTTTTAAACCTAGTAAACTCGTACATAAGGTTGGTAAAAGGCTCCAATTTATGTTTATCTGAATTTAAAGCGCGCCAGGTGACCCCGGCACCGCCAAAGGAACGCAGGTTAAAGCCCCGTAAAAAAGAACTTTCCACCCCACCATTCACAAATCCGTAAAATTTGTTTCGGGGAAAAAGCGAAAGGGTTACAAGAGAGTTGAATTCATTGGCATTTTCTACCCCGTTGAGTGTTCCATAACGATACATCACCATGGTTTTGACGCCAAAAACCCGTTTCTCAAGGTCCAAGGTTCCCCGGTTTTGGGTCACGAAAGAATTCAAGTTTCCGGAACTAATGTTCCAATCGGAACTCAGATTGTATTTTATGCGTAGCGTATCCTTGGAAGCATCGTCGTTAGCAAACACAGCGGTAGGAAAGGATAGCAAAAAGAAAAAAAGGATACACGTAAATCGCATGTAAGATTTGTTTGTGCAAATATAAACCGGAATCCAAGGCTATGAAGAAAAAATGCAATTTTGCATCATGGAATTGGCAGAAGATGCGTTGTGGATGAACCGTTGCCTTGTATTGGCGGGCAAAGGGCTTCCATCTGCTTTTCCCAATCCATTGGTAGGATGTGTGATGGTTCGTGAAGGTCAAGTGCTTGGCGAAGGTTTTCATCACCATGCCGGCGGCCCACATGCCGAAGTGGTGGCGGTGCGACAAGGTTTGCTCCGGGCCGGTTATCCCATTGTTCCGGAACAACTCCTCAACGTTGGGCTGAACGAACAAGAGAAAACATGGGCCCGCTCCCTTTTTTCCGGTGCCACGGCTTATGTAAGTTTAGAGCCTTGTGCACATCACGGAAAAACACCTCCATGCGCTTTGATGTTAGCCGACATAGGCATTCGAAGCGTAGTGGTAGCCACCCATGATCCTTTTCCC
>CAZRHR010000009.1:9130-48744 GCA_964599915.1 uncultured Candidatus Competibacteraceae bacterium | reverse complement strand
CGGAACAAAAGGTACACCATAGGCTTTTACAGCGGCTTTGGCGCCCAATTTACTGCCCATGACCTCCATGGCTTCGGGACTTGGCCCAATGAAGGTAATGCCGGCTTTTTTTACAGCGCGGGCAAAAACCGGATTTTCAGATAAAAAACCATATCCGGGATGAATACCATCTGCACCAGTTTGAAGTGCGGCATCAATAATTTTCTCTCCAATGAGGTAAGACTGTGAAGAAGGAGGTGGGCCAATGCACACGGCCTCGTCGGCAAAGGCTACAAAAGGCGCATGTTTATCTGCTTCTGAATACACAGCTACAGTAGCTATCCCCATCTTTTTGCAGGTTTTCATCACCCGCAAAGCAATCTCACCACGGTTGGCAACCAAGATTTTCTTCATGGAGTAAAAGTAAAAAAAAAGGTTGCCCGTAACACGAGCAACCTAATAAAAAGGCGCATCTAGCGATTAACGCTCTGCAATATTTACATAATCACGCACCGTAGGTCCAACATAGATTTGGCGTGGGCGTCCAATGGGTTCTTTGTTGGCGGTCATTTCTTTCCACTGTGAAATCCAACCTGGCAGACGACCCAAGGCAAACAATACGGTAAACATATCTTTTGGGATGCCCATGGCACGGTACATGATACCGGAGTAAAAATCTACGTTTGGATAGAGTTTGCGCTCGATGAAGTATTCATCGTTCAAAGCAACTTCCTCTAATTTTTTGGCAATTTCTAAGGTTGGGTCTTTCACGCCCAGTTTGTTTAGTAGTTCGTCACAGGCTTTTTTGATGATTTTAGCCCGTGGGTCGAAGTTTCTGTATACCCGGTGACCAAATCCCATAAGACGGAACGGGTCATTTTTATCTTTGGCTTTTTCTACCCATTTGCTGATATTTCCACCTTCAGCGTGGATTTTGTCGAGCATTTCAATGACTTCTTGGTTTGCGCCTCCATGGAGAGGACCCCAAAGGGCCACCACACCTGCAGAGATGGCAGCATACAAATTGGCTTGTGAGCTTCCGGCCAAACGAACCGTAGAGGTGGAGCAATTTTGCTCATGGTCTGCGTGAAGGATCAAAAGTTTGTCGAGCGCATTGACGACGACTGGGTCAATTTCGTATTCATCGGTAGGTAAAGAAAACATCATGTGGATGAAGTTTTCTACGTACCCAAGATTATTTTTTGGATAGGCCACCGGATGCCCAATAGAATGCTTGTAAGCCCAAGAGGCAATGGTGGGGAACTTAGCCATCAAACGAAGGATGGTGAGGTTCACTTTTTCCTCTCCACGGTGAGGATTTAAGGACTCGGGGTAAAATGCAGAAAGGGCAGTTGTTACGGCAGATACAAGCCCCATGGGATGCGCAGTGGATGGAAAAGCATTAAACATGCGCTTCATGTCCTCGTGGATGAGGGTGTGCATGCCAATATTCTGGCTGAAATTTTCCAATTGCGGTTTGGTGGGCAATTCGCCGTAAATCAAAAGATAAGCCACCTCTAAGAATGTGGATTTTTCGGCCAATTGCTCAATAGGATAGCCACGGTATCTTAAAATCCCGGCTTCTCCGTCTAAATAGGTAATGGCGCTCAGGGTCGCTCCCGTATTTTTATATCCTGAATCTAAGGTGATGTACTCAGATTGCTGTCGAAGCGCATTGATGTCAATCGCTTTTTCATTTTCCGTACCTACCACAATTGGAAGACTGTATTCCTGTCCTTCCAAAATAATTTTTGCCGTATCTGCCATGGCCAATTGGGGGTTATATCTTAAAGGTTTACAAGGTGAACTTTAATCAGGCCCGAAAGTAAAAAAAGCCTGAAATCAAACCTAACAACAAGGATAAAATTTAAAGGTTTTTTTAATGAAAAAAAATTATGGGTAAGATGGTTTGGAAAAACCGAAAGGTTGTGCTATTTTTGCCCACTTGAAAAGAAGATAGTAGCATGTACCTGAACACAGAAGTAAAACAGGAAATTTTCACCAAACATGGTGGAAATGCAACCAACACCGGCTCAGCAGAAGGGCAGATTGCCTTATTCTCTCACCGGATTAATCACTTAACGCAGCATTTGAAAGCCAATCCTAAAGATTTTGGCACACAGCGCTCCCTCATTGCACTGGTGGGTAAACGTAGGAAATTGCTCAATTATTTGATAGCTAAAGACATTCAGCGGTACCGTAACATTGTAAGTGCCCTGGGCCTCCGCAAATAATACCCAATCATAAGAAAGGCAGTGTTCGCATTGCCTTTTTTTTTACCCATTTAGTTCGATTTTATGTCATTAAACATTCACACCCAGACCATTGATCTGGGAGATGGTCGTATCATTACTTTAGAAACGGGAAAATTGGCCAAGCAGGCTGACGGTTCAGTAGTGGTACGCATGGGAGATACCATGCTGTTGGCCACCGCCTGTGCCAAATCTGAGGCTGGCGAAAACGTAGATTTCATGCCCCTAACGGTAGATTACCGCGAAATGTATGCTGCTGCCGGAAGATTCCCCGGTGGATTTTTTAAGCGTGAAGCCCGCCCTTCTGATTATGAAGTCCTGATTTCTCGTATTGTGGACCGTGCCTTACGTCCAACTTTCCCTGATGATTTTCATGCCGATACCCAGGTGCTTATTTACCTGATTTCTCATGATAAATCTGTTCTACCTGATGCTTTGGCCGGTTTGGCTGCCTCTGCGGCCATAGCCGTTTCAGATATTCCTTTTACCGCACCAATTTCCGAAGTTCGGGTAAGCCAAATCGACGGAAAATTCGTGATTAACCCTTCCCGCACCGACAATGAAAGGGCTACACTAGACCTTATTGTTGCCGGGAACCACAAGGATATTGTAATGGTGGAAGGTGAAATGAACGAGGTTTCTGAAGATACCATGATTGAAGCCCTGCGTTTTGCACATGAAGCCATTAAAGTTCAGGTAGCTGCTCAAGTGGCACTTGCTGAAAAAGTGGGTAAAGCAAAACGTACCTATGTGCATGAAAAACATGATGAAGCATTAAAAGCTTCCATTCATGCATTCGCTTACCAGAAATCTTACGATATCGCTGCCCAAGGAAATCCTAGCAAAAAAGAACGCTCAGAGGCTTTTAAAGCCATTCGTGAGGCTTTTATCGCTACCATTTCCGAAGAAGAAGCCAAAGAGAAATCGTTTTTGATCAAAACCTATTTCCACGATGTGGAGAAAAAGGCGGTTCGTGATGCAGTGCTAGATAATCGTACCCGTTTGGATGGTCGGAAACTCAATGAGATTCGCCCCATTTGGACCGAAGTAGATTATCTACCGACTACCCACGGTTCGGCCATCTTCACACGTGGCGAAACCCAGTCTCTGACTACCGTAACGCTTGGTACGAAACTAGATGAGCAAATTATAGATGGCGTAGTATTCGATGGTAAAAATCGTTTCCTTCTGCATTATAATTTCCCACCATTTTCTACCGGTGAAGTAAAACCAAACCGTGGTACAGGACGCCGCGAGGTAGGTCACGGAAACTTGGCCATGCGCTCCTTAAAGAAAATTGTTCCTTCGAATTTCGATTATTCTGTTCGTATTGTATCGGATGTATTGGAATCCAATGGTTCTTCTTCCATGGCGACTGTGTGTGCTGGTTCCATGGCGCTCATGGATGCTGGTGTTCCCATGCGGGAGCACGTGTCCGGTATCGCTATGGGTCTAATTGCAGAAGGAGATCGCTATGCCGTCCTTTCAGATATTTTGGGTGATGAAGATCATTTGGGAGACATGGACTTTAAAGTCACTGGAACCAGCCAAGGAATCACTGCTTGTCAAATGGATATTAAGGTAGATGGACTTTCTTTTGATGTATTGCGCGAAGCCTTACTTCAAGCCAAAGAGGGACGTCTTCATATCCTGAACAAACTCAATGAGGCTATCCCTGCACCGCGCAATGAGTTTAAGCCTTTTGTTCCTCGTATTGTTACCGTAGAGGTTGCAAACGAGTTCATTGGCGCCATCATTGGACCTGGAGGAAAGCATATCCAAGAATTGCAGCGCGAAACCAACACCACCATTTCTATTGAAGAGGTAGGAACCATTGGTATTGTAGAAATCGCTGGCTCAGATCCTGAAACCCTAAACATTGCAGTTGAGCGTATCCGGTTGATTGCTTCTACTCCAGAAGTAGGTTCCGTATACACAGCTACAGTGAAAAAGTTAACTACGTTTGGTGCGTTTCTTGAATTCTTGCCCAAAAAAGAAGGTTTACTCCACGTTTCCGAGTACGATTACACGAAGACTGCTGATATTGCCGACCATTTAAAAGAAGGTGATAAGTTGGAAGTGAAATTATTAGAAATTGACCCAACCACTGGAAAATTCCGTTTGTCGCGTCGTGCCCTTCTTCCTCAACCCGAAGGTTGGGTAGAACCAGAGCCTCGTCCCCGTCGTGAAAGACCGGAGGGTGATCGTGGTGGATTCAGAAGAGATCGCGGTGACCGTGATCGTGGACCAAGAAGATAAATAGTAAAAGTTGCCTGAAAAGGCAGCTTTTTTTGTTTTTGGGCTTTAGTTAGCGTTTCGGCAGCGGGTGACCCGAGTCTAAAGCTTGCGGCGGGTGCCTCCACGGCTAAAGTTTTCGGTGGGTGACCCCGAGGCTAAAGCTTGCGGTTAGTTACCCACGGCTAAAGCCGTGGGTGGTGGGCGCTGCGGGACTTAGATGTGATGTGTGAGTCTCGTGGTGCCCACGGCTGAAGCCGTGGGTTAGGGTGTCTGTGGTTAAAGAGGATGGTTGAGCGCGACGTTGTAGCCCACGACTTCAGTCGTGGGCTACCTCACGAAACGCGTGGGCTACCTCACGAATCGCGTGGGCTACCTACGAAACACGTGGGCTACCTCACGACACGCATCGGCTTACCTCACGATTCGCATCGGCTTACCTCACGACACGCATGTTATCCTCTCGGCCCACATGGGCTCCATCGCGATACGACTTCACAAGACGATTATTTACCATCGAGCTACCCTTATGGGCTCATTGCCAGTCCCATGCCCTACATCATGATAAGGCATTCTTTACCCACATCACGATACCCAAAGTCAAAAAAAAACCACCTGACGAAAACGCCAGGTGGTCATTGGATTAAAAGAATCGGTTATTTTACAAAACGAATCACTACGTTGATTTGGTCACCGCTCAAACGAGCGATATATTGACCTGAAGCCAATGTCTGGATGGCTGCTTGTAAGTTGTTGGCGCCTTGGCTTACGGCCACTTCACCCAACTGACTTACTACACGACCATGGATATCCATGATGTCTAATTGTACCATTTCAGCTACAGTGCTGTTGAATTGGATATTCAATACTTCTTGTGCAGGCACTGGGAAAGCGACTACACCTGAGGTAGCAGAAGTGATGTTGGTAACAGATAAGGAAGATTCTTGCAATGGAATAAGATTTCCACCGGAAGGCAAAGCAACCCATGCACCGAAATCGGCTAGTCCTGTTACGTTTTCATCGTTAGGTGTTAGGAAACCTGAAGCGAACACGGTAGCTGTTACGCCAGCTAAGTTTCCTAGGGGAACTTGATAACGTTTTACAGTGGTAGTGGTTCCAGCTGCATTCAAATCAATTTCTGAAGTTAAGCCAGCAAAAGAAGGCAGGTCTAAGTAGCCAGCACCATTACCATACGTGAGGTTTGGAGCCAATACCAAAGTGGTAGCTACAGATACTACGTCTACCGCAGGTGCATCAGGTGACTGATGGTATAGGTATACACTGGCTGTGTTCATGTTGGGAGCAGCTACACGAGCAGTTCCTAGTACTTCAAATCCAAAACCGATGTTTCCAGCACCATTTACGGTTTTTGAGTTGTCGAAACGGTTTCCGCTTAGGTCAATCAGACCATTGGCGATTACTTGTGATGTTGTATTTACAGCCAATGGTAGATCAGTTGCAACAACAGCAGAAGTTGTGTCCATAGAAGTTGGACCGGCAACTACCACGCGGAAGGTGGTGGCAGGTACAATTAAGTATGGGGTAGCAGTACGGAAAGCTACATCTTCAAGTTTGGTTGCCAAAGCACCTCCTGCATAAAGATAGATATCTACTGAAGCAGCCGCTGGATCTGGACAATTGTGAATGATTTGCACACGAGCCAAATCTTGTGCTGGCAAAGGCAATACTGTTCCGTCTGGTAGGGCTACGAACAAACCGAAGGCTGGGCCGTTGGCTGGGTTCAAGTATCCTGAAGCGAATACCACTCCACCCAAACCACCAGCATTCAAAGTGGCCAAAGGCGCACCGAAACCAGCAATCATGGTGTTGAAATCGTTTCCACCTGTAAGCAAAACATTTTTGTCTGTGGCAGAAATATTAGCGGTAGTAGTGAAATTACCAAAGGTTAGGTTGGCACTCACTGGTTGTAACGCATTATCAGAGGTGAAAACGCCTACACCGGGTGCATCTGTAGAACCATGGAAGATGGTGATTCCAAAGTTACCCGCAGTAGATGCTTGAGCAGCTCCTCCAAAAAATACATTAAATGAATTCGGGTTGCCTGGTGTTAAATCATCGCCGGCAGCAATGGCTACGTAATCGGTATTGTTAGCCAACTGAGGAACTGCAAAAGATGCCAATGTGTCACCAATGGCTGGGTTTGCTGAACGAGGGGCAATCGCCACACGTAGGTTGGCATTTCCAGAAGGAAGCGCTACAAAGCCGGAAGCTTGGCGAAACTTTAAGTTAGAAACGTCGGCCGTTGGACCCCAGTTCATCCCATTATATACGTAGATATCCACGCTGTCGGCAGCGGGAATGGGACTGTTGTGAATGATTTGCACATTGGCTGTTTGTGCGTTTGCTCCAAGGGCTGCTGCCAAAAGCAGGCTTGGAATGAGTAAGTTCTGTTTCATATTGTTGGACTTTGTTTAGTGTGAATTAAACAGCAGTACAGGTCCTTTGTTTATACGGTTTTTTAAATATCTTATTCCAAATGCATAAATAAAACGTAACATTCAGAAAATCAAATGATAAGAATTTTGAAACGCCCCGTTTTTTTAACTGAAATTAAGGAAAGGCGCTGTTGTTGTGCACAATACCTTTAGCTGCCAGCTCTATTCCTACAGCATCTCCTAATTGGCTTCTGATGTATGCGTATTTTTCCATTAAAGCTTGGGTATTGGCAAGCGTATCTCGTAATGCAGATACAAGACGATCAGGTTCACAAGCTTCCTGAATGCACTCTTTTACTAAAGCTTCTCCTTTTTCTCCATTAAAAATACCTTGGTTGCCAATCAGGTTTACCAAGGAAATAAAGGGAACATTAATTAGTCTTTTTGCAATGGCTACGGATAGGGGATGACCTTTATAGCAAACCACTAGTGGAATTCCCGCTAAAGCACCTTCCAAGGTGGCTGTACCACTTGTAATGAATGCCGCCCCAGCTTTTTTTAACCAATAATCAGTTTCGTTGAATGCCACCTTCACTTTGGGAAAGCTATGAGCGGGACCATATAGTTCCTCAGGAACCACCTCAAGGCCAGCTACCACCACTTCTTCAAATTCATCCAACTGAGAAGCTGCCTCGAGCATGACCGGCAGCATTTTTTTTATTTCCATGGGCCGACTGCCCGGCATAAGCAAGAGGGTGTGTCGATCTCGCTCGTGTATCGGTACGAATGAAATTTGTCGCATTAAGGGGTTTCCCACATACGTGGCTTTTACCCCATATTTTGCATAGAAGGTGGGTTCAAAAGGAAGAATGCAAAAAATTTGTCTGCAATACGCTTTTAATTTTAATGCCCTTGCGGAGTGCCATGCCCAGACTTGTGGTGGGATAAAATAATCTACCGGAAATCCATGCCTGTGGGCAAATTTTGCCATGCGCAAATTGAACCCCGGATAATCAATTGGAATCACCACATCTGGTTTCCATGCCAATATATCTTTTTGGCTTTCTTTGAGGAATCGGAGCAATTTGGGCAAATGCCTAAGGATTTCAGAAAACCCCATCACATTTTGTTGGTTGTAATGGCGTTGGATTTCCATGCCCTCTGCCGCACAAGCATCACCTGCCATGCCTCTGAAGCTTGCTTCTGGATCTAAGGATTTGATGGCCCGGATGAGTTCGGCACCATGTTGGTCTCCAGAAAGTTCACCGGCGAGGATATAGTATCTCATGTTCAGGGGGTGTCCGCATGGCCTTCTACCACCAAAAATAAATACAATACGTTAATGAATCCAAGCATAAAAGTGGAGAACAAAATTCCCCGACCTGTGCGTTCATAACGCAATTGAATCATATAATATCTAAATGGCAGTAGATTTAAGGCAATGGATAAAAAAGCCATGATGTTGGGTGGCACAACTACGGCACCGGGACCTCTGTGCATAAGATGTTCATCTGCAAGAAAAAGTAGCATAAAAGTGATGAGCGGAAGTACAGCTCCTAGCGCCATTCCGAATCCAAAATGATTTTTTTCAAAAAATGCACGCATCCTATTTTTGGCTAAATCCGTTTTCTTCTAGAAATGTAAAGGCTCTGTAAGCCGTTAAATCGGTTTGTACAGGCACGATGGAAATATACCCTTCGGACAAGGCAAACTCATCGGTATCTGTTCCCTGGTCCATGTTTTCGAAGTGACCTGTGAGCCAATAATATTTTCCGCCTCTAGGATCGGTTCGTTCATCCATTTCTTCTACCCACATGGCATGCGCTTGCCGACACAATCGACTTCCTTTAAGAGGACCTTTGGGTAAATTTACATTCAGACATACGCCAGCGGGCAAACCGGAGGTTAAAATCTTTTGGGCAATCTGGGTCACATGGGGAAGAGCTTGTGAAAAATCGGCCTCCCAAGAATAATCTAGTAAACTAAACCCAATGGCCGGAATGCCTTCAATACAAGCTTCAACGGCTGCGGACATGGTGCCACTGTAAATCACATTAATGGATGAATTGGAGCCATGGTTGATGCCACTCACCACCAAGCTGATTTTACGGTTTTTGGCTAGGTGAGTCACCGCCATTTTGATACAATCTACCGGCGTTCCGCTACAAGAATATCTTTCCAATCCGGGCGTTGACTCAATCAAATTGACCCGTAAGGTCGAATTGATGGTAATGGCGTGTCCCATACCACTTTGGGGACTATCAGGAGCCACGACCAACAAATCTCCCAAGGGCTTTACTGCTTCAATGAGTGCCTGAATACCGGGCGCAAAAATACTGTCATCATTACAGACAACAATGAGGGGACGAGATGAATCCATGGGTGCAAACATACGAAACTCAAAAGGGTAACCACCCTTTAAACTTTGCTAAATTTATGGTGATTTACGAAACCGTTGCTTTTTATTTCCGTAATCTTTACCAATTTTGAACTGAAATTTTGTCAACTATGTTTTTTCTAATCATTATTGGGTTCATGGTTTTGAGTATGCTGGCTGGTCTGGCGCTTAGAAACCGTTTTAATGCGTATGCCAAGGTTCCCTTGCGCAGCGGCCTTTCTGGCCGTGAAGTAGCCGAGAAAATGCTACGGGAAAATGGATTGTATGATGTTCAGGTGACTTGTGTTCAAGGAACTTTGACCGATCATTACAATCCCATGAACAGGACCGTTAACCTATCTCCGGACGTATATTCCGGTCGTTCTGTGGCGGCCGCTGCTGTGGCTGCGCACGAATGTGGCCATGCCGTACAACATGCTACGGCATATCCCTTTCTTCAGTTTCGTTCGGCCATGGTGCCCATTGTCCAGATTTCGACCAACGTAATCAACTTTGTTTTCATTGCCGCATTATTTGGTGGGGCGATGCTGGGTTGGGGAAGTAAAACCGCTTTGCTCATTGTCATTGTGGCCCAAGCTTTCATCACACTTTTTTCGTTGATTACCCTGCCTGTGGAATTTGATGCTTCCCGAAGGGCTTTGGTTTGGTTAAATGCCACCGGTCTTACTTATGGAGAAGAGCATACCAAGGCGACCAAAGCGTTGTCCCTTGCCGCTTTAACCTATGTGATTTCCGCCCTTGCCGCAGTAACCACACTGCTTTATTATGTGCTGGCGTACATGGGCCGCAGCAACGATTAAATTTTTGATTTTCAATTTCTAATGCCTTTCCAATTCGGGAAGGCATTTTTTTTGATAAAAAGCTACCTTTATAAATATGACATTCATCAAGGAGCCACAACCCATGCAACATATTGACTTCTTTCCTTTTTCACGTTTTCTTTCCAGCCTTTTCTGTCTTTTCACCATCCTTTTGGGGGATCCCATGCAAGCCCAATTGGTGCTCAATGAAGGTTCGAATAAAAATTACAGCCACCTTTCGGATGAAGATGGGGATTTTGAAGACTGGGTAGAGTTGTATAATGCAGGGACTACCTCCATTCAATTAGGTGGTTATACCTTGACTGATCAAATGCAAGTCCCCGGAAAATGGCCTTTGCCTGCCATTCAACTTCCTCCGGGTGGTTTTTTGTTACTCTATTGTAGTGGAAAAAATCGATACGCCTTTCCGCCACTCACGGCCGTTCATCAAAGTTTGTCTTTTACTCCGGTTTCAGGCTGGAATACCCACAACTTTTCTACGCCTTTGGTTTGGGATGGTCAAAGTGCCCTTTTGCTCAATGTGTGTAGTTATAACCAAAATGGCTATATCACCAACGCGGTACACCGATCTTCCAGCACCGCTTTTCCCTCTACCGTTTTTAGTTTTCAGGATTATAGCGATGCTGCATGTCAGCACAACCAAGGCACGCCTTCTTTTACCCGTCCTTTATTGCAGTTCAATGGGATCACCATTGGTTCGGGTAATCTGCAAAATTCGCCTTACGATTATCCTGCGCCTTACGGCAATTGGTATTGGAGCGCTCGACATCAACTTTTGTTTCTCCCTCAGGAACTTCTGGCGGCCGGATTGCAGCCGGGTCCCATTACTTCCTTGGCCTTTGATGTGATTCAAACAGACCCAGTAGTCTACACGTACATTGATCTCCATTTGGGACAAGTGCCTGTTCATCAATTGAGTGCACAATATCTTCCCCTGCAAGGCTACAAATACCACACGAATTTTAAAATTTCCGGGCAAGGTGAAACGGTATATTTGTTTGATGCGGCCCAGCAATTGGTTTCCAGTTTGTCTGTAAACACGGGTCCGGGCTTAGATGTAAGCGCAGGCTCCATCCAAGATGGCGGAACTAATTTGGGCTTTTTCTCTTCGCCTACGCCTGGTGCTTCAAACCAAACGGCTGCTTCTTTTCAGGGATATGCCTTGTCGCCTACTTTTTCTGTACCTCCGGGGAGGTATGCCGCTCCATTTGGTTTGTCGCTCATCAATCCAAATTTTGGGGGTGGTACGTTATATTATACATTGGATGGCCAAACGCCCGATACGAATAGTTTGGTTTGGACGGGGCAGCCCATTCCCATTTTTCAAAATACTGTGGTACGGGTAAAAGCGGTGGTTCCGGGCTGGATGGATTCACCTGTCCTTTCCGGTAGTTTTTTGCTTCAGGTCCAGCATAGTACGCCCATCCTTGCAGTGGCTGTAGATCCGGACGATATTTATGGACCTCAAGGGATTTTTGATCATCCGCTGGAAGATAAAGTAAAAGCCGCGCATGCCGATTATCTGGAAGCTACGCCCGGACATCCTCTTGTGCATAGCGGCCGTGCGGCCATTCGCATGGACGGGGGTTGGGGCGGCAGTAGAACACATCCCCAACGTTCTTTCCGCATCAGTTGGAATCATGGGGTTTTGGGAGACGGTCCTATGCTTCATTCAGTTCACCCGGACCGACCACAGCGCAACCTTTACAGTGACTTGTATCTACGAAATGGTTCCAATCAATGGCTTGTGTTGCCTTGGAAAGACGCGGTACAGGTCAAGTTAATGATGGAAAACCAATATGGCTATTATTCTGCTTTTCAACCCATTTCAGTGTATATCAATGGGCAGTACTTTGGTTGGTATGAAGGACGGGAAAAATGGAACATTGAATATTTTACCACCTTGGAAGGTGCGCATCCTGATTCTATAGACTTGCTGTCTCTGAGCGCTTTTTACAATTATCAATTGCGTGCGGTGGAAGGAAGTACCGCCGGATTTGAACAGGCGGTTCTAGCCTGGCAGGCATTAGATGCCAATGATCCCACTTATTGGAATCAAGTTCAAAGCCATGTCGATTTACCTTATTACGTGGACTATATCGCGGCTCAGACATGGATGGGTAACACAGATTGGCCCCAAAACAACATTAAAATTTACCGCTCAAATACCACGGCAGGGGCGTGGCGATATGGCTTAATAGACCAAGAATTATCCCTTGGACCTAACGGTTGGACAGATTGCTACTTCGACCATTTTGATTTTATGCTTCAACAAGATCCGGCGAACCCTCACATTGGACTTTGGCTTAAATCCATGCAAAACCCCACCTTTCGACATTATTTTCTGAATCGTATGGCAGATTTAATGAACAGCAGTTGGGCAGATGCCAGGTTGATTCAAGTGACCGATGCCGTGTTTAACCAATCCGTTCTTGAAATGCCGGCCCAATACCAACGTTGGGGAAATCCTTGGGATGTGCCTCAACAAGTAAATCAGTTGTATGCCAATCATTTGACTTTTCAGCAAGAATTGTTGTGTCGGTCTGCCCAGGTAAAAAGCCATGCGGTGCAGCGATTCGGGTTGCAAGGCGTTACGCCCATTACTTTGGACGTTTGGCCGCCCAATGCAGGACGTGTAGAGGTGCATACCCTTTCTACCGCTGCTTTTCCTTGGCAAGGTGATTATTTTGATGGGATTCCTGTGCCCATTCGGGCGGTGGCAGCCCAGGGTTTTGTTTTTTCACATTGGGAAAGCAATGGATTGATTTCCGATACTTTGCTCCCTCAATGGACGGGACAGGTAGGTGCCGCTCCCGTGGGTTTTCGGGCCATTTTTAAAACGGACCCTTTAGGCGCCTTCACCCAAGATTTGTCACCTGAAGTGCGGTTGTTTCCCAATCCGACGGCGGAACATTTTAGCCTTTCCTTTCCACCCTCTACAACAAATAACGTGTGGCATTTAACCGCCATAGATGGATTAGGCCGAACCATAGCGACCCAAACGGTCATGGATATGGATGGAACGTTTACCTGGTCTTGTTCCGAGTGGCCCAAAGGCCTTTACCTGATTGAGGGAAAACACCCAGCTCTTGGTACATTTCGCAAAAAGCTGGTTGTACAATAATGTAAGTAAAAGCTCAGTTTGAAGTATATCTGAGCTGAATCAGGGCAAACATGGCGTAATTCATCATGTCCATGTAATTGGCATCAATGCCTTCACTGGCTTGGGTTTTTCCCTGTAGATCTTCGATCTGGCGAATTCTTTTTACCCGCATCAACATCATGTCTACAAATGTGCTAATACGCATTTGTCGCCATGCTTCTCCATAATCATGGTTTTTGTCCAGCATTAAGGTTTCTACCCGCAATGCGGTCGCATCGTAGAGCTGTTCTGCGGTGTCCATGGGCAATTCTTCCGGCAAATCCGCGGCAGCTTCCAATTGAATCAAAGCCATCAGGCAATAATTTACAATCCCTATAAATTCCGGCAAAATGCCTTCTTCCACCTTGGCACCTTTGTCCATGATGGTTCGAATTCTTTGGGCCTTAATAAATATTTGATCCGTGAGAGACGACGGACGTAAAACCCTCCAAGAGGTGCCATAATCCGCTGTTTTCGTCATAAACACGGATTTGCATACCTTTAACGTTTCCCGATATTCCTGCAAAGTCTGCGTCATCATTATGCGCTTTGGAGCGAAGGTCGCAAATGGAAATGGAATGAACAAACATCAGGTACGTATGGGAGGGCGATTGGTATCTTGGCATCGCCCGCTGGTCATGGGAATACTGAACATTACCCCGGATTCGTTTTTCGATGGCGGAAAGTATATCCACGCGTCGGAAGTGGCCTTACGGGTAAAAGCGATGGTAGAGCAAGGTGCGGATATCTTGGATATTGGAGGAATGAGTACACGGCCGGGTGCTCAACCACTTTCGGTGCAGGAAGAAATGAATGCGGTAGCTCTTGGGTTAGACGCCGTGCGTTCGCTTCAACTTGAGGTGCCCATTTCTGTGGATACCTACCGTGCAGAAGTCGCCGAAATGGCCCTGCAAAATGGCGCCCACATGATCAACGATGTGAGCGGTGGCGATTGGGATCCAGATTTGTGGAAAGTCGTGGCCAAATTTCAAGTGCCTTATGTACTTACTCATGCGCAAGGAACACCGCAAACCATGCAGCAAGCACCCTCCTATCGCGATGTGGTGCGCGAAGTAACCCATGAACTGCACCAAAAGTTGACTCGTTTGTATCAGCTTGGCATCATGGATGTGTGGGTGGATCCGGGTTTTGGTTTTGGAAAAACCTTGGAACACAATTATGCTTTATTACGGGAATTGCCTTTTTTGCGACAGGTACTTGACGCCCCTTTACTGGTGGGCGTTTCAAGAAAAAAAATGATTCAGGAGGTCTGTAAGGCTTCTGCCAAGGAAGTGTTACCGGGTTCTCTCGCGGCGGCGACCTTGGCGATGGTCGGTGGAGCCTCCATTCTTAGGGTGCATGATGTGCAGGAAACCGCCCAAGCCGTGGCTGTTTTTGAGGCCTATCATGCCCATCCGGGATAAAATTCCGATATTTAAGCCATGGTATCCACACTTCTTTTTTTACAATTCAGATGGGTTGATGCATTGGATATCTTTCTGGTATCCATCGTTTTATATCAATTGTATCAAATTGTAAAAGGTACCGTAGCCCTGCGGATTTTCTTTGCCATGTTGGTCATTTATGTCCTGTATTGGCTGGTAGAAGCGTTAGATATGCATGTTTTATCTAGTTTGCTGGGGCAGTTTACCGGCTTGGGCATGCTGGCATTTATTCTGGTTTTCCAGCAAGAAGTCCGTCGTTTTCTAATTTTATTGGGTTCAAATGCGGGTGGTCGGCGGCTGTCTTTTTTAAGAAGGTTTTTCCCTGATCCTTCCCGCTCACAGGGATGGGCCAACCTGGACCAAGTGGCCCTAGAAACGGCTTTAACCCGTCTTTCAGCCTCTAAAACCGGGGCGCTTATGGTGTTTCTTCGGAATTCTGAGTTGCGCTATTATGCCAGAAGTGGTGTCCTTATCGATGCCACCCTTACGGCCCCTTTGCTCGAACAATTGTTTTTTAAAAATACACCTTTACATGACGGTGCCGCTTTGATTAAAGGCAATAAAATTCTTCGGGCAAGGTGTATGCTTCCACTGACGGAAAATCATGAAATGGCAGGAAATAAAGGGATGCGGCATAAAGCAGCCATAGGGATTAGTGAAGTAAGTGATGCCATTGCCGTAACGGTGAGCGAAGAAACAGGCGATATTGCTTTGGCGGTAGAAGGGAAGCTATTTACTAAACTTACACCTAAAGAGGTTGTTAGGAAATTAACAAGACCTCCATCTGCATCTTAACGATTTTAACACTTGAATTTAGGTCAAAATTAGGTGGTAAGTGCATCCGGAAAAATCTTCCCCGGGTTCAAAATACCATGCGGGTCAAAGCCCTTTTTGATGTGTTGCATTAATGCTAAATGGGGTGGAGAGAACACCAAATCCATGTAATTTTTCTGCACCCAGCCAATCCCGTGTTCGCCTGAAAGGGTGCCTCCCATAGACCTCACTTCCGTAAAAAGTTCACGAATGGCTTTAGGTAAGGTGACTTCCCAGTCTTCTTCAGACAAGTTTCCACGAATAATATTTACATGTAAGTTTCCATCTCCGGCATGTCCATAGCACACTGATTGAAAACCATAGGCATGACCAATTCTTTTTACAGTTTCCAGTAAATCAGGAAGTTTGAACCGAGGCACTACCGTATCCTCCTCTTTATAAATGGAATTTGATTTTACGGCTTCGCCGACGCTTCTTCTTAATTTCCACAAGGCATCTTTTTCCGCACTGGCGGTCGCCAATAAGAACTCTCCGGTTCGGAAGGTTTCCAGGGTTTGGTAAATGGCTTCTGCCTGAGCCATTAATTCTTCTTCCCTGAATCCATCGATTTCAATGAGTAAATGCGCTTGCACATCGGGAGGAAGCGTCATTTGAATTTCCGGCTTGAATTTCAAGGTCCATTCAAGGGCATCGCGTTCCATGAATTCCATGGCCGAAGGCGTGATGCCTGCCTGGAAAATGGCATTTACTGCAACACAAGCATCTTTGGCCTGGAAAAATGGCACCAACATAACCCATTGAAGGGTGGGGTGGGGGATGAGTTTGAGTACGGCTTTGGTGACGACCGCTAAGGTACCTTCACTGCCCACCAAAAGTTGGGTTAGGTTATAACCTGTGGCATTTTTAAGGACATTGGCGCCTGTTTCTATGATAGTTCCATCGGCCAAAACCGCTTCTAAATTAAGGACCCAATCTTTGGTGACGCCATATTTCACCGCACGTGGCCCTCCTGCATTTTCTGCAATGTTTCCTCCAATAAAGCAGGAACCACGGCTGGACGGATCGGGCGGATAAAATAATCCGTGGGCGGCCACCGCTTCTTGTAAAACCTGGGTGATGACGCCCGGTTGGGTGTGCACCTGAAGATTTTCTGTGTCCATGAGAAGAATCTGGTTCATCTTTTTCATGGAAAGACAAACGCCTCCGTGCACCGGCAGGGCTCCTCCACTGAGTCCTGTTCCTGCACCTCTGGTGGTTACAGGAATATGGCGTTGGTGGCAATGCGCCAAAATAGCTGAAACCTGCGCGGTGGTTTCGGGAAAAAGAACCACTTCAGGTGGAAAACAAAAGTCTTCTGTTTCATCCCTGCCAAAGGACGCCCTTTCTTCTACATCCGTAACGATACCCTGTGCGGGCAATAGGGTGGCAAAAACCTCTAAGTCCCTTTGAGTTACGGAATTAAAATTCATGACAAGGTCACTTTGTATTTGCTTAGATAATCTTCCCAGTTCCAAAGAAAATACATGACCATGTCCGAAAGGTCTTTCATGACTTTGGGACTTGGGATGTCTTGTTTTTGAAAATGTTCCTGCTGGTACTTACCCAAATCATACTTTCTGAAAAGTCCCAAGGCCATAGACTTGGCAATGGACTGTTGGTCTTGATTCAGTTTTTTTAGGTAGTCGATGTAGTCATAAATAATTTGACTTTCGTCCAGCGGATCTTTACCCATCATGGCGGTGAATTGGTGGGCAAAAATACGGGTGAGGTCGGGGACTTGTTCTTGGGGGAAATGGTGTTCAAGGTGAAGTAAGTTCCCGGCAAAAACGATGTAAATGAACCATTCATCTTCGGTAGGGTTGATGGCTGGCGCCTCCTCGAAATCAGTGTCCTCGTTCAAGTACCCTGTAATTTCCGGAAACCCTGCCTCAATGGCTTGATAAATGGTAAAGGCATAAGTGGGCGCGAGCTCCTCGGCCTTAATTTTCTTTTTCCCGAATAGATTAAACATGCTCATGAGGGGTCTGGTTTGGTGAATGCTCCCAACCCAAAATGGGTTTTGGCCATGTCACGTATGTCTGCTCCAATGGACAAACAAGCGGTGGCTGCCGGAGAAGGCGCATTTAATACATGAATGGAGGCGTTTCTGTAGGCGATGTGAAAATCGTCTATCATTTCTCCATCCGGTCCTAAAGCCATGGCGCGAACGCCTGCGCGGCCTGGTTTCAAATCCTCATCCTTAAGGTCAGGAATCAGACGTTGAAGGGTTTTTAAAAATAATTTTCTGGAGAAAGCCCTGCGGTATTCTTCCAAGCCAAATTTCCAGTGTTTAAAAAAGAGTTTCCACGTGCCGCCATAACCGAGGGCTTCCGCGGTATCAATGAAGCTGAAATCTGTTTTTCCATAGCCTTCTCGCTTAAAGGTGAAGACGGCATTGGGACCGCACTCGACACCACCCAAGGCCATACGTGTAAAATGCACGCCCAAAAATGGAAATGCGGGGTTGGGCACCGGATAAATCAAGTTCTTTACTTTATGCATGCCTTGTTCAGACAATTCATAATAATCTCCTCTAAAACCGACAATCCGCAGGTCCAAGTTCACTCCATCTTTTTTAGCTAGGCGATCTGAATGTAATCCTGCGCAGAAAATGGCGTATTTGGCTTTCAACGTTCCTTTGGAAGTCTGAATAACCTTTAAGCCGGCCTCGTCTTGTACATCCAATACGCGGGTATTGAGATAAATTCGACTTTCGGGTTGCATGGCCAACACCAATTCTGCCATTTTTTCTGTTGCACCACGAAAATCAATGATGCCGGTGCAAGGAACATGAATGCCGGCTATACCTGCACAAAAAGGTTCAATTTCTCGGATTTCATCGCCATTAATTAAGCGAATGCCTTCAATGCCATTTTCTTGTCCACGTTTAAAAATGGCTTCCAGGCGGCTGGCTTCCTCCTCATCAATGGCCACAATGACCTTTCCACAGACTTCGTGGGCAATGTTGTATTTTTTGGCAAAAGCCACCAAATCTCTCCGGCCTTCCACACAGTTTCTGGCTTTGTGACTACCTGGTTTATAATAAATTCCGGAATGTATGACACCGGAATTGTTTCCCGTTTGGTGGTCGGCCAAATGGGCCTCTTTTTCCAATAATGCAATGTGCAAATCTGGATAGGCTTCTTGAAGCCGATAAGCCGTAGCGGCACCTACAATTCCTCCGCCTACAATAGCGATATCAAAGGTTTTGGTGTTTACATCGAATGCCATAGGTTACAAAAGTAATAGCATTAAGCTTTAGTTGTTGTTTTCTTAAAAAAAAGGAAATAAAGTACCATTTTTCGGTACGCGGCCGCATTCATTTCAAGTGGGCAAAGCATCTTGTTTGAACACATCATGGGGTTGCAATTGCTGAAGTTTCGTGTAGGCCGCATGCACATGGCTTATCCCTTTGATAGTTAAAGTGAGTTTGGTCTGTTTTTGTTTAAGTTCTGCATTGGACCAAGTGGTTACTTTCTGCAAAATCCACTGAAATAAACTCGACTCAAAGTAGGGCGCATCTGAACGGGACGGAAAATGTAAAGTCATTTGCTGGTTTTTCAAGCTAATTTTCTCAAAACCAAGGGTTCGACCCAGGTTCCGAAGCCGTATGGTGTCTATTAAAGCGGCTGCCGGTGCAGGCAAGGGGCCAAAGCGGTCTTCTAAACGTTGGATGAACGCTTGCAAATCTTCTTCTTTCTCGAAATGATCCAGTTCTTTGTACAGCGCCAGTCGTTCCGCAATTTGGTCTACATAGCTTTCTGGCAACATGATGTCGAGGTCCGTATCAATGTGGCAATCATCCACCCACTGATGGTCTGCACGGTTGAGTTCTTCTTTAAAGACGTCCTGAAACTCCTTTTCCTTCAATTCCCGCACGGCATCCGATAAAATTCTTTGGTACGTCTCTAATCCCATTTCTTGGATAAAACCGCTTTGGTCGGCACCCAGCAAGTCGCCACCGCCACGAATGTCCAAGTCCTTCATGGCAATGTTAAATCCGCTGCCCAAATCGGAGAATTCGATGAGGGCTTGCAATCTGCGGCGGCTTTCGCTGCTTAGGGTGTAAAATGGCGGCGTGACCAGATAGCAAAAGGCCTTGCGATTTCCGCGTCCCACGCGACCACGCATCTGATGAAGGTCACTTAAACCGAAATTTTGTGCTTGGTTAATGATCATGGTATTAGCATTAGGTACATCCAGACCATTTTCCACGATGGAGGTACTCACCAGGACGTCGAAATCGCCATCAATAAAATCCAACATCACTTGTTCCAATTGTTTCCCATCCATTTGTCCATGGGCTGCTCGAACCCGTGCGTCAGGCACCAAGCGCTGAATCATGCCCGTGATTTCCGGCAGATTCTGCACCCGATTATGTAAAAAGAACACTTGACCATTTCGATTGATTTCGTACAAAATGGCGTCCCGTATAAAAGCCTCATTTAAGCCTTTTAATTCAGTAATAACTGGCTGTCTGTTGGCCGGTGGTGTGCGGATGACGGACAAATCGCGGGCGCCCATCAAAGAAAATTGTAAGGTTCGCGGAATGGGCGTAGCGGTTAAGGTGAGCGTGTCCACATGCACTTTCAGGGTTTTGAGTTTGTCTTTGGCCGATACCCCAAATTTTTGCTCTTCATCAATAATCAGTAGACCAAGGTCTTTAAATTGAATTTGACCGGAAAGTAGCTTATGTGTTCCAATGAGGATGTCAATTTTTCCATTGGCTACATCTTCCAAGATATCTTTTTGTTGTTTGGCGGATCTAAATCGATTGATGTAAGACACGCGGCACGGCATGTGCTTGAGCCGGTTGGAAAAAGTTTTGAAATGTTGAAAGGCCAGAATGGTGGTGGGCACCAAAATGGCGACCTGTTTATGGTCGCAAACCGCCTTAAATGCAGCCCGAACAGCAACTTCCGTTTTTCCGAAACCTACATCTCCACAGACCAGCCGGTCCATGGGAATAGGTCGTTCCATGTCTCCTTTAATGTCTGCAATGGCTTTGGCTTGGTCCGGGGTTTCTTCCCATGGGAAACTGGCCTCCAGTTCGTGCATCCATGGATTGTCTCCGGAAAAAGCGAACCCTTTTTCTGTTTTTCTCCTAGCGTACAAAGAGAGCAGGTCAAAGGCGAGGGTGCGCACTTTTTGCTTGGTTTTGGCCTTGAGGTTTTGCCAGGCGGGTGTTCCTAACTTGGAAAGGGCCGGCACTTTTCCATCTTTGCCGGAAAACCGTGCAATCCGATGAAGGGCATGGATACTTACAAAAATGGCATCTCCGTCCTTAAAAACAATTTTGACGGCTTCCTGCGTTTTCCCGTTTACCTGGGTTTTTTCCAATCCTGCAAATTGTCCCACGCCATGGTCAATATGCGTAACATAATCGCCTGGTTGTAAATCTGTCAGCTCCTTTAGGGTCACTGCTTGGTTGGCACTGAATCGGTTCTTGAGCTGGTAGCGACGGTGGCGATCGAAAATTTCATGATCGGTAAAAAGAACCTGCCGACCTTCCGGATCCCAAAAACCCTGCTGCAATACGGAAAACGCCGGGGTAAACAGTTCTTCCGGTGTATAGGTAGATTTTTGCTGGGCAAGCAAGTCGGTTAGGATTTGCTGCAATCGCTCCAATTGATTGGGTTTACTGCATAAAATCAGGGTTTGAATGTCCTGCGATTTAAAATGCAACAAACGCTCCAACAAGTGGGGATAATTTCTGGCAATGACGGGTGAAGGTTGAAAACCGGTATCCACCACTTGACCTTCCGTTACTGCACTTTTATAAATAAAAAGAGAAAGGGACTCAAGGCAAGCCCGGAAGGAGAAACCATCCAGGTATTTCTGCTCAGGCGGGGCTTGGGCAATGGTGAAATTTTTCGAGGCGTACAACGCTTCTATTTGCGCATATCGGCGTTGAATATCCTCCTCTGCTTGCCGCACATCAAAAATCCAAACATGGGGCTTCCCTTCCATGAACGCCGGCAAAGGCAGTCGTAATTCCTCTGTTTGCTTGTTTTCAATGTTTGGAATAATAAAAGCCTCTTTCAGGCTTCCTGTGCTGAGTTGGTTTTCCGGATTAAAGGTTCGGATTTCAGCAATGTTATTTTTTGAAAATTCAATCCGTAAAGGTTGGTCATGGGCGTAGGAAAATACGTCGATAATGCCGCCTCTGAGGGCAAATTGTCCGGGTTCATACACAAAATCTTCCCTTTCAAAATCGAAACTGATGAGCAGGTCGAAAACAAAATCCGGATCCAAGGGGTCGCCGGGTTGGATGCGCTGCATTTTTTGCTCAATTCCTTTTTTAGTGATGACTTTTTCGGCAAGCGCAGCCGGATAAGTCACTACGTGGGCAAATTTCCCGGATCGAATGGCATTGAGGGCTTCGGTTCGGAGCAATACATTCCCGTTGTCGGTTTCTTCTTCATGGTCGTAGGCTTTGCGGTACGATTCAGGAAAAAAAACGACCTGTTCGCTTCCTGCAAGGGTTTCAAGGTCATTGAGCAAATAGGCAGCTTCTTCTTTGTCTTGCGCAATGACCAAATTGGGCACGGCGGTTTGTAAAAATTGCGCATGCAAAGTGGTGGCAAGGGAACTGCCATACAAGCCTTTTAAATAGATAGAGCCTTTAGGTGTCTGCGATAAATTGATGAGCCAATCTCGTTCCAGCAGGGAGGCAAAAAGCGGATGAAAACACGAATCCATAGGCGATAAAGATAGAAACCCCTGAGCGAAGTAACCGGAGTATGAACGGATAAAATGTGGCTAGGTTCTTCAAGAGGGTCAAAAAATATTGAATGAGGTGAATTTTATACCCCCTTATGCGGATTGAAAGCAAAAAAAAAGGCCGGATATTCCGGCCTTTTCGTGTTATCAAAAGAAAAGATTACTCTTTTCCGGATTTTTGGTTTTGCTCCATTTCCTTTTTCAGGTCGCTGAGAACGCCCAAGTCACCAAGGGTGGTTTTCTCTGTTTGCTGATTAAGGTTTTTGATGGATTTAGAAGCATCGCCACCGCCTTTGTTGGCAGTTTTGCGGGGTGCTTTTTCTTCCTCTTTCATGGACTCATCCCATGTGCGGGTATGAGAGATGAGGATTTTTTTGTCATCCTTAGAGAACTCTAGGATAGCGAAATCCAATACATCTTCCACTTTCGCTTTAGAGCCATCTTCTTTTTTCAGATGCTTCATGGGTGCGAAACCTTCGATGCCATAGGCCATAGATACCACCGCTCCTTTATCAGAAACTTCGATGACGGTACCTTTGTGTACTTGAGAAGCATCGAATACGGAAGCAAATACTTCCCATGGATCTTCCTCAAGTTGTTTGTGGCCTAAGCTGAGTTTGCGGTTTTCAATGTCGATATCCAACACCACCACATCCATTCTTTCGTCCACTTTGGTGAAATCGGAAGGATGTTTGATTTTCTTGGTCCAGCTGAGGTCGGAAATGTGGATAAGTCCATCAATTCCTTCTTCAAGCTCTACGAAGATACCGTAGTTGGTGAAGTTTTTCACGATGGCAGAATGTTTGCTGCCTACCGGATAACGCTCTTGGATAGTGGACCATGGATCTGGCGTTAGTTGTTTCATGCCCAGAGACATTTTCCGCTCGTCCCGATCTACGTTGAGTACAATGGCCTCTACGGTGTCGCCTACTTTCAGGAAGTCCTGTGCAGAACGAAGGTGTTGTGACCAGCTCATTTCGGATACGTGAATCAAACCTTCTACGCCTGGTGCTACTTCTACAAATGCACCATAATCTGCCAATACCACTACGCGGCCAGAGATTTTGTCTCCGGTTTTGAGTTCGGCAGAAAGGGCATCCCATGGATGTGCAGAAAGTTGCTTAAGACCAAGGGCAATCCGCTTCTTCTCGTTGTCGTAATCCAATACAACCACCTGGATTTTAGCGTCCAGTTGCACGATTTCTTCAGGATGCACAATACGTCCCCAGCTGAGGTCGGTGATGTGAATAAGTCCGTCTACGCCACCAAGATCCACGAATACGCCATAAGAGGTGATGTTTTTGACGATACCTTCCAGTACCTGACCTTTCTCCAGTTTGGAGATGATGTGTCTTTTTTGCTCTTCCAATTCTTCTTCGAGCAGTACTTTATGGGAAACCACCACGTTTTTGAATTCTTGGTTGATTTTCACCACTTTGAATTCCATGGTTTTTCCAACGTACACGTCGTAGTCACGGATAGGCTTCACATCAATTTGAGAACCTGGTAAGAAGGCCTCAATACCGAATACGTCGGCAATAAGTCCACCTTTGGTTCTGCACTTGATGGTACCTTGAATGACTTCATCATTGGCATGTACTTGGTTCACTTTATCCCATGCACGGATGGCGCGGGCTTTGCGATGGCTAAGCAACAATTGACCATTTTTGTCTTCCAACTTGTCAATGTACACTTCCACCTGATCGCCTACAGCCAAGTCTTGGTTGTATCTGAATTCAGTGCGAGGTACGATGCCTTCGGACTTATATCCGATGTTGATCACTACATCTTTCACCGACATCGATACCACACGACCGTTGGTAATTTCATGTTCCAGTACGGAGGAAAGGGTTTGACCATACATGGTAGACATGGAGTCGCGATCTTCTTGACTGTACACATCGCCACGTTTGGTCAGGGCATTCCAGTTGAATTCACCGGTTTGCGGAGCAGCAGTATCAGCTGCCATTACTTCATTGGTTTCTTCTGACATTGTATCAGAGCTTCCGGCTTTCTTCTACTGCTTTCGTACTGATGCCCCCGAAAGTGAGAAGAAGAAAAACCTTTGGTTTAACTTAAAAAGAAATGTTCCGGGCATCATTTAAGGGCTGCAAAATTACAGTCTTTCGCCCTCATTTCCAAGAAAAACACTTTAAATCAGCTCCAAAAAAAATAATTTAGTTGTTCATGCAACCTTTTGGCCTATTAATTGCTCTTAAAGGCTAGTTTCACTTAATCTTTTAACCATGAAAAAAGCATTTTTAGGCTTAGCCGCTTTCGGCCTCGTATTGGCTTCTTGCTCCGACCCATCTAAAACCGAACTTCTTACCGATGGTGCCTGGTCTGTTTCTTCTTTTAAAATCAACAGCATGGAAATGGCTGGGACTCTGCCCAACTTCACCAACATGAAGTTTAATTTCACCACAGACAATGCCTACACTGCCACCAGCGCAGCGGACACTTCTACAGGTACTTGGGCGTTGATTTCCAACGAAACCATCCTTCAATTAGTTGAAGCAGATACCACCAATTTGACCATCGAATTGTTGGAAAAATCCAATGCACGTTTCTCTACCATCGGTGGTAGCGATACCATTGTAATTACGACTACCCGTCCCTAATGGGATAACTTTTTTAAAACCGGCTTACGAGCCGGTTTTTTTTTGCCTTTTTTTTGCCTTCGGAACCAAAAGATGTGACCTACTTACATCTACTAAAAATCGCTGCGATAAAATCTTACGGCCCAAAAGCACGGTGGTTTTCATGGCACTTCGGTCCGTAAGCCCAAACGCCGTTTCTACTAAATAGGGCCCAATTTGGAGTGGAATTGAAACAAATATCCTGGATTGTGCCTGGCCATTGGAGCTTTTCACCTTCTTCATGCGCAATACAGGCAAGGTCACAGGTAAAATGTTCCGGAGCTTATTTTTTTTACCTAAAGGCTGAAATACCACACGGGTTCCTTCTGAATGCTCCTCTACACTGATAATGCGGGCATGTAATGAGGCAGAATACGCGCCAGTGTCAATTTTCGCAGTGACACCGGATAGTCCTAAACTGGGGAAGGAAACCTTCTCTCTCCGACCAATCAGGGGCAAAGGGGGCATGTATTTTTTGGCCATCGCTTTACAATAATACATTTTTTCCCGCTTTTACCTGCGGCCTCCGAAGGATTTATGCCATAAGGTTATGGCCTTAATTCACGCTGTTGAAGTGCTATTTTGGATAATCTAAGGTAGATTTCGGGTTAAAAATGACAACTTTGTGAAACGAACAAGGTTATACTTGTACACCTCATTAAATGAAAGGAAATGGATGGCAATATATTTGGTCAGTGGCTTCAGTTGGTCAGTTTTGGTGAGTCCCACGGACCTGCCATAGGTGGAGTTTTGCTTGGGCTGCCGGCCGGTTTTCCATTAGACCTTTCGCTGGTGCAGGACGCTTTAGACCGAAGACGTCCCGGCCAATCCATTTTGACCACTGCACGGAATGAGGCAGACACTTTAGAGGTATTGTCCGGTTTGTATGAGGGAAAAACCTTGGGGACACCTTTGGCATTTATTCTCAGGAACCAAGACCAACGTTCGCAAGATTATGACCATTTAGCCCAAGTGTATCGCCCAAGTCATGCCGATTATACGTGGGAAAGAAAATTTGGCATCCGTGATGTACGCGGCGGAGGGCGTTCTTCGGCCCGAGAAACGGCCGTTCGTGTAGCGGCAGGCGCCATGGTTCAACAGATGCTACAGATGTCCGGGATACGGGTAAAAGCCTGGACGCAAGCCATCGGCGGCATAGAAAGTGCGATGGATTCAGGAATTGCCTTTCATATGAACACTGAAACCAATGTAGTACGCTGCCCAGATCCTTTGGCTGCATCGGAAATGGAGGCATTGGTGGCTAAAATGAAGGCAGAGGGAGATTCTGTGGGTGGTAAAATTCAATGTAGGGTAGAAGGTCTACCCGCAGGTTTAGGAGAACCTGTTTTTCAAAAACTTAATGCGGTTTTATCCGGTGCTTTGGCGTCCATTAATGCGGTAAAAGGCGTGGAAATTGGCATGGGTTTTTCCGGTGCGTCGAAGTCAGGTAGCGCCACCAACGATGCATTTTACCTCAACGATGGTGAAGTGGCTACAAAAACCAATCATTCGGGTGGAATTCAAGGTGGGTTGTCCAATGGCATGCCTTTGGAATGCACGGTTGCCTTTAAGCCAGTGGCGACCATTGGCAAAAGCCAATCAACCATTAACCGAGAAGGGGAACAGGTTATTTTAGAGGCGAAAGGACGCCATGATCCCTGCGTAGTTCCAAGGGCAGTTCCCATCGTAGAAGCGATGGTTTCCTTGGTACTTGCCGATTTTATGGTGAGACAGGGATGTTGGTCACGGCAATGGCCGCAACATTCATTATGAATTTTGCGTGGGTGGTTCCCACAGGGTTTCATCCGTTTTAAGAATATCCCAGGTATGGTCTGCCATGAGACGGACTGTGGCCACAAATTGTAGTTTGCTGGAACGTCCCCATTCTTCAGGCGCTATCATCATGAGCACACGCTTGCCATTTTCCCGCTGATATAAATAATAGGTATGGCCTGCGAAGGGTTCAAAACTCACATCGGCCATGTAAATCATGTGTGAAATCTCAATTCTGCGTTGGAGATTTTTGGCTTGTCTGGCCAGAACCTCCATTTGCTCATAGATTTGCCGAAGTTGCATATCGGTTTGCTGCTCCATGGCGGCCAGCGCCCGACCTTTAATTTTCCCTTGGTCTTCGGGTTTAATCACGGCTCCACCCACCGTATGGGCATAAGGAAGTAACCCCGGATTTTCGGTGATTTTGTCTTTGTCGATGGGGTTGATGAATTCCTGATTCTGCATGGGTAATAAAAAGAGATAACAAAAAAGGGAGCCCATGGTTTGAACTCCCTTTTAAAATATGAAATAAAAACCTTAGGGCTGCAAGTTGAACAAGTGAATGCTACCTTGTTTTTCAATATTTCTTTCCCCTCTTAGGACAAAGAAATAAACGCCATCGGTCAGTTGGTTTCCACCGTCATCTTTACCTCTCCAGCAATTGGTACAGGTAAGGTCCGGATTTACTTTTTCGTTCACGGTTTCGAATACTTTGGTTCCCCAGCGATTAAAAATGGAAAAAGTATAATCCACACATTCATTAAACTCAGGGGCAAATACCTCAAAGTCGTATTTGTCGTTTCCTGCATTTTCAGGATTTACCACCAGCACGTTGGGGTATTGGAAGTTGAGTGGTGCAGGTTTTACGATGGCATCCATGGTTGTATCGCTAGCACAGCCATTCTGGTCAATTACAACCAAGGTAACAGGTTGTGGGCCAGCCGTAGTGGTGGTATCCCAAATATGTAAAATGGGACCTTCGGTGAAATAATCGGAAACACCATCGGCTCCCATGTCCCAATCATATTGATAGTTTGGTGTTCCACCCGTAGTGAGGGAAGTAAAGGTGTTTTCCCAGAAACAATCTGTGGTGGACTCAAACAAAGCGACTGGGTTTGGATGAATCACAAGAACGGTTTCTGTGGTGTCTTTACAACCTTCATCTGACGTAGAGATGAGTGCTACATTGTATAATCCTGGATTTGGAACTACTAGTCCCGTTAGGTTATCGCCTGTAACATCTTGGTTAAAACCGGGACCTGTAATATTCCAATCATTGGAGGCGATTACACCTGGTGCATTAATGGTCGTGAAGTTATTGGTCGTTACAGAATTATCATCGAAACAATAATTCGTAAGTACGTTATTGAAGATAAAGGCACTGTTTGGTTTTGGATGAACAGTTACGTGATCCACAAGCGTAATGGTGGTATCACAACCGTGCTCAGTCGTAGCTGTAAGAGTTACGGTAAACAATCCAGCCCCTGTGTACACGTAATTTGGGGTAGCGCCGGAAGCATTTCCACCGTTACCCATGGCCCATACCCATGATACCACCGTATCCGGTCCGGGCACAAAGCTTTGGTTGGTCATGTTAATGGTAAGCGGCTGACATCCTTCGTTCGGCACAGCTTGGAAGCCAAGTACAGGACGAGGATTTACACGATACACTTTGGTGATATTAGCCGTACATCCATTGTTGGTGGTTGCGGTGAGGTTGATGGTGTAGCTTCCCCATGTTGGGAAAGAAACGTTAGGCGCAACCAAAGTGGAGTTCGGTACGATGTTATTAAAGTTCCAGTCATAAGATACGATGGCATCTGGTGCGAGAACCGTAGAAGTATTGAGGAAATTGGTGGTTTGACCAGAACAAACGGAATCAGCTGCAAAATTTGGCACCGGATTGGGGTGAACAGTGACAGGTACGGTAACTGAGTCTGTGCAACCCGCAGCGGTTAGCACGCCTAGCGTAACGTTATAGGTTCCGGGTGCTGCATACAAATGTGTAGTGGAGGATCCAGTACCCGTGTTGTTGTTGCCAAATAACCATCCCCAACCTACAATGTTATCCGCTTGTGTGGTTGAAGTAGAGTTGAAAGGTAAAGCCAAGCCTTGACATACATTGGTATGGGTAAAGGCGGCTGTGACATCACCAACGGTGGTGTAGGGAATCACAATGGTATCAGCACAACCAGCGGCGGTAGAAGAAATCAATTGCACATTGTAGGTGCCAGGCGCTGGGAAGGTGAATGTTGGGTTTTGTACGGAAGAAGTTCCTGCTGCGCCAAAACTCCAGCCCCACTGAGAAGCTGTTCCTCCACCGGGAACCACTGTTCCGTCGGTAAATCCTTGGGTTAGTCCGCAGGGACCAGGAGGCGTAAAGTTGGTATTGGGTTTTGGATTTACGGTTACTTGTTGTACTACCGTGTCTTTACAGTTCCCCGGTCCGGTGACAATCAATTGAACGTTGAAGTTACCGAAAGTAGGATAATTGAAGTTTGGGTTTTGTTGTGTGCTATTGGCAGAACCGGAGCCAAATGTCCATTGCCAGTTATTAATCGGTCCACCAGCATTGGTTGAGTTATCATTGAATACACTGAGGTTTCCTTCACAAACGGGAGGCGCAGTAAACGCTGCATTCGGAACTGAGTTAATGGTCACCGGCTGGGTTAGGGTATCTGTACAGTTGTTGACATTGGTGATTACCAATTGCACATTGTACGTTCCTGTCGCTGGATAATTGAATGATGGGTTTTGAGTACTAGCGCTGCCACCTGGGATGCCAAAATTCCAGTTCCAGCTGGTAATATTTCCAGAAGAAATGGTGGATTGGTCAGCAAAGTTGGCGGTAAGTCCACAAGGATTTGGTACTTGGAATTGTGCATTTAAAATAGGAGAAACGTTTACAGGTACTACAATGGTATCTGAACAACCAGCCGGGGTGGTAGAAATCAGTTGAACGTTGTATGAACCCTCATTGGCATAGGTATGAGATGGGTTTTGTGTACCGCTGAGCAAGGGAGAGCCATCACCGAAATTCCAAGTCCATCCATTGATGGTACCATTTAAAGCGGTAGAATTATCCGTGAAGTTAATGACACCCTGACAAACGTCTTGTCCCGTAAAGGCTGCGGTAGGTATGGTTGGCTGAAGAACGGCTGTCAACGTAGCGTTACAACCAGTAAATGAGGTGATTTGACAAGTGTAAGTAGAACCATTGGCAGGGTTTGGAATGGTAATGTCTTTGGTGGTTGCACCTGTGCTCCACAAGTAGGTTTGGAATCCATCCGGAGCACTTAAGGTTGCGCTGTTGTCCCCAAGACAATAGGAAATGTTGATTTGAAGTGGAGAACAATCTGCCCAAACATAACCGTAGCCATAGTGACCACTTAGTGAGCAGTCTCCTGTTCTTGCAACTACTGTAAGTGGTGTTCCATTAGGAATTCCAGACAAATCTACACCAACGGTTGTCCATTGCAGCCACCGGATTTGTCCTTGGCTTGTGAAACCTGGAATATTTCCAGCTGCGGCCACTTGGTAAAAAGTACATGGTACGGGTAAACCTGTATTTTGGTTGGTTACCTGAAATTCGAACCGCGGCTGTTGGGATACACTGTGGCCAGGGTCTTGCATCACTACGGCGAACTTTACGGTGAGTAGCTCGTTTCCTGTGGCTTTGACAAAGTTATATTCTAAGGCTTCGGCCTGTGCGCCTGTGCCACTATTTCCTAAACGGGCGGCCCTGGTTGTTCCGGGTGGATGTGTTGGCAACTGGCTCGCCGTTACCACCGGATCGAATGGTGTACCAAAAGGAGGACCAACTAAAGTGTGCCTATTGTTGATGATGAAAGTATTGCCCGGGGTAGGTGTGGCAAGTGTTGGAACAGCAATCGGACAACAAGTTCCGGTGCGGCCCACCCAGTTTGTAAAATCACCTACATTGAAATTGGCGTTCGGACAAGCAGGGTTGTTCGATTGTGCACTTAGGCCTGATAGTAGGGCCGTTCCGGTTGCCAGTGCAACCCATAATACCAGTGGTGCAGTAATTTTTCTCATAGACATATATTTGTCCACGTTTAACTTTAAATAAGACTTGGATATGCGAAGATAATATATTTCATTCCAAGTATACAACTTTAATCTTCAATAGTTAGCATTAAATTCCCAGTTTAAGTTTGAAGTTGACTTTGTCTATTCTTTAGATTCATTGCTGAAACGGCCTGTTTGTGAGATGACCTTACGGGATTAAAAGCAAGGGCTTTTATCTTTTTCATTGTTTTAAGTTTTGTTTTAAGCGTTAGAAACCTTTTGTTTTTTCCTTTAGATCTATCGATTTTATTTGGTCAATACTTGTCCTAATGCTTAGTTTTGTGCTCTTGGGTTGTTAGCTCAGTTGGTTTAGAGCGCTACCTTGACAGGGTAGAGGTCATCGGTTCGAATCCGGTACAACCCACCATTCCTAGTCTAAGTTTATTTTTCATGAGAAAGCCTTGGTTATTTTTCCTGCTGCTAAGTGCTGGTAGCCTTTGGTCGCAGTCTCACCCCAAGGTACATTCCATGTATGTTTCTCTGGACTCTATTTACAAAGAAAGAAAATCAGAGGAATTCCGTTTAGACGGGGCTGAATTTGCCCGAGGTACCGTCTTTCGCACCAGAGCGGAGATTTTTTCACCAGATAGCTACACCTTGGTATCGGAAGATGTCCCTACCCTAGATAGCCTGGCACGAACCATGAGACTCTTTCCAAACATTCGGGTAGAAGTAAGAATGTGTTTTTCCGATTCTGCAAGGGCTGCAACTTTAGGAAAGTTAGACCGACAAAGGGCCGCTGTAGTCCGGGATTATCTGATCAAAAAAGGAATCGCTTCTCAAAGAATTCGCGCCGTTGCAGGTGGATATCAGTATCCGTTGATACCGGAGCATGTCATTCAATGGATTCCCGATCCTGCCGCCAGGGCAAAGTGGACTTCTATCAATGAACGCCTAGAGTTTGTTATTCTTACACCCGCTTTCGGTTATTGAGAAAGCCCCTTCTTGTATTTTTCCAAAGAAATTCACAAGATGTGTTTGAAAACTCAATTGAAAAGATTAATTTTGCCCTCCCATTTATAAGAATTCGAAATTCAAATCGCGCCATGTACGCTATCGTTAATATCGCAGGCCAACAATTCAAGGTCGAAAAGAATCAGGAGATTTATGTTCACCGCCTTCAAGAAAAAGAAGGTGCCAAGGTATCTTTTGATCAAGTTATGTTGATTGAAGAGAAAGGTAAGGTAACCGTAGGTGCTCCCGTTATCGATGGCGCTGCCATCAGTGCCAAAGTGCTGGCACATGTAAAAGGTGATAAAGTCATCGTTTTTAAGAAAAAGCGCAGGAAAGGCTACCAGAAACTAAATGGTCACCGTCAGTGCTTTACCAAAATTCAAATCGAAGGCATCGCAGCCAAATAACATTGGTGCAATCTTCTTCATAGTAAACGCTCAAAAAATCATCTCATGGCACATAAGAAAGGCGTCGGTAGTTCTAAGAACGGACGCGAATCAGAAAGCAAAAGACTTGGTATCAAGATATATGGAGGTCAGGCTGCCATTGCTGGAAACATCATTGTTCGCCAGCGTGGAACCCGCCACAACGCTGGTGTAAACGTTGGTATGGGAAAAGACCATACGCTTTTTGCCCTCTCCGATGGTATCGTACAGTTTAAAAAGCGCAAGAACAACCGCTCTTACGTTTCTGTGATTCCACAAGAAGCACAATAAAAAGCATAAATTCTTTTAGTAAACTCCCCTCCATACGGATGGGAGTTTTTATTTTTATCGGGCTTTTATATCACATCATGTTGCATCTTTCTTTTTTTAGACAACAACCGGAACAGGCAGCCCAGCGTCTTGCCCTCCGAAACCTGGACGGAACAGCGCTTGTAAACCAAGTCCTTGCTTTAGATACACACCACCGACAAGCTTTGGCTCAATTCGAAGCGGAAAAGGCTGCACTTAACCTGAATTCTAAACAAATTGGAGAAGCCATGCGGTCCGGACAAACCGAAGCTGCTCAGGCGCTCAAAGCAGAATCTACCTTGCTCAAGGAAAAAGTGGCTGCTTTGGAAAAGCAAGTGACCCAGGCCGAAGAAGCGCTCCAACAGCTCTTAATTTCCATTCCTAATGCCCCTCAACTGTCTGTACCCGCAGGCACAAGCGCCGAACATAACTTGGTGGTTCGCTCTGGTGGCCCATCACCAGAACAAATGACAGCCCAAATCCCGCATTGGGATGTGGCAGACCGTCTTCAATTAATTGATTTTGCCCTTGGTGTGAAAATCACTGGTGCAGGTTTTCCCGTGTACAAAGGGCCCGGTGCAAGGTTACAAAGGGCTTTGATTCAATATTTTTTAGATTTTAATACAGAGGCTGGCTATACAGAATTTCAAGTACCCCATCTCGTCAATGCCGATTCAGGTTTTGGCACCGGACAATTGCCGGACAAAGAAGGGCAAATGTATCATGTCGGCGAAGATGACCTTTACCTGATTCCTACGGCTGAGGTGCCCTTGACCAATATTTTTCGGGATGTGATTTTGCCTGAAGCGTCTTTACCTGTGAAAATGACGGGTTATACCCCTTGTTTTCGCCGTGAGGCCGGTTCGTATGGAAAAGATGTACGCGGACTCAACCGCCTGCACCAATTCGATAAAGTTGAAATTGTGCAGGTGACTACCCCTGAACAGTCCGATGCAGCCTTGGAGGACATGGTACGTCATGTGGAAAAATTGGTGGCTTCTCTTGGCCTTTCTTACCGAATTTTAAAATTATGTGGCGGAGATATGGGCTTTGCCTCTTCTCTTACCTATGATTTTGAAGTGTGGAGTTCGGCTCAGAAACGCTGGCTTGAAATTTCTTCAGTCTCCAACTTCGAAGGATTTCAAGCCAACCGGCTCAAATTAAGATACAAAGGAAAAGAAGGAAAACCTTCGCCTTTGGCCACATTGAATGGCAGTGCGCTGGCTTTGCCGCGGGTGTTGGCCGCCATTTTAGAACAATATCAAGACGAACAGGGAATCTTGGTACCTGAGGTTTTGCAACCCTACACCCGTTTCCAACGTTTAGACTGGTAATGGTTAAATTTTTCGGATGGATCCTCGCTTTTGTCCTTTGGACAGGAACTCAGGCCCTGGTGTTGGCACAAACAGACCAGGAAATCCTGATGGCAGAATCTTTTTTCAACAAAAAAGAATACGACAAAGCCATCCGATTTTATGAACGATTTTACCAGTATCAACCCAGAAATCGTTCTTTTTTTGAACGCTACATCACCTGTCTTGTAGAGCTGGGAGAAGGTAAAGAGGCGCTGAAATTGGCACAAAAGCAAGCCAAACGATTTTCTCAGGATTTTTCTTACCAATTCGAGGTGTACCGGTTGACCAAGGCGGTAGAAGGTGAGAAAAAAGGTGAACGTTATTTTGACAATCTGCTGCGTGAGCTTCCTCCTGCTTTTGACCCCATAGACCAAATGGCCCAATTGTTTTCAAAAGGGGGAGAGGTCAATAAGGCGGTAAAACTGTATGAACGTGCCGAGGAAGTGTTGGGCTTTTCTCCCGTGCTAGGTTTTCGGAAAATTGAAATGGCACAAGCCACCGGGCAAACCCACTTGGTGGCCGAACAGGTAGTTTCCATGCTTAAAACCTACCCACAGGAATACAATGCCATCCAAAATGTGGTGATGACCTTGTTAGACGAGAAAAAGGATGCGCCCATGAATGTGGGACTGAAAAAAGCCCTGCAAGAAGCCAGTCAGCGGCAGCCCGACCTCACCATTTTCAACGATTTACTCCTTTGGATGCTGGTTCAGGAAAAAGAGTTTCAACAGGCTTTTGTTCAAGCCAGGGCTTTAGACCGTAGGTTGAAGGAAGAAGGGGGCAGAATCATGCCTTTGGCTCGCGTCTGTTTGGAAAATAATGCGTTTTCAGAAGCTGAACAGGCGTTTCAATATGTGGTTTCATTGGGAACCGCCGGTCCCTACTATTTGGAGGCCAGGATGGGCTTGGTAGAAACGCTAGACCGGAAAATTAAATGGGAAGGTATGAAGCAGCCCAAGGTTTTGGCCACCTTGGATTCCAATTACAAAGCCCTCATTGCTTTTTTGGGACCTTATCCCCAAGCCAACCAGATAAAGATTAAATATGCGCGTTTGTTGGCGTTCGATTTAGGACGGCCCCAGGAAGCGTTACAGCGCCTCGAAGAGGTCGAGTCTAGAGGAGGAGCCACACCAGATCAATTGGCCCGTTTGCGCCTAGAAAAAGCCGATATTCTCATTCTGCTTGGCGATTATTGGGAGCCTTCCTTGTTATACGGCCAGGTGGAAAAACAATTTCCCCATGATGTTCTGGGGCAGGAGGCAAAATTTAGAAATGCAAGACTGGCCTATTTCCGAGGAGAGTTTTCTTGGGCTTTGACCCAGGCCAAAGTTTTAAAATCGGCCACTTCAAAACTTATTGCCAATGATGCCATGGCCTTGTCCCTGCTTATTGGAGATCACCTTGGCAATGATTCACTTGCGCGGGCACTTGGCATGTACGCACGGGCAGATTTGCTTGGGTTTTGTGGTAAAACCGATGAGGCGCTAAAGGTGCTCGATTCCCTTTATCTCGCTTTTCCCGTTGACGATATTGTGGATGAAGCAGACCTGTTGTATGCCCGCTTGGCCTTGTCTCAGGGCGATGTGAACACGGCCAAAGAAAAACTTTCTCATATTTTGGCTTTTGCCCCTGATGGCATTCTGGCAGATGATGCTTTATTTACACTTGCCGGTTTGTATGAGGGTCCATTAAAAAATCCAACAGAAGCCGGCGCGATGTACCAGAAACTGCTCACTACCTTTCCAGGTTCTCTATTCGCTTCCGAGGCACGCCAAGCTTATCGTAGGCTATTCCCCAATTAACGTAGGATGTTCTTCCAGCCATTTTGCAAAAGGCCTGGGTAAAGCCAAGGTATGCAGTTGGTGGTGCTCCATCCATTGTCCCCATGGTAAAGGGCTTGGTTGCGGAAGTTTTATCTTATATAACTTGATAAAAAGGGTTTGATGGGTGAGTTGATGCTTTATTTCCTCCGGTTTCGAAATGGGTTCACCCGAGATGAGGTGGGCAAAGGGTTCTTTGTCTAGGTTATGGTGTTGGAAAGCATTAAGGTCAGGGACATCTTGTCCGGGTAAATCGTACAATCCGGCCCAAATATCTCCTTTGGCTCTTCTCAGCCAAAGGCTTTCGTTTTCGGTGTAAAAGAAGAATCGAATGAGGAACCGGTCGATGGGTTTCTTTTTTGGTTTTTTCTTGGGATAGTCTGCTGCTTTTTCGGGTGTTCCGCACGCACATAAAGCTTGTAAAGGACAAAGATGGCATTGAGGTTGTTTGGGTGTACATACGGTGGCGCCCAATTCCATCATGGCCTCGTTCAATGTGCCTGGTTGGTTTGTTTTAAAATGGGTGCCTAGGGCTAGACTTACGGCCTTAAAACCTTCGGTTTGGTTCACTTCATGAGGAATCGCCGTAAAGCGTGCCATCACACGTAAAACGTTACCATCAATAGCTGGCACATGTTCATTTAAACAAATGGAAGCTACGGCCGCCGCGGTGTATGGTCCCACCCCCGGAAGGGCTAACCATGCCTGATAAGAGGTCGGAAATCCTTGGTGGGCAATTTTTTTTGCGGCTGCATGTAAATTTCTAGCGCGGTTGTAATATCCTAAACCCTGCCATAGTTTAAAAACCTGTTCTTCAGATGCATTGGCTAGGTCTTGGATGGTTGGAAAGGCCGCAATAAATCGGTGGAAATAGGGTGTTCCTTGGGCCACGCGGGTTTGCTGGAGTAAAATTTCAGAAAGCCATATATAATAGGGGTTCTTTGAGTTGCGCCAAGGCAATTCTCTATAGTTTTTTGAAAACCAATGAATTAAAAGTTCTGAAAATGGGGTAGACATGAAACAAAATCCTAAATTTTGTTGTTTTCCTGTAAGTTCAGGTTCAAGACGTTGTAAAACTACTTAACTTTGGGCACTTTATTAACCAATCGATTAAAACCAATTAGCGATGACCAAAGCGGATCTCGTCAATCAGATTGCCGACAACACCGGCATTGAAAAAGTAGCCGTACAAGCTACGGTTGAAGCCTTCATGAAAACCGTTAAAGATTCTCTGGTTGCTGGTCAGCCCGTGTATCTTCGCGGTTTTGGTAGCTTTATCATTAAGCACCGTGCAGAGAAGAAAGGTCGGAACATTTCGAAGGCTACCACCATTGTTATTCCAGCCCACAATATTCCTTCCTTCAAACCTGCAAAATCTTTTCAAGCTCAGGTGAAGAAAAAGTCTTCCGGCAAAAAGTAATTGCATGTCTTTTGCAAGAAAAGAATGGCAGATGGCAGTACTTCTTGTACTGTCATCTGTTTTTTTAGCCTTTGCGATTCAATCGCTCCCTGTCCGTTTGCCTGAACATGCACGGAAGCAAGAGGTTGCTTCGAACACTGGGGCTGTTTCTGCTGAATATTTGGCGGATGCCCGAGAAAATCTTTCATCCTCGGCCCAAGTCCGTCTAAACAACCTTGAGTTGGCTTTGTCTCAGGCCGGCGAAAGCGAGAAAGATACCATACTGAAAGAACTGGTTCGTTTTTGGGACATGGAGATGAAGCCATTGGCTGCGGCAGCCTATTTGAGTCAGCGAGCTGCGCAAACCATGGATCCAGCCCTTTGGCAGGAAGTGGGCAACCGTTTTCTAAGTGGTGCCATGATGAGTGGCCCTGAAGATCGCACTTGGGCACTTATGGAAGCTGAAATCGCCTTTAAAGAAGCTTTGAAGGCCAATCCGGACGATCCTGAACTGAATACCAACCTCGGAATTGTGTTGGTAGAAATGGGTGGCGCACCCATGGAAGGGATCGCCAAATTGAAAGAGGTGGTGGAGAAAAATCCCGATTACTTACCCGCCATTTTACAATTAGGACATTTTTCCTTACTTTCGGGGCAAATTTCTAAGGCGCTCTATTGGTATTCCAATGCGCAAGCTAAGTATCCAGACCGGCAGGAAATAAACTTTTTCATTGGGGAAGTTTATGTGGCTAAAGGAGATATGGATAGTGCCATGGTTTTTTTCGATGTGTTTCGAAGCACGTTGAATGACCCGGCTGCCCTTGCGGAATTTGATGCATACCTAAGAGATGTACAGAAACATCAAGAAAATCATTAAAAAATTCACATTATGCCAAGTGGTAAAAAACGCAAGAAGCACAAGATGAATACGCACAAGCGTAAAAAACGTCTTCGTAAGAACCGTCACAAGAAGAAGAACCGTTGATCTTTCTAACGTAGTAAATCTTAGTCTTTTCTTCCAATAAGGAGAAAGACAGAACATACTTACCGTGAGCAACGATCTTGTTATCAATGTTTCACCGGAAGAAGTTATCATTGCACAGCTCAAAAACAAAGAGCTGGTAGAACTAAATAAAGAGAGACGAAGCTATGCGTTCAATGTTGGTGATTATTATTTAGCTCGGGTTACCCGAGTTATCGCCAACTTGAACGCTGCCTTCGTGGACGTAGGATACGAAAAGGATGCCTTTTTACATTATCTGGACCTTGGTCCGGAAATACGCTCTTTGAATAAGTTCGTTGGTGAAACTCTTGCCGGGCGACTTAAACACCCTTCCCTTCAGCATTTTCGGTTTGAACCGCAAATCAAAAAAGATGGAAAAATTGCGGACGTGCTCAAAGCAGGTCAGCATGTTTTGGTAAAAATTGCCAAAGAACCCATCTCGCAAAAAGGACCTCGTTTAAGTTGCGAACTTTCCTTCCCCGGCCGATACATCGTGCTGGTACCCTTTAGTGATAAGGTCTCTGTTAGCACCAAAATCAGGGATGCAGAAGAGCGTGAGCGTTTGAAAAATATTCTCACGGCCGTGCAACCCAAAAATTTTGGAATCATTGTACGGACCGCTGCCGAGCACAAATCCCAAGAAGACTTGGAAAAAGATTTGGCAGACCTGAAGAAAAGGTGGTCCTCCATCCATGCGGGATTAAAAGAAGCGAACCCTCCTGCCAAAGTGTTGGGAGAACTCAACCGTACCACCACCCTTTTACGGGATATGGTGAACAAAGATTTCGTTTTTGACAATATCTATGTCAATGACCAAGACTATTACGACCAAATCCGGGAGTATGCCCTGGCCAATTTTCCTGAGAGAGAAAAAACCGTAAAACTTTTCAAAGGACGGTTACCCATCATGGAACATTTTGGCGTAAACCGTATGGTTAAAATGTTGTTTGGCAAAAATGTACCTCTGAAAAGCGGTGCGTATTTGATCATTGAACATACCGAAGCCCTCCATGTTATTGATGTTAACTCTGGAAATAATACCAAATCCGGCGATTCTCAAGAGGCTGCAGCTTTGGCTGTAAACCTTGAAGCCGCAGAAGAAATAGCGCGTCAGCTTCGGTTGCGTGACATTGGCGGTATCATTGTAGTAGACTTTATTGATATGTACAAGGCCGACAACAGAAAGGTCTTGTATAAAAAAATGAAGGATGCCATGAAGGACGATCGGGCCAAGCACAACGTGCTCCCACCTTCCAAGATTGGCCTTATTCAAATTACACGTGAGCGCGTGCGCCCTCAGATTCACATGGAAACTACAGAGGTTTGCCCGGCTTGCGCAGGAACAGGTAAAATTGAGTCTTCCATTTTGTTGGCAGATGAAATTGAAACCAGACTCATCAATGCCAGCAGAGATTTACCGCCAGGTCCCATTACCTTGATGGTGCATCCTTATGTGGAGGCTTATCTGAAACAAGGAAAAGGTATATTCTCTGATAAATCTTTGTTGGGGAAATGGAAAAAATCCCTTGGCAGAACCCTTCAATTGGAATCAAGAACCACCTTCCACATGCTGGAATACCATGTTTTCGACCCAAGAGGCGAGGAGGTCTAAACTTTTATTTAAAAAGTAAAAGTGTGCAGGAT